>CAMADY010000006.1 GCA_945831805.1 uncultured Prevotellaceae bacterium
GTGCTGCTCGAAGCAGCGGTTGGCACTCTCGAAATAGAATGTGTTGTAACGGGTGCCGGTGAGGTTCTTGCCCCATAGCGTGATGCCTATATTGTTGAGTTCCAGCGTGGCACGAGCATCGAGGAGGGCGTAGAAGTTCTGGTAGGCGTTGTTGCTCTCCGTCCAGTATATGCGACCGGCACCATGGCAGCCGGCACCGACGGTCAGCTTGCTGTTCTTCAGGAACCATGTGTAGGATGCGTCGGCGTTGAGAGTGTGCATCGGCACGAATGGAACGTAGTTGCCGGAGTAGTCGGCACCCTTGTCGTCGGCGGATGTGTCGTAGTCGGTGAATGTGGCGCGGGTGAAGCCGTAGCCCATAAGGAAGTTCCAGTGTAGCGATGGTCTCCAGCGCAATGACAGTTCGCCGCCAAGGCTTCTGCTCTTGCCTGCATTGACCATCATGCGGCCTAATCCGGAAGGAGCAAAGCGTGCTATCTGCTGGTCGAAGATGCGGCTGTAGAAGAGTGCTGCGTCGAGCTGCACCTTCGCCACCTTGAGATCGCCGTCGGAGAGATCGCCACCCATGTTGAAGTGACCTCCGAGCTCATAGTTCCAGGCATATTCCGGCTTGAAGACAACCTGGTCTGTCGTAGGAGTCTGGAACTGCGAGAGTGCAGCCGTCATGCCCGTCTTTGCTGCTTCCGGCAGCCTCTTGAGGTCAGGTTTCATGATAGCCATCACTCCGCGCATCATATCCACACGCATGGCACCCTGAAGAAGGTCTGAGAACATCTGCAGGTTGTAGCCTCCGGAGCGCTGTCCCTTGGCAATAGAGGCATAGATATTGCTCTTGTTATCAAAGGTATAGGTCATGGTGAACTTTGGCAATACGGTAAGGCTGTTGTTGCTCATCTTGCCTTCGTATGGTATGTGCGACTCCATCTGCTGGTTGTGGAAACCGTAGTTGATGTCGGCAGGTGCGAAGTACGAAATCTTGCGGTATTCGTTGTCAAGACGCAGGCCGAGGGATGCCGACAGATGGTCGGTGAAGTGGTATGTTGACTGATGGAAGACGGCAGCGTCGAACTTTGGAGTGTCGTATGTGCCGTCCATGAGGATGTTGTCCTTCAATATCTTTATCCTGCTGACAGGCGGCATGTTGGAGTTTATCTTACCCTCCAGCCATCGTAGTCCGTCATTGTAGAACACTACCGGTCCGGTGGTATGCAGGCTCTGGTACATGAGGTTGATGCCGGCGAGCCATTCCCATCGCCTGTTGCCGGTGCTCTTGAAGATCACCTCCTCGTTGATGCTGTTGATGCGCTGGCGCTGTTCGAGGGTGTAGATGTCGTTGGCAATGAAGTCCTGATCGAGGAACATGCGGTCCTTCAGGAACTGGTATCCCGTCACGGCATTCATCATCCAGCCGTCTGCCACGTACTCTATGTTGAGCGCTGCATTGGCAAGGTTGCGGTAGTAGCTGCTCTCGCGGTTGTTGGTGATTTGGGCGTTGGGTGTTGGGTGTTGGGTGTTGGGTGACGGGAGTTGGGTGGTGGTGCCTACGTAATAATACGGATAGGCGCCCTCGTCGCTGTAATCGTAGTTAAGGTTGAGGTCGAAGAGCAGGCGTTCCGATGGTCTGTAGAGTGCGCGTATCTTACCTCCGAGAGCCTGTATGCCGTCAACCTTCTTGTCGAGTGTGATGTTGCGGAAGAAACCATCGCCGCCCTCGTAGTAACCACCGACGGAAACTGCGAACTTGTCGCTGAAGTGATGGTAGTGGGTGACGGAGCCCGAACGGTGGTTGTCGCGAGTGGCAAAGCCCAGCTTCACGTCCGTTCCCTCATAGTGAAACGGATTCTTGGTGTATATACGCACGATGCCGCCCATGGTGTTGCTGCCATAGAGCGTGCCCTGCGGACCGCGCAGGATGTCGATGCGCTGTATGTCGTTGAACTTGAAGTCGAAGGCAGACTTGTCGTTGTATGGGATGTCATCGACGTAGAGTCCCACGGCAGAGGTGTTCAGTCGGCTGCCAACGCCTCTGATGTAGATGGCACTCGTCAGTCGGCTGCCATAGTCTGGTATGAACATGTTGGGCACGATGGTGCTCGCCTTCTTCAGCGACGTGAGGTGATTGTCCTCCAGCTGTCGGCTGCTGATGGCGGTGGTGGAAGCGGGAAGCGTTCTGAGTTCTCCGTTATCCTTGATAGACTGTGCTACTACGACCTCTCCGAGGTGTGCTGTGCGTAATGTGTCGAAAGCCTCTTCTGCGTTTGAAACGATAGCGACTGCGAGGAGGCAAAGTGTTGTAATAATTCTGCTCATTATCTTTATCTGTAAAATTCGAGTGCAAAGTTACATACATTTCGCGACCTGTGCAATCCCTATTTATTATGAAATGTCGTGTATTTTTCTTGTAATTATTATGTATTCAAGATATATTTGGTATTTTTTCCTGCAAATCCATCATCCTTACATAAAGCAATAACGGCAGTAACCTTACGTAGGGTTGCTGCCGTTTTCGCTTTCGTCTTCGTCTTCGTCTTCGTCTTCGTTTTCGTTATCTCGCTATCCATTGCTCCGGATTAAGCTTGGCGCGCTCCTTGCGAAGCTGGAACTGCAGGATGTTGTCACGTCCTACGGTGCCGAGAGTCTGTCCCTTTGACACCTTCTGACCGCGTGCCACGCTGACGCTCTTGAGGTTGCAATATACTGAGATGTATGCACCGTGGCGCACAAGCACGCCCATAGAACCGCCGATGTTGAATACGGCACTGACCTCTCCGTCGTAGATAGCGCGAGCACTGGCTCCCGCAGAACCAAGGATGTTGATGCCTTTATTGTCGAGAACGACACCAGGAAGTCCCGGTACGCCATGCTGTCCGTAGTGGCTGACGATGCGACCACCAGCAATAGGCGACGGCATACGGCCTTTGTTTGCCTCGAAACCTCCGGTGACGATGCGGTCGGCACTGGAGAGCATCACGGCATCGTCGTTCTGTTTCTTTGCCTCTGCCACGTCGCGCTCCGCACGGGCATTGTCAATCTCTGCCTTGCGCTCTGCTGCTATACGCGCTGCCTCTGCCTCACGCGCCATCTGCTTGGCACGTTCACGTGCAGCCTTGTCGCGTGCTGCGGCACGAGCCTCTGCCTTTGCCTTCTCCTCTGCTGCCTTTGCCTCTGCTATGCGGCGTGCGTTCTCACGGGCACGAGCCTCTGCCTCCGCCTTCTTGCGTGCCAGTTCCTCTGCCTTACGCTTTGCTGCAGCAGCGAGTTCTGCCTTGCGCTTTGCCTCTGCCTCCGCACGAAGACGGGCGCGTTCCACCTCTTCCGCAACGAGTTTGTCGATCTGAGCGTTGAGGGCTGCGTCCTTCTTCTTATGGTCGTCGATGACCGCCTGTATGGTCTTCTGCTGATGCTGCAGTGAAGCCACGATCTTCTGCTGCTCATCCTTCTGTGCCGTCAGTGCCTGCTTCTCCTTATGACCCTTATAGAGAAGGTTGCTCTTCTCGCCGCGTACGCTGTGAAGCTGGCTGCGCTTCGTGTTCACCTGCTCCTGCTTCTCTTTTACGGCGATGCCCTGTGTGCGCTGGAATGCCGCATACTGTCGCATGAAACGCATGCGGCGGTAAATCTCCGAGAAGTTCTTTGCCGAGAAGATGAACATCAGCTGGTTCTGTATTCCCTGATGGCGAGCCATGTATCGCATGGACTTTATGTAGCTCTTCTTGCGTTCGTTGAGCTGCGAGTTAAGGTGTTCGAGTTGCGAGTTGAGAAGCCCGATATTGTTGTCGATGCGGTGCAGGTCGGTGTTTATGGAGTCGATGGTCTGCTGGCGGCGTGTTATGTCGCTGTTGATACGCTCCAGGCCTTTCAGCTTCTGCAGCACCTGAGCCTTGTTAGCCTTCAGAGCCTGCTCCTGCTTGCGGATATTCTGCTTGATCTTTGCCTGCTCGTTCTTAAGACCCTTGATGGAGGCATTGGTAGGTTCCGCAGCCTTCTTGGTGGTCTTACTGGTAGTCTTCGTAGCAGTACGTTTCGCTTTCGTCTTCGAAGCAGTACGTTTCGCTTTCGTCTTCGAAGCAGTAGCCACAGGCTTCTTCGTCGCAGACTTCTTCTTCGTCTGCGCGTCAGTGGTGCTTATAATAATAAATAAGGAGAGGAGTAGTATGAATAGTTTTCTTGTCATCATATTTTCCAATTCAACCGGAACTTGTGAATGTTGAATTTTCTTACAGACTCATAATCTTCGAGAAAGCCTCCTCGGCACTGATCATCCTGTACTTGTCGCTGATGTCGGTGCGTGGCTCCCAGTTCTTGTCGTCTGATATGCCGCTGAGCTTCAGCGTAAGGCTCACCTTGGCGTTGTTGGCTGCCTTGGTGTTGAACGACAGTTTCTCTACTGAAGGGAAGCGCTTTGAGCCCATTGGTACGAAGGAAGAGTACTCGAAGGCGAGGCTCGACTGGTTGCTGGTGCCCTGACCGTAGTTCACGGATGCCTTGGTTATCTGTGCCTTGCTGACATCTGTGAGCCATGAGAATACGAACTTGTCGCTCTTGTAGTCGATGCTGCGCTCCGTCTGCTGCGCCATGTCAGCAGTAAACTGCGAGTAGTCGCTGTCGGAGAGCTGCTTCCTGCCCGGCAGGCAGAGCTCGTTCCAGAAGTATGCCTGCAGTGTGTAGAAGTCGATGCCGTTGTTCTTCAGGAAGTCAATGTCGCCGTATGATGCCTTGACGTACTCCTTATGCATGCGGTCCATGATGAGGACGTAGTCGGGAGTGAACTCCAGACGGCCCACCTCCATCAGTCCGAACGGTACGAGTGTGATGCGGATGCACTCGTTGCGGCGCATGTTCAGCTTGCCGTCAACGCTGACATCCCTGCCCATGGCGTCAATGGTGAAGTTTATCTTGGACACTATATTCTGCGCATAGACAGCCTGATCGCCTACCTTGCGGATGTAGTCGAGCGACTTATTCTGCTTCTGCTCCTGCTGAGGAGTAGAAGAAATCTTTGTTGTCTGTGCGTTCTTTGTGGTGCTGCACGATGCGAAAAGTGCAGCGATAGTCATTATGCAAAGTATTTTCTTCATTGTTGTGGGTGTTTTTTTTCGATGATTCGATGACTCGGTGATTCGATGACTCGGTGACTCGATGACTCGGTGATTCGATGACTCGGTGATTCGGTGACTCGGTGACTCGATGACTCGGTGATTCGATGACTCGGTGATTCGGTGATTATAGTTTTCTTTTCAGTTTCTTTCTTAATGTCGCTTCGTCCTCAACACCGAGTTTGAGAGCTTTCTCCCACATCTTCACTGCCTCTTCCGTACGTTTCAGCTGCATGTAGATGTCACCGGCATGCTCATAGATGTCGCCCGACATGTCGAGAGTGTCGGTATCATGCTTCATTGCCTGCTCTATATAGATGCATGCCTCCTCGTAGCGCTGCTGCTGGTAGAGTATCCATGCGTATGTGTCGAGGTACGTTGCGCTGTTCGGCTCGGCGGTAATGGCGCGGTAGCTCATCTGCTCTGCCTTCTTCAGTTCCTTCTTCTCTAACGACAGGAAGTATGCGTAGTTGTTGAGGCACACCACTTTGTCGGGGTTATATACGAGGCAGCTGTCGTATGCCGTGTATGCCTCCTTCAGCTTATGCTGGTTCTGGTAGATGTCGCCGAGCATCTGGTAGATGTCCGCCGCCACGTTCTTGTCGGTGTCGGGTGTAAGTCTGCCGGCACCCTTGCGCAAGGATTCCACGGCATCGTCCTGAAGATTGTTGAGATATTGCGCCACACCGAGGTAATAGTACAGCATCGGTTCGTCGGTAACATACTCCACCGCCTTCTTGCATTCTGCAACAACCTTCATGTCGATGGTGTCACGCCACAGTATCTGTATCAGCTGAAGGCGTGCGCTGGTGTATTCCGGTGTTATCTCCAGCACCTTTTCCCAACCGGCACGTATGGAGTCCTGCGGAGCCTTCTTCAGCGTCATGTATGCCACCTTCATCTCTGCCACCTCCGATGTCTTCTGCGGAAGCGACAGTACCTTGTTGAATATCTGCATCACGCGCAGTGAGTCGCCGCCTTTCTCCTCGCTATCCTTCACCCACTCACGTATCATCGCCACGCGGGTGTTAGGTTCCGTACGCGGATTTATCAGTATGTCCTGCAGCAGGCTGTCAGCCTTTGAAGTGTTGCCCTGCATGCGGTAGTAGTCCATCAGCGACATCTGCCCCTGAGCATTGTCCGGTTCCTCCTTCAATACGCCGAGGAAAGTCTTGAGGGCATCATCCTTCTTGCCGTTGCTGAGGAGCCAGTTGCCCATCATCACCTGGAGGTTCATGTCGTTGGGATGCGCATCGACGAGGCTCTTCAGTTCCTTGTATGCACCGTTCTCATCACCCATATACGAGTAAGCTTGCATCTTCGAGAGCGTTATCTCCTCCGACTGTCCCTCCTGCAGCTCAAGACGGTTGAGGGCAGAGAGTACGTTGTCGTAGTCATGCTGATGGTTGTAGATGCGTATCAGCAGTTCCAGATAATCCGTACGCTCCGGGTGCTGCTTCACAAGCTGTTCATAAACCTTCGTGGCATCCGCTATCTTGTCCTGGCCGAGATAGGCGTTTGCCAGACGTTCCGCAAACTCTATGTTCTCTGGTTCCAGCTCCCTGGCACGCTGCAGGAATTCTGTGCTTACGCTATCCTGCTTCAGTGCCTGATAGAAAGCCGCCACGGCATAGTTTGCCTCTGCAGCATCCGGCTTCAGCTCCAGACACTTCATGAACAGTTCCATGGCGAGTGGGTAGTTGCCTTTATCCTGCTGCCTGACCGCCTCGATATACATGTAGCGGTACAGCATGTCGTTGTCCTTGCTCTGCGTATTCCGGGCAACAACATCTGCGTCAGCACCGAACGATGCCAACGAAACAATGCAGCATATTATGATTAAAAGACTCTTCATCCTGTTTTTCCGTATTTCAAAAAGTCCCCCCCCTCCGGGGGGGATTCAGGGGGGGGCTCACTTCACTCCCGTGTGTCCGTAGCCCCCTGCACCGCGCTCTGTCTCGTCGAGCTCTGTTACGATTTCGAAGTCAGCCTGCTCGTGCTTTGCAATGACCATCTGGGCGATACGCTCGCCTGGGTTGACCACGAAGTCCGTGTCAGAGAGGTTTACGAGCACCACTCCTATCTCGCCACGGTAGTCCGCATCGATGGTTCCCGGTGTGTTCAGTACGGTGATGCCATGCTTCAGTGCCAGTCCGCTGCGTGGACGCACCTGTGCCTCGTAGCCCTCCGGCAGTGCCATGAAGAGACCTGTTGGTACAAGGCGACGCTGGAGTGGCTTCAGAGTGAATGCCTCCTCGATGTTTGCGCGGAGATCCATGCCGGCACTCTGTGGTGTGGCGTATGCTGGAAGGGGCTGATTACCCTTGTTTATGATTCTTACTTTTACCATGTTGATATTCTTTTGTTTGATAGCATTTATGCTTCAAGTGTGCAAAATTACTAAATTATTCTGACAATACCAAATTATTATATAATTTTTAAGATAAGTAACCACTATACAACAAAACCTCAAACCGCCAACTTTACAGATTCCTCTTGAAGAAATCCGTTATCTGCATGCGCAGATGCCTTGCCGTGCCATCGCGCTCGCTGATGCTGTGGGTGCGCATAGGGTAGGAGAGTTGGTAGAAGAGTTTGTTGTTCTCTATCAGCTTGTTCGTCAGCATCTCGATGTTCTGGTAGTGCACGTTGTCGTCGCCCGTGCCGTGGATGAGCAGCAGGTTGCCCTTCAGTCCTTCGGTAAGGTTCACTGCACTGCCCTCGCGGTATCCCTCAGGATTCTGCTGCGGGGTGTTCATGTATCGCTCCTCGTAGATGGTGTCGTAGAGTTTCAGGTCGGTGACAGGTGCTATCGCCACTCCCGTCTTCCACACGTCAGGGTAGCGCATGATGCAGTGCAGCGTCGTACTGCCACCGCCGCTCCAGCCTGTAACGCCCAGACGGCTGCGGTCCATCCACGCATATCTGTCGCAGAGGGCCTGTATTGCAACCGTCTGATCCTCACTGGCGTTCACTCCGATGCGCCCATAGATGCACTTGCGCCATTCACGTCCGCGAGGAGTATTTGCGCCACGGTTGTCTATGCTCACGATGACGAAGCCCTGATCTGCAAGATATTGCCAGAAGAGAGTCGTCTCCCAACGGTTCTGAACAGTGGAATTGGCTGGCTCGCCATATACGAAGTCAATGACCGGATACTTCTTCTTCGGGTCGAAATCGCGTGGCTTTATGATCCATGCGTCGAGGAGATACTTGCCGCTCTGCACCTTCACAAACTCCTTCTTCGGAATGCCGCGCGACTCCAGCTGTAGCCTTGCCTCAAGGTTCTCCTCAAGTACCTCTGCTATCTTCCAGTTACCCTTCGCGTCCATCACCACCTTGCGGTATTGCGGAGGCGTTACGGCGTTCGAGAAACGCTCTATGGCAGTGTCGAAACCGTCCTCGAAAGTGTAGGAATACTGCCCCTTCTCACGCTTTCCGAGCAGCAGCGGACCCTCCACCTTGCCGTTGCCCATCACCTGTGTGCGGTAGAGATAGCGCTCCGTAGCCTGGTCTTCCGGCGTTGCAGAGAAGTATATGTAGCCACGTTTCTCGTCGTACGCCACCTCGTCGATGACGTCCATCTTAACGTCCGTTATGCACGTCCACTGCTTTCCGTCGGCACTGACGCGGTAGAGATGCCTCCATCCGTCGCGCTCACTGCAGAAAGTGAAGAACTTATTGTCGCTGAGCCAGTGTATCTTGTCGTTCGTCTCCACCCATGTCTCGTCCTTATCCTGCGTAAGCAGCTGAGGCTCACGGTCTCCGATGGTGTAGTACCACAGGCTGTTGACGCTCTGCTGACGGTTCATCTGCTGTATCATGAGGCGGTTGGTGCCCGGCACGAACTCCATCCTCGGTATGTAGTTCTCCCTCGCATCGCCCGGAATAGGAATCCATGTCTTCTTGCCCGTCTCGACATCCACGATGCCTACGCGCACTGCGGAGTTCCTTGTGCCTGCCTTAGGGTATGGGAACCGCTGTATCTTTGGGTATATGCCATCTACATTATTTATAATATCGAACCATCCTGTGCCCGATGTGTTGCTCTGCCAGAAGGCTATGTACCTGCTGTCGCCACTCCAACGGAAGCCGTCCCTGCATCCGAACTCCTCCTCATAGACCCAGTCGAAGGTGCCGTTGACGACTTCCTTGCGCTCTGCAGGCTCTGCCGTAATGCCGTCGGTGAGCACTCGTGGGGCGTTTCCGTCCTTGCCGTCAGCCACTTTCGTGTCATTACCGTTGGCAGGATCCACGTCCTCCACCACGATGTCCCAGCCCTCGTTGTCGTTGGTAGGGTAGGTGACATACGCTACCTTCCTGCCGTCCGGCGAGAACTTCGCGAACATCAGTGTCTGCAATGGTCTGTTGCTGCCCAGCCTTCTGGTGTCTCCTGTCTTCAGATTCGTCAGCTGGTAGTCGCTGCGCGTCTCATAGCGCCACACCTTCTTGCGGTTTATGAAGTCGAGGGCGAAGGTGCCGAGACTGTTCGTCATGCGGTCACTCTTCTTCGCCTGTGCCGGCTTCTTCAGTGAAATGACCTTGTCGGAGTTGACTACGTCGTCGATGGTGAGGTGCTGTTGGGCTGTCATTGCTATTTCGACAAAAAAGGATAAACAAATAATTGATAGAATACGTTTCATATTGCAAAGTTACATCTTTTTCCTTTATTATTTAAATAATGTATGAAAAAACTTTCATTTTGTACCCAATTTTGTGCTATTCGGTCATTTTTTCTACACCTTATATATTATATTCCAACTATTCTTTGTATCTTTGTAGCGGATAAATCAATCCGCACCGGAATAACCCAAACAAGAAAAAGATCAGAATAATGAAAAAACTACAGACCCTCGTAGCCCTCTGCCTCGTTGCAGTCGGCGTATCAGCAGCAGACCAGGCTGCACGCAAATACAAGCCAAACACGCTTTGGTATGATGCTCCTGCCACCTGCTGGCTTGAGGCATTGCCTATCGGTAACTCACGACTTGGTGCCATGGAGTATGGCGGCACTGCCAATGAGGAACTGCAACTCAACGAAGAGACGTTCTGGAACGGTAGCCCTCACAGCAACAACAGCCAGAAGTCGCTCGCTCTTCTGCCGGAGGTGCGCAGCCTTATCTTCAACGGACAGGAGGAGAAGGCTGCCGGCATCATCAACAAGCAGTTCATCGTCGGCCCTCACGGCATGGGCTATCAGACCGTCGGCAGCATGCGACTGACGTTCCCCGGACACGAGAAGGCAACGGACTTCTATCGTGACCTGAACATCGGCGATGCCGTTGCAACGACTACGTATAAGGTTGACGGCGTGACATTCACACGCACCACCTTCGCATCTCTCACCGATGGCGTCATCGTGATGCGCATAACAGCCGACAAGCCTAAGGCCATAACAATGAATGTGGGCTATACCTCGCAGATGGAACATACTGCAAAGGCAAACAAGAACCTCCTTACATGCAGCGCAAAGAACCGCAGCCAGGAGGGAATAGAGGGCAAGCTGACGGCACAGACGCTCATAAAGGTCGTGGCAGACGGCACTGTTGCGCCGGCAGACGATAAGTCTCTCAGCGTGAAGGATGCCACAACGGCAACGATCTACGTCAGCATTGCTACCAATTTCGTGAACTATCACGACATCAGCGGCAACGCATTGAAGAAGGCTCAGGCGTTCCTTGATGCCCTGAAGAAGAAGACTTACGAGCAGATGCTCAGCAGCCACATCGAGGCATACCACAAGCAGTTCAACCGTGTGTCGCTGACTCTCCCTGCATCAAAGGCTTCCGCACTGCCAACGATGCAGCGCGTCGATGACTTCGCGAAGTCAAATACCGACCAGGCGCTTGTAGCACTGATGTTCCAGTATGGTCGTTATCTGCTTATCTCATCCTCGCAGCCAGGCGGTCAGCCTGCAAACCTGCAGGGCGTATGGAACGATAAGGTCAAAGCCCCTTGGGATTCAAAATACACCATCAACATAAACACCGAGATGAACTACTGGCCTGCTGACGTGACGAACCTCAGCGAGACGGCTGAACCACTCTATTCTATGATAAAGGACCTCTCCGTTACGGGTAGGAAGACGGCCCGCGAGATGTACGACTGCAATGGCTGGATGGCTCACCACAATACCGACCTGTGGCGTATTGCAGGTCCTGTCGATGGTGCTTCATGGGGTATGTTCCCTAATGGTGGTGCTTGGCTCTCCACACACATCTGGCAGCACTATCTGTATAGCGGCGACAAGGAGTTCCTGAAGAAGTATTACGGCATCCTCGCTGATGCCGCACGCTTCTATCTTGACTATCTCCAGCCACTGCCATCGGACTTCTATGCCTTCAAGAACGGCACCCTCGCACCGCTGAAACAGGGTGAGTCATGGCTTGTTGCAGTGCCTTCCGTGTCTCCGGAACATGGTCCGGTAGGCAAGAAGACGCCGGTTACTGCTGGCTGTACGATGGACAATCAGATTGTCTTCGATGCACTTACGCAGGCTCTTGAGGCCACCCGCATACTCTATCCGCAGAACAAGGCGTTCGCAGATAGCCTCCAGAACGCTATCAGTCAGGTGCCACCAATGGCAATAGGCCAGTACAACCAGCTGCAGGAATGGATGCAGGACGGCGACAACCCACGTGATGAGCACCGCCATATCTCGCAACTCTACGGTCTTTATCCAAGCAATCAGATATCCCCTTACTCCAATCCTACGCTCTTCCAGGCTGCCCGCAACACCCTCATGCAGCGTGGTGACATGGCAACAGGATGGAGTCTCGGCTGGAAGACCAACTTCTGGGCACGTATGCTCGACGGCAACCACGCCTACAAGATCATCTCGAACATGCTGCATCTCCTGCCTAACGAAGGAAAGGCACAGGAGTCGCACCCTGACGGACGCACCTTCCCGAACCTCTTCGATGCACATCCACCGTTCCAGATTGACGGCAACTTCGGCGTCTGTGCCGGTATTGCGGAGATGCTGATGCAGAGCCATGACGGCGCATTGCATGTACTCCCAGCACTTCCTGACGCATGGCGTGAGGGTGAGGTGAAAGGACTCCTCGCCCGTGGCGGCTTCGTCATTGACGACCTGAAATGGAGTGCCGGACAGATGGATAAGCTCGTTGTCACCTCCCGCCTCGGAGGACAGCTCCGCATACGCTCGTACGTCCCTCTCAAGGGCAACGGACTTCGCCCTGCCACGGGCTCCAATGCCAACGCTTTCTACAAGACTGCTTCCATCAAGGAGCCGCGTGTGAGCTCAAAGGTGACACCTCAGCAGCCACTGCTCTACAAGGTCTATGAGTATGACCTCGACACAGAGGCTGGCAAGACCTATGAAATCAGTAGGTGAGTAAGTAACCTGACGAATGCTAATCGTTAACCATAATACCGTTGATATACAGTGTTCCTCCAGTTCTGTTGAGGGCCTTGTATGTCAGCGGTTTTTCTTTTATGACCATCTTGACAATGCCATCCTGAAGGTTGAAGACATCTCCTACGAAAATGCCGTTGCCACCTTTCTTTGATGCAGAGAGCACCAATGCACCCCCTGTCATCGTCATTGACTGGTCTGCTTTGATGCAGTAAGGCTGCGATGTGACGTTTGTAATAGCATCAGTGAATGGCTCTGACGTATTGATGACAGTGTTTCTGCCACCGCTGACGACCATTATGTTGTCCGTATTCATACCTCTTGCGGCATTTCCTGAGCATGTGATGTTGAGCACTCCTCCACCTATATATATGCCGTCCTTCGCCTTTATACCATCATTGTTTGCCGAAGCGTTGATGGTAATCTGTGGACCTTTGTGGAGATAGATGTAGTCATCGGTAGCGATACCGTGCTTACCTTTACCGTTAATGCAGAGATAGCCGCTGCCACTGAAGCATAGCTTACCCTCAGAGAATATCACGCCCTTCTGATCCTCGTCAGCAGGAGTGTCGTAGGAAGCACCATCGGTGAGATAGTTTTTAGTGTTGTTATATACGACAAAGAAGCCGCGCTTGCCTGTTAGTATGCCATCATCATCCCTACCCTTCTGAATGTTTATGGCAGAACCGTTAGGGTTAGTGATGCTGACGCCCTTCATTGTCACTATGAACTTCTTGTCAGAGTAGAGCTTGAAGCTGCCGTTTGCTGTGCTTCCCTGAAGGATGTAGTTGCATTTCGTATGTGCCTTGATGGTAAGATGCGCGCCATTCTTCGTTATCTCGAAGTCTTCGGACTTGATACCTGACTCGCCCTTCTGCACTCCGTCCTTGTTCTTGTAGTCGAGAGTGATGCCGCCGTCGCTATAGGTTACGAGGATTGTCTTGACACCCTTTACCCACTCCTGCGTCGAAGCATTGAAGTAGGATGTCGGTGGATATTCAGAGTCGTAGTCACCAGTCTCGTCATCATATGTGAAATTATACAGGAAGTCCTTGAACATGCCACCGTCAGCAGCCTTTAGCGTTATCTCGCCCTCGCTTGCCAGCGGTGTCTCGTCGGGTACTATGTCATCTTCAAGCTCTATCCCTGGTGTCATTTCGCCGCCTTCTTCATCGTCCTCGCTGCTACCAGGAGGTAGTATTCCGGATGGCTCGGTATATTTTGACTCGCCCAAATCCGGGAAATCATTTACGTTGCCGCAGTCAGTGAAGGCAGCAACAATCGTAAATGCTATCATGTAAAGATAAAAATGTGTTGATTTCATCCTGCTGATTCTCTAAAATGAATGATTGTATCTGATGCCGATAATGTGTGCACCTTCTTCTTCGTCGATATCGTTGGTCTTGTAATCTTGATAAATATAGTACGCCTCGACGGAGTTCTTCTTGTCTATCTTGTATTCTGTACCTAATGAATAGCGTAGCTTCTCCGTAACGCCGAAGCAGTCATCACCGTTTGCCATGCCGCTATACAGCTCCACGGAGGTGAACGGCTCAAACTTGCATTTAGGGATATTGTAACTGACGGATAGCTTGCTGCGCAGCATATTCTTTGATTTTCCGTTGATTCTTTTCTGCGAAACCTCCTTGAAGTTCTTTGAGAACTCGTTGACGTTGATGCGGTTCTGCTCAAAGGATGCACGGTAGGTGTACTGCCATCGCTCGCGCAGTGACAGCTTGATACGCTTTGACAGTCTCCACGAACCTGTCAGAGAGAGCTGTATTCTATGACGCGGATACCAGTAGGTGCTGTTGTAGTATTTTCCGGAAGAACTGTAACTGCCCTCCTGACGAGTGTGCAGATACTCGTAACCAGCACTTGCCTTAAGCCATTTCGATGCTTTGTATGATGCGGAAACACCTATTGATGCACGGTCAGTGGTGGAGATTTTGTCGCGCATACGATATTCGGCATCCGCTCCTATCTCCCATTTCTTTCCGAACTTCTTGTCAACACCCACACTTGTCCATAACCCGAGTTCATGTCCTTGAGCCATCACTGACAGAGGTATCAGCATCATTAACCCTATAGTCAATCTTCTAATCATAAGCAAATAGTGTCTTTTATCCGCCGCCACTTATCTCACAACGGCTCCGTCGGTGGTGTTGATATCGTTGTTTTCCGGCTCATAGCTGATGCGTATAATAGCCATATCCTTCAAGAAGTCAAAATCTCCTATCTCTACTTTTAGAATGTTCAGACCGGTGCGCTGCCTGAGATCTTCGAGTAACTCTTCGCGTCGCTCAGGGGTAATCAGCTCTATGCGGTCATATTTGATGGTCTTCGTGCTTACGTGCTTGAGCCACCGTGATGACTCGCAGCACAGCACACCGATGAAGAACAACGCGTTGGTCGCAATAAGCTCCAGCCATGAGAATGTGGCTGACAGCGCATTGATGACCGATATGGCGATGATGACAAAAAGATATGTCATCTCTCGCACTGGCATCTGCTCCGTTCGGTATCTTATGATTCCGAAGATCGCGAACAGTCCCAATGCAAAGCCTATCTTCACCTTCACACTTCCGAGCAGGAATATCATCATGAAGATACTGATGCTGATAAGCATAAACGTGAAACTGTAATCACGTCGCCTGGCACGGGGATAGTAGAGAAATCCTATGATGCTTCCTACAACGAAGGTGTTGAATACAAAACGGATGAGCAACTGCCAGAAATCTGCATTCATTACCTGGCTATCCATCAATTCTAATTCTTCCATATCTGTTGCTTTTTAGTAGGTTTGACTCTTCTTTATTGTAATCTTCCAATTTGAATATCTGGTGCAATCGTAGCTTGAAGAGGTTCTGCTTTACCTCCGGAGCCGTCATGGCAAGTCCGAGTGCCATCTTGCTGAAGCCGCATTTCTTTATTCTCAGCTGTCTTAACAGCTCTATGGCAGAGGATGGTATCAGTCCGTCTCGCTTCAACTCTATTATGACATGCTGCGACATGTCCTTGTGGTTATCGTTGAGGAGATTGTGAAACTGCAAGTCAAGGTCTATTGTCAGACGCTCTGTCTTTGCCTTGTTTACCAGCGTTACTCGGTGAAAACGGTTCTCTATGGTAGGTATCAGCTCCGTAGCATCATACGGAGCCTTCTCCTCTACGAAGGTCTGCATGTCGTCAACGTTATATGCAAGATCCGGAATCTCAATGCGCTTCTTCTTCGTTCTGCCGCGATTACTCTTGTTCTTCACCTCCAGGAATGCCTCCATCTCATTCTCATACATTCTCATACGCACCTTATAGCGGTGTTTCTTGCCGCGCTGATGGTCATGATACATCTTCAGGTCGGGAGTGTCGAGATAAATGGTGTGGTAGGGCATCAGTCTCCTGCCATGGAAATCCTGTGCATAATACTTGTCCTTTGCCAATTCAAGAAAGAGCGCAAGCTTGTCCACCGTAGTGACATACTTCGTGTCAATACGGTTCAGTAGCTTCACTCCATGCATCTGTTCCAATGTTATTGGAGAGTATTCGGTCAGTAGCTGGCTTATCATTTGCCAATAGATTAAGTTTTGAATTCGATTGCAAAGTTACAAAAAAAATATGAAGTGTCCAAATATATTAGGTAAAAATGCATAAAAAATAAATCAAACGGTATTCTTTGAATTGTAAAGCAAAGTTTGCAAAAAGCATAAAATATCGACGTTTTCATGATATTTTGCGCTAAAAATTTGGTTATTACGGAATAAAATGGTAATTTTGCAATATCGTTTGTATGACATAACACGTTTAACACTTTAAATAACAAACAAAAAAACTATGGTAAATTACAAAGACCTCGGCCTTGTTAACACCCGTGAGATGTTCAAGCGCGCCGTTGCTGGTGGTTACGCCATCCCAGCTTTCAACTTCAACACAATGGAGCAGATGCAGGCTATCGTTATGGCTGCAGTAGAGACAAAGTCACCTGTCATCATGCAGGTTTCAAAGGGCGCACGTAACTATGCTAACGGCACTATCCTCCGCAACCTCGCCAAGGGTGCTGTAGAGTATGCTAAGGAACTCGGTTGCGAGAACCCGGAAATCGTACTCCACCTCGACCACGGTGACTCTTTCGAACTCTGTAAGGACTGTATCGACAACGGCTTCTCTTCTGTAATGATCGACGGTTCACACCTCCCATACGAGGAGAACGTTGCTCTCGCTAAGAAGGTTGTCGATTACGCTCACCAGTTCGACGTAACAGTAGAGGCTGAGCTCGGCGTTCTCGCTGGCGTTGAGGATGAGGTTTCGGCTGCTGAGTCAACATACACAAAGCCTGAGGAGGTTATTGACTTCGCTACACGTACCGGTTGCGACTCGCTCGCTATCTCTATCGGTACTTCACACGGCGCTCACAAGTTCACACCTGCACAGTGCACACTCGTTAACGGTGTTCTCGTTCCACCACCACTCGCATTCGACGTTCTCGCTGAGATTGAGAAGAAGCTCCCTGGATTCCCTATCGTTCTCCACGGTTCTTCTTCTGTACCACAGGAAGAGGTTGAGACAATCAACAAGTACGGTGGTAAGCTCGACGCTGCTATCGGTATTCCAGAGGAGCAGCTCCGCAAGGCTTCTGAGTCTGCTGTTTGTAAGATAAACATCGACTCTGACTCACGTCTCGCTATGACTGCTGCTGTTCGTAAGCACCTCGCTGAGCATCCTGGCGACTTCGATCCACGTCAGTATCTCAAGCCAGCTCGTGAGAACATGAAGAAGATGTACATCCACAAGATCGTTAACGTTCTTGGCTCTGACAACAAGCTCGCTAAGTAATCTATTCATAGGTAATAGGTAAAAGGTAATAGAAAATAGGAGAATAGCTCTTTAGGTGAAACATCATCACCCAAAAGACTATTCTCCTATTACTTTTTACCTATTCTTCTATTGCTTTTTACCTATTCTCCTATTACTTTTTACCTATTCTCCTATTGCTTTTTACCTATTCTCCTATTGCTTTTTACCTATTCCCTTTTACTTGTTACTTATTACTTTTTACTTATTTTTAAGCACACGTGTGCTTAAAAAGTCTCCCACTCCGTCTTCCTCGTTACTCTTCGTTATGAAGTCTGCGGCGGCCTTTACGGCATCCTCCGCATTGCCCATGGCAACGCCGGTGCCAGCGAGACGTATCATGCCGATGTCGTTGTAGCTGTCACCGAACGCTATCACGTTCTCTGCCGTCATTCCCAGCTGCCTTGCCAGTTCCATCAGCGAAGGACCCTTGTCGATGTTCGGGGGAAGGAGCTCTATAAAATAAGGTGTGGAGTGCATCACGTTCATGCGGTCGCCCAAAGCCTCCTTCATCGTGCGCTCCCAATGCGGCCTTATCTCCGGATCACCCACCATGAGGCACTTGTTAAGCGGGCGCGGCACCTCACTTAGGAAGTCCTCTACCTTCCGTATCGCCATATTATTGTTCTTCGACGACTGGCGCACATACCTGTCGTCAGGCTTCTGCGTGTAGATATGGTCCTCGTAGTACGTCATCAGCGTCATGCCCGACAGCTCCTGAAAGTCGAGTAGGGTAGGGAGCAACGCCTCGTCGAGAGCCTTCTCTACATAGACCCTGCCCGTTTGGCAGTCCTCTATGTGCCCGCCGTTGTAGCATATCAGCATGCCGCCATACTCCGCCATACGCAGCTGCTTTGCCAATGGGCGCATGCCGTAGGGCGGACGTCCGGAAGCAAGACAGAGCCTTATGCCCTGCCTCTGCGCCTCCATCAGCACGTCGTATGTATAAGGTGTGATAACCTTCTCCTCGTTGGTCAGTGTGCCGTCCAGATCCAACGCAATCAGTTTTATGTCCAAGATGTCTATAAATTAAAGAATAGTTAGTGGTTTATCTGTGGTAATTAGTGTAGCCAGCGCAGCGATAAAAAAGTCGCCTACAGCTTCTTGTCTTTATATATTGCGTCCCACCATGTGGAGTCGCCCTTGAGGTACTTCTCGAACCAAGCCACGATGCTGTTGATCCACTTCTGACGCTTGAAATATTCCATGATGCCGTGGTTCTCGCCCTCCACCATGACGAGGGCGGTAGGAGTGCCGAGAAGCTTCAGTGCGGTGAACATTTGCACCGATTCCATCGGCGGAACATTGGTGTCGGCGGTGCCATGGGTGAAGAGTAGCGGAGTCTTTATCTTCTCTGCATTGAAGAGTGGCGAGCAGTCAACATAGAGGTCCTTGCGTGTCCAAGGGTAGGAGTCCGCCATCGAGATTTCCGAATAGCTGTAACCCCAGTAGCCGTTGCCCCAATAGCTGCTGTGATCGGATATTCCGGCGTGGGAGACACCTGCTGCGAACATATCCGTCTTCGTGAGAATCCATTGCGTGAGGAATCCTCCGTAGCTCGCACTGAGGCATCCTAACTTCTTGCTGTCGATGAAGCTGTTGTTGTTGCAGAACCATTTGGTAGCCTCTATAACATCCTGTGCCGGTCCCTCGCCTGCCGTATTCACGTGTCGTGCAGCCCATTCCTGTCCGAAGCCGGCTGCACCGCTTGGGTTGACGATGAGCACTACGTAGCCCAAGGCATTCCAGTAATGCGCCGGATAGTGAGCACCATTTCCGAAACGGCGGCTTGTAGGCGAACAGCCACCATAATAATGTACGAGCATAGGATATTTTGCGGTTTCATCGAAGTCTGCGGGTAGATAGACGTGTCCCGTCAGTTCGTAGCCCCGCTCACTCTTGAAGCGCCATGCACGGCATGTTCCTATCTTCACTTCGGCAAGCTCCTCGCTGTTGATATCATCTACGAGAACCGCCTTCAGGGTCTTTGTGTTGATGGCGTATGTACGGTTCGGCGTGCAGGCACCACTACCCTGAACCATCAGCATCGTGCCGTTGTCGGAGAGCGAGATGCCCGTTATCACCTCTATCGGCTGCTTTATAGGCTCAATCTTGCGTGATGCGAGGTTTATGCGGTATAGGCTTACGCTGTCCGCCGTCTCTGCCGTGAAGTATGCGTAGCCGTCCTTGCCGTTCACCACGAATGACTTCAGCGCCGGGTCGAAATCCTTTGTCAGCGGCATCACCGCCTTCGTCTCGGTGTCAACGAGGAAAAGCTGGCGCTCGTAGTAGTTCGATATGAGAGTGTCGGGCAGAATTTTACCGATTCCATCGAATGCTTCCGCGCTGCCATCGACGAGCAATGCCTTCTTTCCAGGTATCACTCCGATGCTGCCTATGAAGCCGTCTCTGCTGATGATGGTATCCACCTTCAGCGTCTTTGAATTCATCCTGAGTACTGACGTGAGGGATGTAGGGCGCTTCTCAAGCCTTTCCTCCGATACACCTATAAAAATATCCATTCCATCGGAACTGATGTCTATGAGCCATGTAGATTTCTTTCCGTACGTCAGAGGCTGTATCATGCCTGTCTGAAGGTCCAGTTTGTGGAGCTGACTACGGTTGCGCCACCCCGGCTGACGGTCGCTCATGGTGAGCACCTGATATACTCCGTCCTCCTTCTTCGGACCGTTCTCACTCTCCGTCAGCACCAGATAGTCCTGCGTAGGAGCCATGACGTATCCCCAATAAGGCATGTCCTTGCACAGAATCCTCTCGTCCATCGTCAGCGGGTCGATGCTGAGGAGCTGCTGCTTGCCCCTCACCGTGCGGGTATTCAGATAGCGGTCCTCGCGCGGCATCCACCTCTCGCCGCCCCGCATCTTGCGCAGTTCCTTTCCTGTCTGCGCATCGATGAGGCGTGTCTGGTCCTCAATGCCGCCGTTGGTGTTATAGCGTCCACTCGTTATGAAGGCATATCTTCCGCTCGGTGAGACGGAGACGCCGCGGTAGAACGACAGTAGCATATTGTCCTGGAGCGTGAACGGCCGCTTGTCGCCGGACTTTGGCGCCAGCACCCTCACCGCCTTGTCGCATTCTATGCCGAAAGTTACGGTGGAATCGGTCAAAAAGCGCACCTCGACGCTGTATTGTCCCGGCTGGTAGTCGCGCTTGTCGCCGACCTCCTTGCCGTCGATAAATACCTTCGACTGCTTCGCTCCCTTCACCTTCACCTGCGCCTTGTTATAGACGCCGGTGCTGAAGGCGAAGCGTGCTATCGACACATCGCCGTACATCGTCTTGTCATCGCTCAGCTTCACCTGCTCCGCATTGATGCTGTCGATGGCGAAAGGCTTCTGTATGGTATAAGGTCCAGCCAGCGAGTAGTCCCTGACCTCCACCTCTTCTGCACCCATCTGCATAGCGCTGCACATCGTAAGGGCTCCAAGGAAAATCTTGTTCTTCATAATGCCTGTCTCTTTATTATTCCAGATGCAAAGTTACTAAAAAACTTACAATTAGTCAATTATTTTGCGTTTTTTCTTTCTTTTTGTGAGATAATTTTTGTGTAATTCGCAAATTTTGAGTAATTTTGCACCCAATTGTGCGCATATTAACAATAACAACATTATACTTATGACACAAACTTTGATTCTCACGGCATTCGTACTCTATCTCGCCGTGATGATTTACGTCGGCTATTACTTCAGCCGACAGAAGACCGGCAACTCTGCCGAGTTCTATCTTGGTGGCAGACAGCTTGGTCCTCTCGTAGCAGCAATGAGTGCCGAGGCTTCCGACATGTCCTCATGGCTCCTCATGGGCATACCGGGCCTTGCCTTCATCACCGGTCTTGCCGATGCCTTCTGGACCGTTCTGGGTCTCGGTATCGGAACTTACCTCAACTGGCTCTTCGTCACCCGTCGCCTCCGTCGCTACACCATGCGCGTCGATGCCGTGACGATTCCGGAGTTCTTCTCGAAGCGTTTCCACGACAACCGCCACATACTCATGTGCATCTCGGCTATCGTGATCCTCATCTTCTTCGTGCCTTACACAGCGTCGGGCTTCAAGGCTGTAGGCACACTGCTGCAGTCGCTCTTCGGCTATGACTACCATGTCAGCATGATTGCCGGTGCCATCATCATCGTGGCATACACCGTAATGGGCGGTTTCATGGCAGTATCGACGACAGACCTCATCCAGAGCATCGTGATGACCATCGCCCTCGCCGTCATCGTAGTCTTCGCTACGGTACAGGCAGGCGGCATCGACACCGTCATCTCCAACGCAGAGCAGCTGCCGGGCTACCTCTCCGTCACCTCCATATATAATATAGACGATAAGACGGCAGACCCTTACGGCTTCATCACCATCATCTCTACCATGGCATGGGGCCTCGGCTACTTCGGTATGCCACACATCCTGCTCCGCTTCATGGCAATCAAGCATGAGGAGGACATCGCCCTCTCACGCCGCATCGCTACCGTGTGGGTGTTTATCTCCATGTTCGTAGCTATCGCCATCGGTATCATCGGCTACTCTGTAGCACAGGCCGGCATCATCCATGACTTCCAGTGCACCAGCGATGCCGAGCGCACCATCATCGAGCTCTCCAACGTCCTCGCGCAGAATGGTGTCATCGCAGCCCTCGTAGCAGGCGTAGTGCTCGCCGGTATCCTTGCCTGCACCATGTCAACAGCCGACTCGCAGCTCCTCACCGCAGCATCGTCCTTCTCTGAGAACATCCTCCAGGACGTTCTCGGCATAAAGGTATCGCCAAAGACCTCGATGCTCGTGGCACGCCTCACCATCGTTGTCATTGCCGTCGTAGGACTCCTTCTGGCATGGGACCCGTTCAGCTCCATCTTCCAGATTGTATCCTTCGCATGGGCAGGCTTCGGCGGAGCCTTCGGTCCGGTGATGCTCGCAGCCCTCTTCTGGCGTCGCACCACCCTCGCAGGAGCTGTTGCAGGCATGGTGTCCGGCGGTGTGATGATCTTCGTATGGAAGTTCCTCGTACGCCCTCTCGGTGGCGCATGGAACATCTACGAGCTCCTCCCAGCCTTCATCGTGGCAGCCCTCGCCATCATCATCGTCTCCCTCCTCACACCAAAGCCGTCTGACGAGATTCTCGAGGACTTCGACTACGCAAAGTAAATCTTTTGGGGTCGTCGCAAGTTCCTCAACAACAATAAACAAAATCAAACGGGAAAAATCACTTTGTCAGAAAATAATGCGTTTTTCTGACAAAGTGATTTTTTTGTTACCTACGGCTTCACTCCTCATTCCAGAGAAACAGTGAAGCCGTTTTTCATGCTTCCTGTCGTCATCGTTATGCTTTCACGTTGTCATAGCTATCAAATCACAATGTAATAGCTATGCTTTTACCTCGCAATAGCTATGCTTTTGCAACCTGAAAGCATACCTTTTACCGATGAAACCGCCTTTTTATGTGCGTTTTTGGCAGTTTTTAAAGCCTTTTTCACCATCCTTCCGACCACCTTTTTCTCGCTAATCAACCCTCTGCCGGCATATCCCTCTGGTACTCAGCCTGTTCCTCTTTTTCACGAAAATTTCGTCTGTACGCGTCCGGTTTTACGTTTCCTGATTTCTATTGCAAGGAAATCGTGCCTCTAAAAATCAAAACGTCACGAAATAGTATAAAATACTATCAAGGTGTCAAAATGTACATGTCAAAGCGGAATGTATGTCAAATCTTAACAAAAAGTTAAAATTAGTGCATTTTTCTTCAGATTCTTGTGCAGTTTCTTTGTTTTCTTATTGAAAATCATTAAATTCGCAAGGAATATCTCAATCCTTAATACGATAATTTGCGTTTCAAAAAATATACGATTATGACACATAACCATAACGTGACGAACAACATACTAACCAATAACGCTGGCAACACTGTCGCTACAAAACCTTGCGGCAATGACAGCGCCGCAACAATAGTAAGGAACATCCTCATGCTCCTCATTATGCTCTGCGGCATCAATAGCGCAGCATGGGCAGACGTAACAAAGAGTATTTGGGACGGAACAGTAGCTACTGCTTTCGCTTCGGGTAAGGGTACTCAGGAAGAACCTTACGTCATCAGTACAGCACAGCAGTTCGCGTACTTCGCCCAAAACATGAACGGCAAGACGTATTATGTGAAGCTTGCAGCAAACATCGAACTTGACCTCGATGGCACTAACCGTGTCTGGACCTACGGTCAGAATGGTGCTAACTTCAAAGGACACTTTGACGGTAACGGCTCTACCATCAGCAACATGAAGTTTGTAGCCAACGCCAACGGTAAGAGTTGGGGACTTTTTCCTAACCTTCAGGGCAGCAGTGCTACAAACCATGCAGAGATAAAGAATCTTACCATCAAGGACTTCACCATTACTACCCCTGCTACAGGTAGCTATTCAAGTGCTAACATCGGCCTCCTTGTAGGTAAGGCAAATGGTAACACAGACATTAGGAACATCACC
Organism: uncultured Prevotellaceae bacterium; assembly: GCA_945831805.1. Taxonomy (GTDB): domain Bacteria; phylum Bacteroidota; class Bacteroidia; order Bacteroidales; family Bacteroidaceae; genus Prevotella. Next base: position 23,805 of record CAMADY010000006.1, read on the forward strand.
GTGACAGGTGGTTCTATCAAAGTAGATGTTGAGACAAAAGGTGTTTATAACGTAGCAGCCGTGGCAGGTCAGCTTGAAAAAGGAGAAAACAACATCAAGGACTGTTCCGTGTCAGATGTGAGCATCACTTCCGGCACTGCAAAGAAGATGGAATACTACGTTGGTGGTATTACGGGTAATGCCAGTAACTATGCAGTCATCACAGGCAACTCAGTAAGCTATCTCACCATCACCATTGGTGGTTATACAAACAAAAACAACATCATCGGTGGTGGACTTATTGGTAAGATAACAGGTGTCAGCTCCACTGCTGCCACGGGATTCCCTATGGGCAGGCGCTCACTGGTGCAGAAGAACACCGTCACCAGTCCTAAGATCACGATGAACGGTTATGTCGAGGGCGCAAGACTTGAACTCGGTGGTCTTATAGGATTGTTAAGTACTCATACCAACGCTTTCAACAATAAGGTTACTTCACCTGCCATCTCCATCACAAATGACATCAAAGCGTCCTCTTACGTTGGTGGTGCTGTAGGCTACCTTGACAAACAAGCCTTCATTGATGGTGTCACCGTTGATGGTACAGGCTCTATCACAGGTCCTACTACTGACAAGACGGTCAAGAACAATATTGCATTCTTCGTTGGAGGCTTCTTGGGTTATCAGAATTCATCTGCCGATACAAACTTCGATGCCAACAAGTTCAAGAACATCGCCGTAACAGGCATGAGCATCAACCTCGCTCACTATCTGCCGCAGAGCTCCATCAAGGACCATAAGTTCTCTGTAGGTGGTATTGCCGGTTCTATCAACGAGCCAAAAATGTCGAAGGACTATACATGGGGGAGTATGCCAGAGAACCTTATCTTCAAGGGTGGTAAGATCTATGCACCATGGGCTTCTACCAGTCCTACTGTGTCAAACTTCAATTCCGGTGCTGCTGCTCATCAGAACATGACACCAGACGTGGTGACGACCATCGATGCCATAGAGAAGGCAAAGGTAAGCACATGGTACTATAATGACTATAAGCTCGGACTGTCTAATGAGTTCCTTGCATCAGGGAGCGTAAAGGATAATGGTGCTGCTCCTAAGCAGTTTGAGTTCCGCAAGAACTATAAACGTGAGCCTATAACCGTAGATGGTGTTCGGTATCTTTCTTTTGACAAAACACAAAATGACGACGTTCTCATCAAGTCCAACCGTTATCTGGACAGTGAGCGTGACTCCAAGACCGTGCTGTGGTGGACACAGCAGGCTAAGATGGATAAGTCAAAGGGCGACTACGCTGCCGTTACATGCTTCACGGAAAACGAGCAGCCTATCTATCCACAGAGCGGTGCTACACCTGCTCAGGCTGGTAACCTCGTTGACTACCCTCACTACATGTACTTCTTCCAGGGTGTCAGCAATGCGACGTATGCAAGCGATACAGATGCAGGAAATATAGTAGCAGGTATCGAGGCTAACTTCACGAACAACATCGTGCCTTCTATCGTTGTCCCAACTGTCGTTGCTGGTTCCATGTCTGCCGGCAACAGTGATGGCGGCAGTCTTGTTGGTGATGGCATTTCCGTCACCATCACCAACGATGGCGAGACAAAGCGTGGCTTTGACCACCGCACTCTCACCGTAGCCCTCAAAAAGACAGACGGCACAGCTGCCACAGGTTCATATACCTACCAGTGGTATGTTGACGGCAAGGCCGCCGGCACAGGCCCAACCGAGAAACTCACCCCTCACTGGAAAGACGGTCAGGGCGTTACCGTCAATGTCCTCAACGGCGGAACCATCGTTGCCACGGCATCTTACGGATTGGCTCCTGGTGTGATGCACACCAGGAACAGCTATCGTGTAGATGCTGCAACAGCCGAGAAGATCCGTTCCGACTTCAACAGTCGTGGTACAAGCGCTAACCCTTACATCATAGATTGTGAGAATGCGTTGCGACAGTTGTCATACCTCTCAACAGCGCATACCTTCACCAGTTGGGAGACTTTATCAGCACCTGTAGCACCATACCCAACAAACCAGCCACAGGGACACTATAATCGCGCGTATTATAATTAGTTGCAGATATCGACCTTAAAAATGGTGACTTCACCCCTATCTCACACGTTGGTTACAGTTCAGATGATAAATACGGTACATGCCACCCCAACTGGATCTTCCAAGGTGTCTTCGATGGTATGGGACGTAAAATCTCCAACTTCAAAATAACATGGGGCGCTAGTCAGTATGTTAACAATAATGTCAACCTCTACTACGGTCTCTTCGGTGCTGTGGGTGGAGCTGCGGCTACACGTAAGTGGGGCGATGCTGCACCCGGCAACACCGTCATCAAGAACCTCATCATCTATGGTGCTACCCTCGAGCATAACCCTGCCGAGACATCGTTCTATTACAATCAGAGCATCTCTAACAATTCAAGCAACTGCTTCGTGGGTGTACTCGCCGGTATCGTAAGCAGCAACACCACCGTGCAGAACATCGAGATACGTGGTTCCAGGATTACAGACGTGGGCAGCAATGACTACCGTCTCGCTTTAAGGGGACTCTATGTCGGCGGTGCTATAGGTGGCGTGCAGCATGCAATCAACACAACAACCCCTGCGACTGCAAGTCTTGAGATACAGCACATCGCTGCTCAGGTTGACATCACACTGACGAAGCCTGTATTCAACGATGCCACAAAGGAAACACAGCTCGGACTCTTCAACGTCGGTGGTATAATAGGCAGATACTGCGCTACCAGTGCTCAATATGATCAGGCTAAGGCTTCAATGCCAAAATACACTATCTATTCCGGTACTGTCGATGCTCCTAAGGCATGGGTGAGCCCTGTACTCGGTGCACTGCTTTACGCTGCACAGAAAGACGTTAAGTTCGTTAACTACTCAAAGCAGTGGGAGGGTAACAATAACTCTGCTACTACGCAGATACCAATCGACAGTGCCCTTTACTACAACTTTACTATCGGCACAACAAAGATAACGGAAACTACTCCTGCAAACACTTGTGGTCATGGAGCCCGGACTATGTCAGCACACACTGATGGAAAAGAGTCTGCAAAAGGATACAGTGCCGCTAATTATCAGGGTGTCAACTACGGTGCTCGTTATGTTGGCATTGAAGGAGCATCGCTTGAGTTTATGAACGGAGCACCTTTCGAGAATTATAACTGGGTATGGGATAAGGGCTTCGTACACATGAGTACCGCCACATACGTTGAGGCAAGAATCAGCAGAGACGGTGATACCTTCACCGCAACACTCGTTGGTGCTACTGCTACAAGCTACAAGTGGCAGGCAACCTTTGATGCCACTAACTGGATAGACATTACCTCTGCAACAGAGGCTACATACACTGCTCCTAAGAGCCTTAAGCCAAAGTATATCGTGGCGTTCGTTAGTGATGGAACGACTGATGGTGGCGAAACAAAGTATTATCGCACCCTCGTAGAGCTTGTGGAGCCTGACATGACTCTTGTTCATCCTTCTGTAACACAGAGCAATGATAAGAAACAATATACCTTTAATAGTGGCGCTAAGGGTGACGTGTCGCATCTTACAATTACGAAGGAGTGGTACTATTCTAAGACTCAGGCAAATGATCCTCAGCATAAGCCGGAATCAACAGATGATACATGGACACCAAATCAGGCAAGCATCCAAAACGGCATAGTATGGTGTAAGGTTATTGTAACAGAACTTGGCGTTACCGTTTATGAGGACCTCTTGATGAGTGGTGCTACGATTGTTTATGTTGATGCGGCAAAAGGAGAGGATAATCCCGAAGGCTCAACTGCGCGCGGTTGGACACGTGAAACTGCCGTGAAGACTCTCGACCATGCCAATAGCCTTCTTAAGCCTGAGGAAGAAGGTGGCACGATGGAGTCAAACGTGATTGTCATAAAGGGTACGCTGAATAGCTCAGGAGAATTCCGAAGCAAAGGAAGTAACCCTGCTACAATCAGCGGTAAGTGGGATGGTACAGAAGAAAATACCGGCAAAATAATATTGGTAAAGACTATTAATGAGCAAAAAGTAAACCCAGGCGATGGTAATAACAACGGTCACCATAATTATGTCAGTGCAGCCACGAAGTTCGAGAACCTGATATTCGAGCCAGCTGCTACTGATGGAAATGCAGATAATCTTTTTATTGAATGTCATGGTCACGATGTATGGTTTGGCAAGGGCATTAAGATGGGTAACTTCAGGAATCTGGACACTAGCCATGGTAATTTGGATACAGATAAGCAAACGATTCCTGAGTTGTCTATTATCCTGACTGCCACAAACCATCGTAATCCTGGTGGACTCTACAAAGATAAGGTAAAGCCACAGGTGATTACCATTGAGTCTGGTCACTATGGTCGTATTCTGGGTGGACGATACACAAGGGATTTCTTTAACGGTGCTGGTTTTGCTGGTAACGACTCTCACGCCATCCAGGGTTCTGCAGAGCAACCTGCGTGGGCTGTTATCAATGTTGATATTGACGAGAATAACCAGATGACATCGGCTGACGGAAAAACAACTTACACATGTGACGTCAACTGTATCATTGCAGGTCTTACCGATGGCTCTGCCTATGGTGATTATGAGATAAACATAAAGGGTGGTAATGTACGTTACATCGTGGGTGCTAACCAGGGCAACGGCGTTGCAAATGGTACTGCCACATACACCCCTGTGGGTGGTACCGAAGGTGCATTCGGACAGTGGCCAAACTCTTCTTTCTTCGGACGTACCGTAATCAATGTTGATAAGACACCAGGTTCTAATGGCAAGGATATCACCATCGACAATGTATGTGCCGGAGGTCTGGGACGTTATTCCGGCGCCGTTAATGCTGTTGTAGATATGTATATCTATGGTCATACAGAGGTAAACGTAAGGAATGGTACCATTATAGGCAGCTTGTATGGAGGTGGTGCTGGTGGTGTGCTCGGACGTAACCCATGGGATGCGCATGTGCCATATAAGACAAAGGTTGAGGGTACAGTGGTCGAGAACGCCATTATCAACGGCGTGCAGTATGGTGACAACAGGCGAGGCACTTGGAGTAGCTTGGATCCTGCTACTGCTGAGATGGCAAAGGTAACACTTCATAATCTTAAGGAGGATGGTACATACGCAACAGAGGAACTGGACCTCGCTAATTCTTCCACTACTATAAATATCTCGGGCGGTACTATCGGTGGCAGCGTGTATGGTGGTGGCGATGGTTTCGTGTCTAACATGCCTGCAGAACTTGCCATGCAGGGTGTCGGCTCTGTATTCGGTACTACCAATATCAATATCACCGGCGGCTCAATAGGTGGTTCCGTTTATGGTGGTAGTAAGGGAAGTGAGAAGTATTTCCGTTTTAGCGTCACAGGTACTGGTATTAAAGACAAACCATACGACACAAATGTTTATGGTCAGGTAATAACCCACATCGCGGAGATGAATGGTACCGTGAACCTGAACATCACAGGTACTGAGGATGTTTATCCTACTATCGGTGGTCACATCTATGGCGCAGGAAAGGGTGTTGCAACACAAAATAGAATTGCAACACAGGCGGATGTGGCTGATGGTGTAGGTGTAGAAGAAGGACAGACATATTCAGAGGAGTATGCAGACATCGCAAGAACCGGTAACTCTTCTCTCGGTGAGCAATTCAAGTCCACCATCAACATCAACATCGATCTTCCTGATTCTCATCCTTTCACCAACAATATCTATGGCGGTGGCGAGATGGGTAAGGTAGATGGCAATATCTATGTCAACATCAAGAACGGTGTTATCAATGGTAACATCTTCGGTGCCGGACTCGGTGAGGCTGGTCATACAGAGACCAAGGCGATGGTAACGGGTAACACCTACGTCAACATGTTCAACGCCAAGGTCAACGCAAGTGCTGTTGCTGGTACAGGTAACGTCTATGGTGGTGGACAGTTGGGTAAGGTATTCGGTAACACCAACGTGAATATGGAGAACGGTGTCATAGAGAACAACGTCTATGGCGGTGGTCTTGAGGGTACTGTCTCTGCACGGGCTAAGGTTACTCTGGTAGGTAGCCATGTGCATGGTAGCGTCTTCGGTGGCGGTGATAAGGCTGTGGTAGGTACTGCGGCAACAGGTGACGAGCTCTCAGAAGGCGATGCTCGCAAGGCATGGGCTAAGGCTAACGGTACCTCTGTCGTGATGAGCGGTGAGAGCGCAAGAGTCTTCGGTGACATCTTCGGTGGTGGTAACGAGGCAATGGTAGAGGGTAACACCTCCGTATATCTCTACAACGGTGAGTTCGGCGGTAACATCTTCGGTGGCGGTAATGGTACGCTGGATAATCATAAACCTGAAAAGTTCGCAGACGTAACGAACAATACCTCCGTATATGTTGACGGTACGAACGTAATGTGGAGCTCTCTATGGGATAAGGAAACCAAGAAGGTAGTGGAATGGGACGGCACATGGAACCATGTGAATCGTGGTAGGTTCGTAGGAGGTACAGAGAAGGAACCAGTCTTCATCACCCCTCATAACATCTACGGTGGTGGTAACCTGGCGTGCCGTGTGGCGGGCAACGACTCTGTATTCATCGTGAAGGGTTTTGCCAATGCTGAGCTTCTGAGTACTGATGTATGGAAGAACTCTTTCTACGACAACAACAACCCTCACTTCTATGTCTTCGGTGGTGGCTATGGACCGTTTACGACGGCGAAGAATACATATGTCAATGTCGGTGTGCTCGGTGAATACGAGGATGCTACTACGACGGAGCAGCTCGCTAAGAAGTTCCTCGCCAACTTCATGGAAGATGGTGGCAACGACAAGCTGAACCTCCGCGCACAGAACAGTCCTGCAAAGGCTAAAGGCTCTTATATTATAGACAAGGAGACAAAAGATGCCGTCAACGCCGGCGATCCTGATGCCTCAATCGGTGTCTATGACAACAGCTTCGGTATTCCACTCTACACAGTGCTCGGCGTGCTGGGCGGTGGCTACTCAGGTCTCATCTCCGGTAACACCAACGTAACGGTAGGTGGTGACACCTTCATACACCGTGTATATGGTGGTGGATATGGTTCTTCGGTTGACTATGGTAGGTTGTTTGATGCAACACCTTCTGCTTTTGCAAAAGGTCTTGCAGCGGGAGCAGCTGCGTATGATGCATACAAGGACGACTCCCGTTTGCTCAGGAACATCCTCGGCGAGGTAGGCGGTAAAACAGACGTTACTGTCAAGGGTGCATTCATCTATGGTGACGTATTCGGCGGTGGTGCAGGTGTGGAGTCTGTAAAGAGTAGCTCCGGCGATGCTACAACAGACTTCGTTGACATGGCTCGCGTAAGGGGTAGCAATGTTGCTGCTACTGATGCCATCACCAAGGTAACTATCTCCGATATAGCACAGATCTACGGTTCTGTCTATGGCGGTGGTGACATCGCTAACGTGGGTCGTAGTGACGCAGGTCGTGGTACAGGTGATCCAACCTACACTCCTGCTGATGGCGTAACTCCTGCTTCCCTCTCTAACGTCCGTTCCTTCGTCAACGTCATCGGTGGCGACATCTACGGCGAGGTGTTCGGAGGTGGCGGTGGTCGTCAGTTCTATACTATCAACGAAGCTGGCAATGACTTCATCCAGACAACAGCTGCTGAGGATGTCCTCGGCCGTGTAGAGGGTAACACCCTCGTGCATATTGCCAACACCCCTGCTGCACAGTCCCTCACCGGTCAGGACGTAGAGCCAAACATCTGGCAGCGTATCTACGGTGGCGGTAACCTCGGTTCCGTAAACGGTAACACCAAGGTATGGGTAGAAGGTGGTAACATTGGCCACAACATCATCGGTGGTGGTAACGGTTATGCCGCTGACGATAGTCCACAGTCACAGACACATGGCACATACGCCAACGTATATGGTAACACCAACATCACCATCGATGGCGGTAGCGTTATCTGGGATAAGTCTGCCGACTCACAGGGTAACGTGACGACATGGACCAATGCTCGCAAGCAGCTCATCAAGACGGAGAAGGAGATGCGTCAGCTCTTCGTCTCACGTCCGGACTCTATACGTGAGCTCCTCGTGCCTTACCTCGACAAGCGTTTCTTCGACTACGCTGAGGGTGACCACAGCAAGATGAAGTTCCCTATAAACCATAATATATATGGTGGCGGACGCTATGCATGTCACGTTGGTACATATAATAATGAGGGCGTACTTACCGAGGATACAGGTAAGTCAACCGTAACGCTCAACCACTCTCTCATCACCGACGAGGACTTCCTCGACATACGTACCGTGGCAGGTCTCTGCTGGTACTCTACCGTAAACAACACCTCTGAGCCACAGTTCTCTGTCTTCGGCGGTGGTTACGGTGCTAACACCAAGGTGGGCGCAACTCAGATTGATGGTCAGATAGGTAGGAGCGACGTAAATTACACCTCCAAGGAGGCTGACGCAGCAGCATGGAATAGATATGAGGCTGGTCTGCGGAGCGACTGGGCCGGCGTTTCAGAGCAGGACAAGACACTCCTCTATGGTGGTACCAACGAGAACGCTTACCGCCGCTATCGTACGGTACGCTATGCACTCTCTCTCGGTGTGCCTAACCATACATATATGAATGTATATGGTGGTGGATACTCCGGCTATGTGGCTGGCGACACGAAGGTCAACGTCAACGGTACCATCGGCGTGCGTAACGTATATGGTGGTGGTCTCGGTGCTGTGAAGGACCGCTCCGTTGTTCATACGCTTGCAGGCGGTGAGCTCGTAGAGGCTTCGCTGCTTAAGGGTAACGAAGGCGCATCACCTGCCTTCTCTAACCTCGACTACGGTAAGGTAGGCGGCAATACTGACGTGGACATCAAGGCTGGTATCATCTCGCTGAACGTCTATGGCGGTGGTGCTGGTGTGGAGTCACGCTATCTCCTCAACGGTGCTCTCTCTGAGGGCGGCGCTGACGGCAGCACACTCACCGACTTCCCTCTCATGGCACACGTTGCCGGCAAGACAAACGTAACCATCACTGGCACGGTAACTAAGGTTGACGACCTCGGCATCGACGGAACCGTTATCTACGGTAAGGTATTCGGTGGTGGCGACGTGGCTAACGTTGGTGACATCACAAAGAAGGATGATAAAGGAGGTAACGCTATGCCTGCTGCTATCAAATGGGTTGCTGACGATGGTACAAGGGCAGGCGAAGCCGCTGCTGATTATGCCGGCGATGCCTTCACCTCAACCATCAAGATCGATGGCGGCCTCGTGATGTCGCACATCCTTGCTGGTGGTAGCGGACGTGCTAAGGCTGAATGTCACGACTATGAAACCCTCGGTGGCATATACGGTAACTCACGCGTTATCATCAAGGACAACGCTACCAATGCTTCATACTCTCCATGGCTCTGGAACAACATCTATGGCGGTGGTGAGAATGGTACGGTATATGGTAACTCACTGGTAAGCATCTCTGGCGGTAAGCTCGGCTACAACATCTTCGGTGGTGGCTGGGGTGACATCAACGACAGCGAGGGCATCGCTGACGACAAGCGTGTCAGCCGGGCAAACATCAAGCGCAACACCTTCGTGGACATCACGGGCGGTGAGTATGTTCTCACGCAGATGTGGAACGAGCAGACACGAAGCTGGGGTGTAAACAACCAGTACAACTCTCCACAGTTCGACTACGAAACAAAGAAGTTCCTCATCAACCATAACATCTACGGTGGTGGTAACTACGCCTGCGAGATTGGTGGCTCTACATGGGTTAGGATGACAAAGGGCCTGCTCAAGTCAGATACACAGGTGACATACGGTGGTGGTGCCGGTAACCTCTTTGCTACAGACGAATGGCGCGACGTATATAACAAGACGGGTTCGCCTCACTTCTCTGTTTATGGCGGTGGCTTCGGTGCCAACACTAACATCGTAGGTAATACGAACCTCGACATAGCTTTGGCAGGTAGTCATACTATCGATTCTGCTCCATCTGTCACGGACCACGACCAGCTCTATAGTCACTTCTTCTCTGAGCAGGCTGTCATGGATATCACCGGTGGTGGTTACTCTGGTAGCGTTGGTGGCAAGGCACACGTGAAGATCGGCGGTGACACCTTCGCTCGCCGTATCCTCGGTGGTGGCTTCTATGGCTCAGTAGGCGAGACACTCATCGACATCACATCCGTTGACTGCTCTGACATCTTCGGTGGTGGTCTGATGGGTAACATCGGTACTAAGAGGAATAGCGCACCAAACGGTGATGCTCTCACAAGCGGCAACGGCGTTGCAACTGTCAACCTCGGAACCTCTACAGGTGGCGAAGCAAATGACAGGATCTGGATTCACCGTAACCTCTATGGTGCCAACGATGTATCAGGTAGCATCTATAGCGCTGCCAACATAAACATCTATGGTGGTCATATCCTCGGTAACGTATATGGTGCCGGCAACGGTAACTACCTCTACGCTCAGGGCGATAAGGACATAAGGCAGGTTACCGTCAACGAGTACTATAAGACTGCCGAGACAACATACGACCTGGTATATACCGTACCGGCTGAGAGACTCTCTTCTGCTGTGAACTCTTCACCAGAGGCGGAGAAGATGGTTAACGTAAACTCGTACCGTCCGGCTACACAGAACGTGAGGATTAACCTCCAGGGCGCTTCTGATAGTAAGGTGGAAATCAGGGGTAACGTCTTCGGCGGTGGTAACTCTGCAACTGTCAACGAAATCTACGGAGGCACACCACCTACCGTAAACGTCAACATCGGTAGCTACCTCACCATCGGTGGAGTATATCTCGGTTGCGACGGTGACGCCATGTTCGACGATAAGACAAACTACATGAACGCTTATCAGGACGTCAACAAGGTCGATCTCACTCACGCTATCGACTGGGTTAACGTGCCAGGCAACAAGGCTGTATCAACACAGTATCTGCCGGTAGCGGAGAACGACCGTCCGAAGGTCTATAGGACAAACCTCGACCTCTATTTCCAGCCGGTGGAGATGGCGGTGCAGCCTACGGTGACATGGAATGGCTTACGGTCGGGTGATGTAACTTCCACCACCATCGGCACCTTCGTCTGCGGCGGTAACCGTGGCAACATGAACGTGAAGCCTAATGGTGGTAAGATTGTTGACATCACATTCCCTGCAGGTCTCACCATCCTCGATAGGATTGTAGGCGGATGTAACAATGCCAACATCATGTATAAGAACACCCACCACGAGGGCGGTTATCTCCTCGGTGAGCGTAATGCCACTGCTGCTGATGCATCAGCAGATAAGGACATCGCACTCACCGTGAAGTGTCAGTTCCGGCCTTCTACTGGTGCTGAGAGTGGTGTCAGGGAAGGTGGTAACGTATATGGAGGCTGCTATAAGTCGGGTACCATCAACGGCGACATCTTCGTTGACGTGCAGACAAACATGCTCGCTAACGTAACAAAGGACGAACTCAAGGCTAACAAGGAGAAGGACGGCGTGGCTCTCGCCAACGTATATGGTGCCGGCTACGGTAACGACTCATACGTTTATGGTAACACCACAGTCCTCTTCGGTAAGGGTATGAAGAAGACTCCTGCTGCAAGTCATGCAAAGGGCATGAAGCCTTCGGCTCCTGCCGTTAATGCCGTCGATAATGCGGTGGTAGAGAGTGGCGCTGGTGCCAACTTCATCTATGGTGGCGGTCAGCAGGGTAACCTCATCGGTAACTTCCTCGTACGTATATATAATGGTAACATCGCATCGTCTGTCTGCGGTGGATCATACGCTGGTTACATGTGGGGCTCTACACAGGTGCTCGTAGGCTATCCTAAGTACTACACCTGCCAGAAGTCCGGCATCTATAACCTCAAGCGTGCCGATAAGTGGAACACCTCATATAAGCACTATGCAGAAGCTCCTGCTGAGGGCGAAGATGTCATCAAGCAGAAGATTTACCTTATGAAGGGTGACGTGGTGTCTGAGGAAGTATTCCAGGCTATCGCTGCTTACGATACCTCTCAGGCAACTCATGGCGATGGTAAAAACTTCTCTGAGGCTGTTGAGACTCTACCTGATACCCATGGTGGTCTCGATGGTTGGAACGACGTTGACATCAACATCGCAGAGGCTGTCTATGGCGGTGGTTACTCTCTCGCATCAGGTTCTTCCGTTGCTGCCGGTACCTACACCGTGAAGAAGTACGACGAGTCACAGAACCTCAACAGCGAGCTCTCTCTCGCAGACCTCAGTGAGCTCAACGCTATCAACAAGGGCAAAGGTTCAAAGGGATTCGGCGGTAACACCACCGTTCTCGTATGGGACCGTGCTGCTGCGCCAACAAATAGTGATCCAGTTAATGATAGAACAGATAAGGACCACATCGCTATCTCTACTCAGTCAATGAAGGAGGTGACACTCCCTGAAGGTACTGACCTTTTCGGTTATTACTACAATGACAACGGAACCTACCGTTACATCTATCAAGAAGACACTTACTTCTACGGAAACGATAAGCATGACGGCAAGACCTATTATAAGACCGTATTCCAGTCTGACTCCGAAGGTGGTATGTACGGTGACGGACACCTCTCATTCGCAGAAGGATTCCGTGCCGGTGAGATAAACGGCTACGGCTTCGCTGGAGCTAACCCTAACGGAGCGAAGATTATCAATACCTTCCAGCGTATGGATATCCTCCGTGTACAGGACTGCTCGCTCGCACTTCTCGGTGCTCGTGACTACACCGTAACAGAGCTCTCTACCACACCTTATTCTATTGCACGCGTGGGAGAGCTGCAGATGCGCTCACCTGGTTTAGTGCTCAGTTCTTCTAACCTTCAGGCTACATCAGAAAAGCGTTCACGTAACTACATCGGATTCTCTAACAACATCCACTATATTGGTGCTGTTGACTCTGACGTTCCATTCACAGATGATTACCATTACGGTAACAAGGATAAGGATCATACTTCGGGAACTGTAAAGTCTTCAACTTCCTACCGTGCAGAGAAGCAGGATTATATAGATAAGTACAAGAATAAGGAAATACAGGAGTCCGAGTTCCAGAAGCGTAATGACGGTACTGCTAAGAATATGATTGGTATCGCCTCCGGCTATGCCATGAAGCTTCAGAATGTATATACCACAGACGATAAGAACACAGAGGATATCTTCTACGGACCTATCGTAGGTGTCGTAGAAATGAACCTCATCAATGTTCGTGAAGACGAGGGTGGCGGCTACGTCTATGCAGACAACGTGCACCATCGTGCTTCTGATGGTTCTGTACCTGATCATATTGACCAGACCGAGGACTTCCTTGAAACCTCTGGTAACTTCGTATTCCCTTACGACAAGACACGCAACCGTTACATTGTGGACGATTGTTTCCCTGTTAACTACTATACAACTAATAATAGTGGCACTGGACCTGCTGACGACACTAAGGAGAAGGGTATCCACTACTGGTACGTAACAGGTTACAACTATTACTACAATGCCCACATCACGGGTTACACATACGACAGTTCTACCACACCTCTCTACTTCAATAGCGACAATAAGGATGGACTCCTTGTACTCTCTGGTGCAAAAGCTGGTCAGACGGTAACCCTTCAGAGCATCAAGTGGCGTAGTAACCACGTTACCGCTCCAGTATATTATACGGATGCAGACCTTGTTGAGATTGGCGGTAAGAAATATGTCAAGGCAACTTGTGATGAGAGTGATGGCAACTATACCGTTAAGTCTGACGGAACATCTGTAGAAGCAAAAGTTGGCGACATAAAGATCGACAACAATGGTTATTTGGCTTGTGATATAGAAACTTCTAAGGATTCTGAATCAGATCACGAACATGGCTTCGGCAATACACGTACCAACGGTGTCTATGACCACTACAATCTCTTTATCTCGGCTCCTGGTGCAAAGTCAACAGTTGATGCAGGCATCCAGCAGCCAAATAAGGCATTAGGTGTTTATACAACTACAGAGGCGCACTATGCTAATCTTCCAATGAACAGCACTGATGCGGCTACTGTATCAAATGTTGCATTTACTAATACTATTTCAGAGGGTAGCAACGACCCTGCTATCACCTTCCAGCTCAAGGATCAGGTAAATAACTCTGGCAACGAATACTACCAGAAGTACATGGCACAGCCTTGCGAGGCTACTGTCGTACTTACGGCACCGGCTATGAATAATGACGAAGTAAGTCATACAGCGACAGAATATGACGTTAATGCAGGAAAGGCTGAAAAGGTTGGAGATAAGGTGATTGATAAGCCTGCAACTCCTGTAATGGGTTATATTCCTATACAGTACTTCTTGACAAGAACTGGTGATGTAGGTAATTATGTCTATACTCGTGTTACTGGTAATTTGAATACTGATGGTAGTGTTAAGTATTATTACTTCGGTAATGGTAATGAGTATCACGAGATATCTCATCTTAATGACATCGTTTCTTATAATCAGTCAAGCGAAAAGTATATCCATGTATTGACAGGTAATGATGAGTCTGGCAACCATGTTACTGATGCTGGTACTATTACCTCTGGTGGTGATGTTACCTATTATATACGTGGCGAGCGCCTCTTCACCTACACCATCTACCTCACCATTGACTATGTCCTTGGTCCTTCTTACACAGGTAACCTTAAGGTTTACAACTGTGCTCTCCCTGGCGAGATGATAAAGATCGACAAGGGTAACATCAAACTTACCGGTGACCAGACATTCTCGCAGTCTGGTACTACATATAAGTTCGGTAAGCGCGAGAAGGTTGATGGCAAGTGGCAGTTCGTCAATGATTCTAACTATCCTGTCTATGAGTACAACGTAGAGTCAACAGGTAGCTCTGAGATGCTGAAGGACGTACGCTACGATAAGGACGGAGACTACATCCTCGTACCGGCATACTACTTCATGAACGGCTACGGAGTGCAGTACAACTTCAAGGTTAACAACCTCGATAATGACTTCGCTGCAGATATGACCGACGACAACACCCTCCTCGTTCATAACTACCACCGTATGCTCCCACGCTCTTCTTCTGGTCAGGAGTATGCTCTCGACCAGCACCTCGACCTTGCCGCTAAGCGCCATAAGCTCGAGACGGAGGCTGTCGATGCCATGGAGGAAGGCGTTGATAAGGAGACAGCCCGCAAGGCTATCCTCCCACAGCCACGCATCTACCTCGTTGACAAGCTCGACCTCAACAAGTTCGGTACCTTCGTTAACAGTGTTAAGATGCCGGCTGAGTTCTATGCTAACGCAACAGCCTACAATACTGCAAAGAACACTTCACTCGATGATGCAGCGTTCAAGGCTCTCACTGACGAGCAGAAGACCAAGGTACCTGCTGCAAACAGCTATGGAAAGTACATGCAGTTCTTCCTCCAGAACGACATCACGGCTATCAAGCCTGGCGATCAGGAAGGCGGTACGACATTGACCCCATACGCTGCACCTGCAGACTTCTACGGTATCCTCCACGGTGACGGCCACGTCATCAGCGGTCTCGGAAATCTTGACAACAAGTACCTCCTCACCGCCAACAACGGTAACATCTATAACCTCGGCCTCTCTACCGGCGTTATAACCAATGGTGATGCAGTGGCTAATAATGTCAAGTACCATACGTCATACACCTACAACCCAACAGGCGCTATTGACAACACCACCCACGTCGTCTATCGCATGAACGGCGATGTCTTCACCAGTTACACCGAGGACGATTGGCGTTATGGCAAGGTAGCATACGACCTCAACCAGTACTACCTCGACAAGCGTTATGTTAATGCATGTGCAGCTGGTGCGAGCCATGCTGGCAGCGGTGCTTCCGCTGCCCAGAGCTACGTCGAGAACTACTATGCTAACGGTGACTACCTCTATGCCGACTATTCCGCTGCCAACCACTACAGCGGCTCTGAGTTCCTCCGTACTGCTGCGCGTCCTAACTATGGTGAGCAGGCTACACTCCACGATACCAAGCACACCATAGACCTGAGTCGTGCCGTAGGCTACACCGCTGCTTCAGGCACTCCTGGCAATCCGGAATATGTCGCTGCATCATGCACCGGCTACCAGCCACTCTTCGAGGAGGTAAAGGTGAGCGGCAGCACTGCTGACGTTACTACAACCGCTAAGAACGACTACCTCTTCTGGGGTCAGCGTCAGAACTCCGGCACCAAGGCTGCTGCTCTCGCTACAGTGAACACCACGCTCCCTGCAAGCATTACGGCAGACCTCGACGTCACCTTCGCTAAGTCCGTACACCTCGTAAGCGACATGGCAAACCGTGTATATCGTGCAGCTGGTTACTATAGCTCTACCACCAACAACGGTTACTACTATAACCACGCTGGCTACGCACATAATAATAAGGTGACAGCCATCGACTTCTACGGCTATAGCGATCCTACAGCAGGAGAGCCTCTCGCCAAGACCTACACCACCTACACCGACGCAGCATCTGTTTCTGTCGGCGGTAGCGTAGGCAGCGAAGAAGGCTCAGCAGTAACCTTCTACCAGCCTGTTGCCGACTACGGTCTTAAGTCGTTCGGCATGGACAAGAACGTAACGCGTAACCTCCTCCTCTATGCTAACAGCAATGCGGACCTTGCAGAAGGTGGAGCACTCCGTGACCTCCTTTACAACGAGTCACAGGAAGAGAGTTATATCACTGCACACGCTATAGGACAGACAGGCTCTGGCGCTACTGCAGAACCACAGGCACAGTATCTCCACCTCGTAGAGCGTGCTACAGAGTCCGCTCCTAACAACGACCTCTGCGTACCGGTACAGTTCACCGTAAGCAACCGTGCATGGTACACACGTCAGCCTGCCAAGTATGCAGAGTCCGACAACGATGCATGGGAAGGCGTCGTCCTCCCATTCACCGTCAACAAGACCGAAGCATCCCTCAACGGAGAGATAACACACTTCTACGGTATGCCTAAATATACCCAGACTGATGTTAATAAGGGACTCGTTACTGGCGATAAGGTCGGTCAGGACATGCTCCCAGAGCATAACGACAAGACCCTCCACCACGAGTACTGGCTCCGTGGCCTTGTTACCATCGGTGCTTCCGACGGAAAGACCACCGCAACCTTCCAGCGCCCAGGCGCATACGGTGAAGATGGCCTCTTCGTCAACACAGCCCAGACCGATGCAAAGATTACCTCGTTTGCATTCAACAACCAGTGGTTCAAGGATACCTACCTGTCTTACAACTACAACTGGAACGATGCTTCTAACCAGAACCGTTGGTACAATGATTCTCACACCTATGCTGACTACCTGCCACAGACAGCCAACGTACCATACATCGCAAGCTTCCCAGGCTCACGATACTATGAGTTCGACCTCAGCAGCCAGTTCTATGACATGGTATTCCATAACGGAGTGAAGACAAATGACCCACAGACCATCACCTTCAACGCCTACGGCCCGGAAAGTGACGAGGAGAACAAGTCAGCAACCGTCAGCATCCCTGTTACACCTGTCATGACAACCGCTGCTGGTGAGGGCGCTAATGCTTACAACCACATCGGAACCTACATGCTCACAGAGCAGTCGGAGACCGTCTATAGCATGAACGATGCAGGCACAGCATTCGATAGCAACACCGCTGCCGTACTGCCGTTCCGTACATACATGACGACAGGCGCCATCAGAGACTCAAAGGCTGCAGGTCCACAGCTCGCCAAGCAGATCTTCATCGGTAGCCTCGGTGCTGCAAAGCAGGAGAAGATCGGCAGCGACGAGCAGCCGGGCGATCCTGACAAGGGTGTCAAGGGACCACACCTCTACATCTATCCGAAGGGCAAGCGCGTCATCATCGACAGCACATACCCTACAACCCTCCAGATGTACACCATCGGTGGCAACCTCATGCGTATCTTCGATGTACGCCCAGGCATCAACACCTACAGCGGATTCCCATCAGGCATCTACATCGTAGGACAGCAAAAGATATTCCTCCAATAACCCCATCCCCAGCAATCATAGTCCCACCCCCCTATGATTGCTGGCCGCCCCCGCCCCCGGCGCTCATAGCCCCTATGTCCCCCAGCCCCCCGGCGCTCATAGCCCCTATGCCCCCGGTCTCGGCGCTCATAGCCCCTATGCCCCTCGCCCCTCGGCGCTCATAGCCCCTATACTTCCATACCGCCCACCTTATTATTTGTCAGATTTGATGCAGATTTTATAAATTTGTCATAGATTTCAAAGAATTGCAATGACCCAAGAGCAGTTATATCAACAACAGCAGGCCCAAAAGGCACTCGGCGACCAAGGCGAAGACTTCGCTCTTCGCTTTGAGCGGCAGCGCCTCTACGCCCACCCACGCT
The DNA here is from genome assembly GCA_945831805.1 of uncultured Prevotellaceae bacterium. Lineage (GTDB taxonomy): Bacteria > Bacteroidota > Bacteroidia > Bacteroidales > Bacteroidaceae > Prevotella. The sequence goes on from CAMADY010000006.1 coordinate 42,160, forward strand.
CCAGCGACGTGCGCCTCATCGGACGCAGCGACGTCGCCACCGGCTACGATATCCTCTCTTTCATGGGCACAACCTCCAGCCGCCACGACCGCTACATAGAAGTCAAGACATACTCCGGAGAACCCCATTTCTTCCTGTCGGCAAGTGAGCAGTCCGCAGCCACCAGATACGGCAACAACTACTTCGTATATCTCGTCGATAAGGCACGAATCAATGACCCCGGTTACGCACCCCACATCATACAGAACCCTGCCAGCACCCTCCTACAGAACGAGCAATGGCAGGAGAAAATCCAGACACGTGAGTTCACATACGTTGACACGCAACAACAGCAACTCCCTGACGATCTCGATGCCAGCACCGTACTCATAGGATGCTTCCGCACCAACGAGCAGCTCAACTGGATACGTCACAACCACGCCTATAATGTGCGTAGCAGCATCATCAACGGTGCCGTCCGAAAGGACGAAGTGACATCAGCAGTGAAGTATCTCCTCCTGTATTTCGTCAGGGAGCCGCGCACCTACAGCATCTATAAGGTCTCTGGCATACGCTATGCTGACCGCGCCTACATGCTACGCACCGGATATCCCGATCCGCACGCCAACGAATACCTGCTCTATGAACTCACCAAGAAGATAGAGCTCCCGCTCATTGACATCATGCAGATAGTGCGCACCTACAACGACATACTGCAGCGCACCTCCGGCACGCCCATCTATCTCTCCGGACGTGACCTGAAGCAATATATGCCCTCAGCACCTCACAACCCAGGCACTGCCCCGCGGCGACTCTACACCAACGAAGGCAAGCCATGGCATACCGCAGATAAGGCTCTTCTAAAGGCCCTCTATCTCTCTGCCACCCCTATTGATGCCCTTGCGCACCGACTACATCGCACTGCAGAAGAGATCAAATCTCAGCTCCAGGCTCAGGGACTCCTGCCTGCCTCTTAACAGACAATCCGCACCAAAGCCTACAAAAAGGTCTCCATTATGCGCTCCCGCCCTGCTCATGCGCTCCCTCTCTCTGCTCATGCGCTCCCTCTCTCTGCTCATGTGCTTCCTCTCTCTGCTCATGCGCTTTAGACTCGATATGATCTCGATTGTGGATTTGAATGCTCTGTTGCGGATTTGAATGCTGTATTGCGGATTTGAATGCTGTATTGTGGATTTGAATGCTCGATTGCGGATTTGAATGCTCGATTGCGGATTTGAAAGATTTGTTGCAGATTTGACATTTTATAGATTCAATTAACTAAAGACACTGCCAATATGTATAAACCACCATACAATCCACTCTTCGACGACCCTAACAACCCAAGGGCCGCCTACAACAAGAGATACCGCTTCCTGTATTACCTCTCAGGACTCGGCATGAAGGTTTATAACAAAGTCAAATACGGTCTTGAGACAGACCTCTACACACGTCTCTTCGCGCATCTCGTCAGGAGGGACGGCTTCGACGTCACGCTCTCTGCCCCCTGCACCCTCTATTGGGACAACGAACCCCTCGATGAACCATACCAAGTACCGATGCTCATCAACAACAACGTCATCGTTGACATCTACACCCAACCTATCATCGCTGCTTTGGAGCGCAGCAGGTTAGAGCACCGCATGTCACTGACGCACACCTCCTACGGTGTCGTCATCAACTTCGCTCCCGATGCCTTCTACTCAGAATGGTATCACCGCGACCCCGACACGGGAAACGTACAGATGGTAAAGCTCATCTGAATACTATAGACCCGACTAAACAAAGACTTAATACTTAGAACTAACAACATACATCGCGCGTCCCATATCGCATAAATACAGACATTACGAAAATAAACTACTATATATATGAAACAAATAACAAACTATGCCATGTCACTACCTGACGCTCATGGCATCACTGACACACTATTACGAACCCTAACCAAGTTCGCTAACACCCCAACCCGCCTCCTCACCCTCCTCACGATGGTGATGATGCTGGCATGGGGTAATAGTGCGTGGGCGGCAACCGTTGATGACCTTGTAGCAGTTGATGACGCCTTATATCCTTCCGGAATAACCGTAGCCTATCCAACACCACAACAGGATCCTGATTCCGACCCAACACCAGACCATGTAGTTGAGTTTGAGGATTTCGAGCTTGATCTGCGGAATATTGCGACGGATAATTATCAGGGTGAGGTTCCTGCAGGATTGACTATTTTGAGAGGTACAAGCCATAAGAGTGACCATGGTTTCACGGGCTTCAGTGCAGAAGTAGTAGTTGACGGACCTGTTAAGATAACCCTGGGTGGATGTCAATATGCAAATGGTAATCCTAATGCAACTATTGCAGTCAAGAATGGCGCAAACCTCGCGACGCTCAACATCAAGACTCCCGGATGTTATCATAAAGGTGGCGTAGCTACATATATATATAAAGGTGGAGCAGCAACACTTACGATAACAGGTGCAGATTACACACCATACCTCAAGGTCGAGAAGCTCATCATAGATTATGATACGAGCGACCCTGAGTATGATGCTAAGATTGCTGCTGGTAGTGTAGAACAGCTGCTTCATGCCCTTACCAATGCTGACGGTACGAGTGGCGACCCATTCAAGATTTACCTGCCTAACGGCACCTACGACCTTGGCAGTGCACACAATACGTTGGTGCCTGACTATACTGAGATAATCGGTGAGAGTCGTGATGGCGTTATCATCAAGAATACACTCGCACAGGAGTGTATCAATGCCACTGCTACACTGCAGACTGGTAGCCATGTGAAGCTGAGTCACTTGACATTGAAGTGTCGTGCTAAATACGGCACAAGCGGTGACAACCCCGATTCTGAGCGTGGCGTATGTCTTCAGGATGCTGGTACAGACAACCTTTATACAGACATCTGTCTTGACGGTCTTCAGGATACATACTACAGCTGTGGTCCTAAGGGCATGACAAGCACCTTCAACAACTGTATCATCCGTGGTAACACCGACTTTATCTGCGGTAGCGGTAACATCACCTTCAACGGTTGTACGCTCGAGATTGTCAATACTCATACAGGTGGTGGCAAGCCTATCATCGTAGCTCCCTCTACCTATACCGAAGAGAAGGAAGGCTATATGTTCTATAACTGTACTGTAAGTGCAGCAGCTGCTGTCAATGATTGTAACGGACATAGTGACGGGGTGGTGGCTAATGATGGCTATTTTCTCGGTCGTGGTTGGTATGGCGGCAGTGGTACTGACCGCACACCTCGTGCTTCATTCTTTAATACTACATTCAACATTACTCCTGACCCATCACCGTGGACAGACAGGATAGGTGTTGACGTAGCAGAGGACCGCTCTGTATTTGTCAATGATACAGATGGCTCATACGAGCCAGAGATAGAGGACGTAACGGAGTCAACGACGTGGGATTGGACAAAGACGAAAAAGACGGAAGTGAAGTTTGATAATACAACTCCGATCCGCAAGGATGAAACAACCTTCGCCTTCAGTAACCGATACGCATTGGGAGAACCTGCCCACTTCAATGCTGCCGCATTGCTCGGTCAGGGTGAGTATGCTGTCCGTGAAGGAAAATACTTTATGGGACAGATGTTGAAGTTCCATACAACAGTTTCTGGTAAGATAAAGGTGGCATTCTCAAATACTGAAACTCGTAAAGATGGTAGCGGAAACGAAGACGAGTCACTGCGTCGTTATCTTTATGTAAACGGTGTCAATACAGGATTAGGATCTTGTTTGTCTAATGTTAATGACAAGGTTACGGAGTATATCCCTGTTCCTGCTGGTGATGTGGAACTTACAGCTTATATTAATGGAAATGACAAAAAGCAATACCTCCGTATCTATTCTATCGAGTTCAAGTCTGACGCAGACGATGATGCTCCAAAGTTCCCTGAGCGTACTGCGACATGGGATTGGCATAATGGTATCCCTGCATCTATAACGAGCACCAGTTTCGAAGGTAGAGATGGTACTATAGATTCTAATGTAGATGGTTTACAGTTGACCGTAGATGCTACTCCTGGTAAGATTGCTTATGCTGCAGGATCAGGTCCTTCTGCTCAGTTTAATACTGGTACAATTGTTAGCGTTCCTGTCCGTTTCAAGGGTGATATTGTAACCGTTGTCTCCTATCCGGGTATGCACAATTTCACCGTTGGCGGAAAGGCTGCTTCTGCTGACGAGACAAGATATGTAGCTACCGCTGCTGATGCTGTTGCTGGAAAGGTAGATGTTGTGGGAACAGGTGGTTCATACCTCTATTCAATCACAGTTCAGCAGCTTGCTAACAACGGATTCGTTGATAACTGCCTTTATTCTACAGATTTCCAAAATTGGGCTAAGGTAGGTTCTCAATCCTCAGATAATCAGATTGCCAAAACAACAGCTGATGGTCAGACATTGACATTCTCTTTGTTGGAAACGAAAGTGGAACCTGCAGGAGTAAATACCGCTAAGTTTACAAATGACTGTATTACTCCAGGTTATCTGGTATGTGAAAAGGTAGATGCTAATAACAGTATTGTTCCTTATATTAAGACCTCTACACTTGCAAGTGTTACAAAGGTTACTTTTGTTCATGCTGCTACAGCAAGTAATCGTGGCTGGGGTCTTAAGGTAAAAGGTGATGGTGATGCTGATTGGGTGACATTGTCATCTGCTACAGCTGCTCAGGAAGGTACTGAGGTTGAAGTTGAAGTCAATCGCAAGAATGTGCAGCTGTGGTTCTATAATCTTGCAGAGGCACAGAATGCCTACATGACATCTTTGAAAATCTACGATGGTGAGATAGATCCTTCTACAGACACAGAGTCACCAAGAGTTCTTGATGATGTTCCAAGTGCTGCAATCAATAGTCTGCCAGAAACAGAAGTGCAGGTATCACTCTTCGGCGCTCACTATCAGTCTATCCAGTGGTATAAGAACACAACTAACAGCACCTCTGGTGGTACTGCAATCCAGGGTGCTGTAGAGCCAACACTGAAATATACTCCTACATCGGATGATGCAGGTAAGGCTCTCTACTTCTATGCTGTTCTGACAAACCCTGCAGCTACAGGAACACAGATAGCAACTTCTGGCGTTGCTACTGTCAAAGTAGGTACACGTACTGCTTGCGAACTTGAGGAGCTCATCCTCAGCAATGGCTTCAATACATTCATTGACGGAACTACCGTTAAGGGATATTATATGTCTGGTACGGAGATGCCAACTGTCAAGAGCAGTAAGGTGTCTGCTGGTGCGCAGTTTGCTATTGATGGCGGCACTATCACCATCACCGCTGAGGATCGTATTACAACCAAGACTTATACATATACTTGGGAGGCAGTAGAGCCTTTGACAGCAAGAACCCCACAGACCATGACATCAGAAACTCCAGCATGGTTGAAAGGTGGTCTTTGGAGTGGAGATAAGTCTTCTCATGAGATTGCCAGAACAAGTAGTGGTGCAGATGCTGTAAAGACTGGTCAGACTCGTGTTTACCTCTTTGTTGGTCCAACGGAGTCTTTGGTACTTGGATCTTCAAACACAGGCTACGCCAACGACTGCGCCGGAACATACTCTATCAATGGTGGCGCTAATGTCAATGTAACCCTTCAGAAGGCAGAGAGCACCTTGGAAATCCGCTTCACTGGTGACCTCGCTACATCCAACAAGATGGTGGAAATCGTCAACAATGGAGGTAAGGACTGGGGCTTCGACACCGTTCAGATGCCAGAGCTCTTAACCATCACATACCAGAAGGGATCTGCGCCAAACATTATCGGCACCGTGCCAGCAGAGGTAAAGGTGATGTCTTCTGACGGTCGCGTAAAGATACCTGCTAACACAACACTCTACAGACAGGGCTATACACTCGCTGGCTGGTCTGATGGTGTTACTACATACGAGACAAACAAGACACATACCTTCACAGAGAGCAAGACTCTGAAACCTGTGTGGAGACAGAACATCGAGGCTATCAATGACGGTCCTTCAATCAAAACAATTACCTGGAAGCTTTGTCCAAAGGAAGAAGGTCCAAGCATTGACCCGGAGGCTGCGCATTGCTTTGTTCAGCAGGAGAGAATCATTGAAGAGAAAAACGACATAGCACTCAATGTAGCTAAGATAAAGAACAGAGGCGATAGCTGGATTACATTCTTCTCCGATCAGAAGATAGGAACATATCTTGTTAATGGCTCAAAGATAACATTTGATGTTTATTATGCTGGATCATATACTCTCAAGGTTGATGAAACAAGAAAGCAGAATTATGAGATTGCAGCAAATGGCGACAATAACAATTGTGAATTTACATACACAGGAGAGAGTGGCTGGGTAGAATTTACAATCTCCAAGTCAGGTAGTGGCAACTATTTTGTGAAGGCGTTCAAGACATCATATCCAACCAAGACTGCTTCTGACCTCACTATCGCTGACGGCAAGCAGAAGGTAACTCTTGATGAGTCTCATGCACAGTACAAACTTACTAAGAATACAGACTATACTACATCAAGCACAGGTGCAATGCACTATACATCAAGTGACGAGAGTGTCGTAACAGTAAGCGATGCCGGTGTTATCACGAAGGTTGCTGGTGGTGATGCAAAGGTTACCGTTCGTCAGGAAGGTGATAATACCTACGGCATCGGTACCATCGTCTTCGACGTTCATGTCAAGGCTCCGGTAAATATTACTTTCGGTGGAACTGTGAAGACTGCTTACTCTGGCGAGCGCATCGGTTCTGGCGTTATCCCTGCATACACAGGTGAGGTGCCAAGCGGCAAGCGTTTCCACGGTTGGTTCACATCTACTGATGGTAATGGTGATAGGGCGAGTGAGGTCTATGTAGTGAAGAAGGCTACGGACTTCCATGCTTATTTGATGGATATACCTCAGACGGAGAACGGCTTTATCATCGTGCCTACTAACGGTGCTAACGATAGGCTGAAGGGTGACGCTCTGCTCAATGCTATTGAATATGCTAATGATGAGGCAGCAAGGACAAGCGAGCGTAAGATGGTCTTCATCCCTAACGGCACTTACGACCTCGGCACCCAGGTGCTCAGCATCGTGGGCTCTAACGTATCTCTCATCGGTGAGAGCATGGAGGGCGTCATCATACAGAATGAACCTTCTATCGAAGGTCTCGACAATACCGCTACCTTCAAGGTGACGGGCAACAATGTCGTTATGCAGAACCTCACCATCAAGAATAGGGTAGAGGAGGCACAGGACGGCACACAGTACCCACAGGGCGTCTGCATCGAGGATGCCGGTGCACAGAACGTATATCGTGAGGTGCGCCTGCTCGGTCGTCAGAATACATACTATGCTTCAAGTGCTAATGTACGCTCTTACTTCGAGAACTCAGAGATCCACGGTACCGTTGACATCGTCAGCGGTGACGGTGACGTATGGTTCGAGGGTTGTGACATTAAGATTGAGCCGGCCAATGTAGCGTACATCGCTGCCCCTGCAACGACAACAGCACCAAACGGCTTCATCTTCAATGGCTGTACCATCTCTTCTGCAAGCACCAGCATGGCAAGCAAGTACTACCTCGGTCGTGGCTACACTGCTGGGGCAAAGGCAGCGTTCCATAACACCACCAAGACCATAGCATACAAGGAGACTGGCTGGGGTAAGAACATCGTGGCTGGCGGCACATTCGTTGAGTCGGTTTCTGCACCTTCTGCTTCGGTAAGCACTGTTGTCTCAAGCTACGCCAACGATAATAAGCCAAATGCTCCTACCAATGTGGTGCTGAACAAGGAAAACTTCACCCTCACATGGAACAAGGTAGAGAATGCTCATGCGTATATTATATATAAGGATGGCAAGCGCATCGCTATGGTGTCTGCAACAGCTGATGCTACCCAGAGCTACGAGATACCTCAGCCACAGCAGGCAAAGGGCATCAAGGCTCCTAACATGACTACCGCTGCTGCCATCGAGGGTGGCTATTCTGTAGCATCTGTTTCAGCAACAGGTATCATCGGTGATGCCAAGGCAGAGGCACAGATCCCTGCTATCACGAAGGACCTCACCGCTACTGCTGTCTATGTAGGCAAGCCACAGACCTTCGCTATCGAGGCTACCGATGCTACAAGCTATCAGTGGTACAAGAGCAACAACCGTGGTTCTTACCTCGTTGTGGCTGTTGACGGCAACAGAATCGCTGGCGCAACAGACGCTTCCTACAGCTATACTGCAACGGAAGAGGGTACCGTATATCTCGTATGCAAGGCTACAAACGCGCAGGGCGACGCATACTCTACCGTAATACCTGTTACGGCACAGAACCCTTTCATCACTCAGGACCTCAGCACTACCTACACTGCTGTAAAGGATAAGCCTAAGACTCTCAATATCGTTGCAGAGGGTGGCGCTACATACCAGTGGTTTACCTGTGATGATGCTACTGGCGCTAACCCTGTAGCAATCGGTGGTGCCACATCATCCATGCTCACACAGACATGGGGTGCTGTAGGCACACATTATATATACTGTAAGGTAAACGGCGTAGTAAACTCTAACATCACTACCGTTACCGTGGCAGAGACTGCCGAAGGTGGTTCAAAGACATACCATGAAGGTACAGTCTATGAGACCTACGACTTCGCATCTCTCGTTGCTGGTGGTGCACCAAACCTCAGTCTTGGAAGTACACCTGTTAGCCAGGCTTCAGGAACAAACCCATTGCCGGTTTATGTGATAGACAATCCTAAGGGAACAATTTCAAATCAGACTATAGATTTGAATGGCCGTTTCGCAGTAAACAACAAGTACAACTCTGGCGAGACACTCCGTTGGATGTGGCGTAGCTCTACCAATGCTTATCAGAACGGTCTCGCTGGTAACTGGAACAACAAGGGTACAGCGGCAACTTCCTTCAATATTTCTATCCTCGGACTCTATGCTGGCGATAAGGTTACCATCAACTACTCTATGCAGAGTGGTAAGCCTGCTCAGCTTTATACCGTTGCTGCCAACCAGATAAGCGGCGTTGCTGAAGGTACTATTGTCAACTCAAGGCAGACATACACTATCGCTGATGCTGTTGGCACTAAAGGCAATGGTCAGTTAGACCTCTACTGTACCAACAACAACATGGCTATCCAGAGCATCACCATTGAGTCGCACTACTACGCTACGGCAGAACCTCAGATTAGCACAGACCTTCCTGCTGCTGTCAAGGCATACAAGGACGTGCCACGTGTACTCTCTGTTGCTGCGTCTGATGCTGACAGCTACCAGTGGTATAAGGCTACATCTGCAGAAACCTCTGCAATGGCTTCTGCTGAAGCTATCGAAGGTGCCAACGATGCAGCATACGTTTATACTCCAGCCGAGGCTGGCACAGAGCACTACTTCTGCGTAGTAAGCAATGCCAACGGTTCCAAGGCTTCCGCTATCACTACCGTGACAACGACGGAGGCAGACGTCAAGACCTTCGACTTCCTTAACATGGACGAGAACGACAAGGCCCTCGTCATGAGCAACACCAAGACTGCAAATCGCGGTAGCAATGGTGCTAACAACTATGACATCTTCAAGCTTGACTACCCACGTGACCTTCGTGGCTACATGGCTATCCAGAATGGTAACATCGCCATCGCTGATGCTGGCCTTAAGGTGGTAAGCGGTTCCGGTAACCGTGTCGCTATGCTCTTAGGTCTTGCTGAGGGTGATGTAGTAACCCTCATCGGTACAGGCATGAACGGTAACGTTGGCGTGGAGAGCGGTGCAAACAGTAACGCTACTTGTAACGTCATGACCACTGGCGAGGTGAAGTCCATACAGATCACCTCTCCTGGCGACCTCAACCTCAGGCTCGACCGTTACGGCTACGGTGTCATCAAGCAGATCATCGTAACACGCAAGACTACCCCTGCCTTCACGCAGAACCTCAACGAGAAGTACTTCGTGACAACAGGTGGAGCACTCAAACTCAATGTTATTGCTACCAACGCTGACACCTACCAGTGGTACCGCAACACCCATGCCTCTAACATGGGCGGCGAGCTTATCCCTGGCGAAACAACCGCTTCATACACTCCTGCTACATCTGCCAACGGCACAGGCTACTACTACTGCGTCGCTACCAACACCGCCACCAACACCGTTGCCGTAAGTAACGTGGCGCAGGTCGATGTCGCTAACGTCGTATTCCGTGACTTCGAACTCGACATTCGTCAGAAGCGCGACTACGGTCTCACGGAGGCTGAGGCTGTGAAGGGCCAGGCTGTTGACTTCGGCGTACTCGTTGCAGAGAATGGCGCACTGACACGTGTGGCAGAGACCGCCAATGTCAACGTCCGCGTTCAGGGTACTTACGAGAGCACCGTCCTCGGTCTTAAGGCAGCTACCTTCACTGTTCCTGTTCAGGGCAAGGTGAAGTTCTCTATCGGTAAGACAGGAACAGACTCCGGCACCTTTGGCAATGTCATCGTAAAGGATGCTGCCGGCAACACCGTTGCTACGCTCTCAACCAAGGGCGGTAAGTGGTCTTCAAACAAGAAGAATATCGTCTATGGCTACTACACCGGACCTTCTACCACGCTCACCTTCTCTACCCCTGCCTATGTACCTTACATCCGTGTAGAGAAAGTAGATGTAGCAGAGCTCAACGCCCCTGCCATCCGTCAGACATCGTTCGATGTTGTAAAGGGACAGTGGGCCGTAACCATGGCTACCAATGCCGATGCTGACGGTGCACGTATCTACTACACCACCGATGGCACTGACCCTACTGTAGGTTCTACACTCTACAGCGGTACAGCATACGTGGCACCTAACACTACCATCAAGGCAATGGCAGTCTGTGAAGGCTGGTATGACTCAGGCATCGGCACACTCACTACAGCTGCTCAGCCTGCTACCAAGGGTACGGAACTCATCTCTTACACCCACGGTGCAACAGGTGACAACATCGGTGTGACATACACCGTGGCGGCTACCTATAACGCTGGTCAGCCTACAGAAGACGAAGGCTTGAAGATGAACCTCGCCGATGTAAACAACGAAGGCGATAATGCTTACACTGTGAATGGTTTCCGCATCAATATCAACAACGGCTACCGTATCACAGGCATTAACCTCAATGACGTTGACTTCTCTTACACCAAGATGTACGTTGACGGTGTTGAATATGCAGGAGAACTTAATGCTCTCAATGCAACACAGACCATCGACTTCGTATGCGAGGGCCCAACACCTATCGACACTAAGATCACCCTCAGCTATGAGTTTGCTGACGACGTAGCAGGCATCACTGTCAATGGCGTTGCACTCACAGCAGAGCAGATAACCCAGTTCAAGAACAAGACCCTCTCTATCGATACGGAGTACAAGGGCGCACCGGAGGTTATCGTAACAACAGCCCTCGGCTACACCTATCCTGTAACAGGCGAAGCAGGTGACGGCACTGCCTATACCTACGGCTTCGATAAGGTCGGCGACTGCAAGATGACCTTCACCAACGTGCTGAAGTCTCTCCCTGTCATCACCTTCAACGAGAGCAAGTTCTACTATGCTAACCCTGACGGTGCGGCGGAGCGCGGCAAGGGTTATAACTTCACTGTCAGCGGTGAGGCTGGCGGCACATACACCATCACCATCGATGGCGGTGACGCGCAGACCTACGACAGCAGCAAGAAGTACTATGCTATAGAGACTGCTACCGTGAAGTACAGCAATGCCGATGCTTCTTATCCAAAGGATAAAGTAACAGCACATGTCGCTTCAACAGACTTCAATAAGGATAAGCCATTCGCTATCTATCTCTATGCCGGCGGCTACACCGACCAGAACATGGAGCCAAAGCCTCTTGAGGCTAAGATGATTCTCGAAGGTATCGGTGAGACCTACAACGTAGTGCTTGTAAACAAGGGCGACGTACAGCTTACTGGCGATGCCGGCACTAAGGATCTCGACAACCTCGGCAAGGCAGACCTCATCGTTCTCTCTGAGGCTATGTCAAGTTCTGAGAAGCTTTTCCAGACCTTCGACTACAAGAATGGCACTGCAATTGATACAAAGAATATAGCAAAGCAGCTTGGTCTCGGCACTACCAACGTTCTTAACTTCAAGATCTTCGCAACGAAGAGCTCCGTATGGAACTGGGCAGTGCCAGCGGCTGTTGACACCAAGACCATCAGCATCATCCCGAGCAACCCACTGTACTCTGTCTTCAACGGCGTACACTTCAACGATGATGCCAACCACACCATCGATATCTGGAATGCCAACCACGCACCACTGCTCAACCACCTGCAGGGTGTATGGAAATATGTAGAAGGCAGCAAGGGCCCTGAGTTCTTCAACCTCGCTACGGCACAGTCAAGTGACACTACTACCCTCGACGTGCTGCAGTATCGCTATGCTATACCTCTTGCAGATGCAGTAACCCCTGTTGCCGATGCCAACAAGGTCTTCGTCAACTTCGGTCTTAACATCAACGACTACAGCGCATACGATGAGAACGTGAAGACCATCGTTGGCAACATCTGTAGAATGATCAATGATAAGACACCTCTCAATAGTATCGCAACATCCCTCACCAAGCCTGTCATCACAGACAATAGTGACGGCTCTGCAAAGATCATGACCTCTACATCTATGGCTACCATCAAGTATGTAACCTACGATGCACAACCAGGCAAAATACCTACCGCAGAGTATATCAAGGCTAACGGTAAGGAGGCTGTCAATGGCATGACCATACAGTTCGCTACCGATAAGTAGGGTTTACTGAAAAAGTCCAATATTCCGGGTTATACTGCAGCTTGTACATGGCCCCCTCTTGACAACTTGCAAGTTCAACGACCTTGACGTAGGCATCATAACTAACCTTGAGGGC
>CAMADY010000007.1 GCA_945831805.1 uncultured Prevotellaceae bacterium
TTTTTCAAATTATAGCAAAAACTAAAGGATAATTGATAATAATCAAGCAAAAGTGACATATATGAGGTCTGAAATGGTATAAAATGCGAAAAAGTTGCGTTATCTCTTGTATATGTCATTTTTTATTAGTAATTTTGCACCAGATTAATATATATAATAAGGTATATGCAACAGAAAGAATACAAAAGAACAACAGTCACCGCTGCTTTGCCATACGCTAACGGTGGTGTTCACATAGGTCACCTGGCAGGAGTTTACGTGCCAGCGGACATCTATGTGCGTTATCTGAGATTAAAGAATCGCGAGGTAGTGTTCGTCGGAGGTTCCGACGAGCATGGAGTACCAGTAACCATACGTGCCAAGAAGGAAGGCATCACCGTACAGCAGGTCGTTGACCGCTATCATGAGATGATCAAGGACTCTTTCGAAAAGTTCGGCATCTCGTTCGACATCTATAGCCGCACCACCTCCGACATCCATAATAAGTTCGCGAGCGACTTCTTCCGCACCCTTTACGACAAGGGCGAGCTGGAGGAGATCACAGAGGAGCAGTACTGTGACGAAGTGACCGGCGAGTTCCTCACCGACCGTAACATTGTTGGCACATGTCCTCGCTGCGGTGCAGAAGGAGCATACGGTGACCAGTGCGAGAAATGCGGTGCCACACTCTCCCCTGACGAGCTCATCAACCCAACAAACAAGAACAATCCCGGCCACGGTCTCGTTAAGAAGCCAACAAAGAACTGGTATCTCCCATTGGGTAAATATCAGGACTGGCTGAAGAAATGGATTCTTGACGGTCATAAGGAATGGCGTCCTAACGTATATGGTCAATGTAAGTCATGGTTAGACATGGATCTTCAGCCACGTGCAATGACCCGTGACCTCGACTGGGGCATCCCTGTCCCTGTAGAAGGCGCAGATGGCAAGGTTCTCTACGTATGGTTCGATGCACCTATCGGCTACATCTCAAACACCAAGGAGCTTTGCGACAAGAACCCAGAGAAATGGGGAACATGGCAGAAGTGGTGGCAGGATGAGGACACCCGTCTGATTCACTTCATCGGCAAGGACAACATCGTGTTCCACTGCCTCATCTTCCCTGTTATGATGAAGGCGCACGGTGGCTACATCATGCCAGACAACGTACCATCCAACGAGTTCCTCAACCTTGAGGATGACAAGATCTCAACCTCTCGCAACTGGGCAGTATGGCTTCACGAGTACCTTGTTGACATGCCAGGCAAGCAGGACGTGCTGCGCTATGTCCTCACCGCCAATGCTCCACAGACAAAGGACAACAACTTCACATGGAAGGATTTCCAGGAGCGCAACAATTCTGAGCTCGTTGCCATCTATGGTAACTTTGTCAACCGCGCACTGCAGCTTACAAAGAAATACTTCAGCGGCGTAGTGCCTGAGCAGGGCACATTGACCGATATCGATCAAAAGACCATCGAGGAGTTCAAGGACGTCAAGAAGAATGTCGAGCAGCTGCTTGAGGAGTTCAAGTTCCGTGAGGCACAGGTAGAGGCAATGAACCTCGCCCGCATCGGTAACCGCTACATTACGGAATGCGAGCCATGGAAGGTAGCAAAGACAGACATGGAGCGCGTGAAGACAATCCTCTATGTATGTCTTCAGCTCACCGCCAATCTCGCCATTGCCTTTGAGCCATTCCTTCCATTCTCATCAAAGAAGCTCCGCGAGATGCTGAACCTCGACTCCTTCCAGTGGGAGCAGCTCGGCAGTATGGACATTCTCAAGGCAGGCCATCAGCTTGCAGAGCCATCACTGCTCTTCGAGAAGATAGAGGACGCAACCATCGATGCACAGCTTCAAAAGCTTGAGGACACGAAGAAAGCCAACGAGGCAGAGTCATACGAGCCTGAGCCATTCAAGGAGAACGTTGACTTCGAGACATTCGAGAAGATCGACATCCGCGTAGGTCTCGTCACATCATGCGAGAAGGTGAAGAAGTCCAAGAAACTCCTGAAGTTCCACATCGACGACGGAACAAAGGACGGTCGCACCATTCTCTCCGGCATCGCAGCATACTACGAAGATCCACAGGAGCTCGTAGGCAAGCGAGTGCTCTTCGTTGCAAACTTCGCAGCCCGCAAGATGATGGGCGAGGAGTCACAGGGCATGATACTCTCTGCCGTTGACTTCGACGGCAGCCTCAGCGTTGCTACATCTTCAAAGGACGTTAAGCCAGGTAGCATCGTAGGATAGGAGCCCCAGCCCGATCCTCCACAAGAGGTTAGGGAGAGTCAATATCGGAAAGAAGAATACTATTAAGAATATAAACTAATGGAAAAAAAGATAACACAGACGGTCATTGAGGCCGTCAAGGCATTATACGGTCAGGATGTGGAAGAGAAGCAGGCTGGTCTCCAGAAGACCCGTCCGGAGTTTGAGGGCAACCTCACGCTCGTTGTCTTCCCATTCGTCAAGATGGCACGCAAGAAGCCAGAGGAGGTAGCCGAGGAGATCGGTGCATACCTCGTAGAGCACTGCGACGCCGTAAGCAAATACAACGTAGTGAAGGGATTCCTAAACCTCTCCATTAACGACAGCTCATGGCTCAGCACCCTCGCTGCCATCGATGCTGACGAGCACTATGGCGAGAAGCAGGCAACAGACGCCTCACCACTCGTGATGATCGAATACTCTTCACCAAACACCAACAAGCCTCTGCACCTCGGCCACGTAAGAAACAACCTCCTCGGTTGGTCTCTTGCGCAGATTATGCAGGCAAACGGTAACAAGGTAGTAAAGACAAACATCGTCAACGACCGTGGCATCCACATCTGCAAGTCTATGCTTGCATGGCTGAAGTGGGGCAACGGCGAGACTCCTGAGACATCCGGCAAGAAGGGTGACCATCTCATCGGTGACTATTACGTAGCCTTCGACAAGCACTACCGCGAGGAGGTGAAGGAACTGAAGGCTAAATTCATTGCAGAGGGAATGGCAGAAGAAGCTGCCGAGACCAAGGCAAAGAACGAGTCTCCACTCATCGTCGAGGCACACGACATGCTCGTTAAGTGGGAGAACAACGACCCTGAGGTTCGTGGTCTCTGGGCAAAGATGAACGAGTGGGTGTATGCCGGTTTCGACGAGACATACAAGGCACTCGGCGTCGGCTTCGACAAGATATACTACGAGTCAAACACCTATCTCGAAGGCAAGGACAAGGTAGAGGAAGGTCTTGAGAAGGGATTCTTCTACCGCCGCGACGACAACTCCGTATGGGCAGACCTCACGAAGGAAGGTCTCGACGAGAAGCTGCTGCTCCGTTCCGATGGCACATCAGTATATATGACACAGGACATCGGCACAGCGAAGCTCCGTTTCCAGGACTTCCCTATCGACCAGATGATATATGTCGTAGGCAACGAGCAGAACTACCACTTCCAGGTTCTCTCCATCCTCCTCGACAAGCTCGGCTTCAAGTGGGGCAAGGACCTCGTACACTTCTCTTACGGCATGGTGGAACTTCCTAATGGCAAGATGAAGAGCCGTGAGGGAACCGTCGTTGACGCCGACGACCTCATCGCATCAATGATTGCTGACGCCCGCAAGACCTCCGACGAACTCGGCAAGAACGCTGACCTGTCCGAAGAGGAGAAGCAGGAGATAGCGCGCATCGTAGGTATGGGTGCGCTGAAGTATTTCATCCTCAAGGTTGACGCCCGCAAGAACATGCTCTTCAACCCAGAGGAGTCCATTGACTTCAACGGCAACACCGGACCTTTTATACAATATACATACGCGCGCATACGTTCCATATTAAGAAAGGCAGCCTCAGAGGGCATCACCCCTACCCTTCCAGCATCCGCAGAGATGAACGAAAAGGAGGTTGCACTGACCCAGAAGATCAGCGAATACGGTGCTGCGGTGGCACAGGCAGGCAAGGACTACAGCCCTTCCGGCATCGCCAACTACTGCTACGAGCTCACCAAGGCGTTCAACTCCTTCTACCACGACTACTCCATCCTCAGCGCAGACACCGAGGAGCAGAAGCAGCTCCGCCTCGTCCTTGCACGCAACGTAGCAAAGACCATCAAGAACGGTATGGCACTGCTCGGCATAGAGGTACCGGAGAGAATGTAAAGGGTTACACTCCATCTGTTATAAGGATGGGGAATAACAGCCTCTATACCCTTAATAATTACACAACATAGTGTAACAGAACAAATTTAATACGTCATTCCGTAAGATTTTCGTTTGAAAGTTTTGCGGAATGATTTTTTATTTGTAATTTTGCAAACAAGAAACAGAGACGTTTTATGACAACAAGGCAACAACAGATAATAAGAGGAATAACACATAAGTTAGCGAGTACACTACCGCAGGGAGGACATGCTATGCTTTATGGTTCTCAAGCTCGTGGTGATAATCATCAAGGGTCTGATTGGGACATTCTGATATTACTTGACACCCCTGTTAGTCTTGCAGAAAACTCAGCAATCACATACCCTCTCATTATGATGGGTTGGGAGATGAACGAGGAAATAAACCCCGTCGTTTACACAAAGCAGGAATGGGCTTCTTACAAAGATACCCCATTCTATGACAATGTAGAACGCGACGGAATACTTATAGCTTAAGCACCATGACAGAAGAAAGCAGAAAAGAAATTGTCAAACTCCAATTCGAGAAAGCAAACAGATTTCTCAAACAAGCAGATCGTATGCTAGAAGAATCAGACTTTGACATGGCAGCAAACAGATACTATTACGCTTGCTATCATGCTGTCCAAGGTTTGTTCATCTATGATGGTCTGAGTTGCCATACGCATCGGGGACTTCACCAGATGCTTGGACAAAACTATGTCATCTCTGGCAAGTTTGATTCAACACTAGCAGGCATCTTCCGCACAATGGAGCAATTAAGAGAAAAAGCGGATTACAACTGTGCTTACAACATTACCGAAGCAGAACAAAATCCGTCACATCTGATTATAGAACAGGCAAAAGAGCTCACAAAATAATGTTATATTGTATAACCCACTAATAAAAGAAAGGTTCTAAAAGAAACAGACAAAAAGAACAAATCAGAGACGCAGAGTCAATGGAGTACACTTTCTTATAAACAAGGACTCCGTAAAATTTAAAAGAGAACCAATTTATCAACTCCGGTAGCTGTTCTGAAAATATATCATACTTGGACTTATAGTCCTTTTTGTAGCAGGGTCAGAAATAAAATGTTCTTCCAAACAGACCAAGGAGTATTGCTTAAAACTAAATATCAGAAAATTGATTCAAGACTATTTTCATCAAAAGACTTGTAGGATTCAAAAAGATTTCGTAACTTTGCAACAGAATTGCGAGAAGTTAATGAATAATTTCAAGAAATTACGAATATATCCCCCAACACCTACAAAATGGAGAATCTCACGAATCCACCATCATACAGACACGATACGGTTATGCCTTTACCCATGGAGGTGAAGGCAGAGGCGTGGGCTGTCGATGCAGGATGCTCCGGCAACCCCGGACCGATGGAGTACCAGTGCGTTGACCTGCAGACCGGCGCGAAGGTGTTCCACTTCGGACCTATCAAGGGAACAAACAACATCGGGGAGTTCCTCGCCATCGTCCATGCCCTCGCACTGATGGAGAAGCAAGGCATCCGCGACAAGGTCATCTATAGCGACTCCGTCAATGCGCAGCTGTGGGTTAAGAAGATGCAATGCAAGACAAAACTGGAGGTGACACCCGAGACGCAGAAGGCTCACGAGCTGGTGCAAAGGGCAGAGCTATGGCTCCGCACACACGCTTTCCGGGTTCCTATCATAAAATGGGATACAAAAGTCTGGGGCGAGATTCCTGCTGACTTCGGACGAAAATAACAAGGCATGAAAACGCATCTCCTAAATCAACACATCAAAGGAGAAAAGTACAAAACGACATCATAAACCTCGTCCAAAAGTATAATAAATTGCAGTGTGTGGGCGCACAGAATTTAACCACAGTTAAAGAATGTAAAATACCTAAAGAAAATTGGCGTAACTTTGACTTACGTCAATTTTTTTTATTACCTTTGCAAAAGCAAATCAGAAACACGGTTTACTACAAAAAATCCGGTGGTCAACCCAATCTTGTCCACGAATCAAATACTATATTCAACCAAAACACATAACATACCTAAATAATACATCGGATAATGAAAGAGCCCCGTCACTTCAACACAGAAGAGACGGGGCGCAGTTTTTATTTTGGTAGTTTTCTATCCTATAACAATGCGGATACATCCATGTAATTGTCCTATAATATTGCGGATAATAAAACCTTGTAATTATCCTATAATATTGCGGATAAAGTCCATGAAGAGTGGGTGTGGCTTCAGTACCGTGCTGCTGTATTCCGGATGGAACTGCGCACCAACATACCAGCGGTGAGATGGTATCTCGACAATCTCCGCAAGACCCGACTCCGGGTTCTCACCTACAATCTGCATACCTGCCTTCTCATAGTCGGCACGGAAGGAGTCGTTGAACTCATAGCGGTGACGGTGGCGCTCCGCAATGATGAGGTCGTCGCTGTCGTTTGATATGACGAGAGAGGAACCCTCGTAAGCCTTGTATGCCTTGCTGTCAGGCTTCAGTCGGCAGTCGTAGGCACCGAGACGCATCGTGCCGCCCATATTCGTAACTGCCTTCTGGCTTTCCATAAGGTCGATAACGTTGTGTGCCGTCTCTGCCATCTCCGCGCTGTTGGCATCCTTGAAGCCCAGCACGTTGCGCGCGAACTCTATCACCATCATCTGCATACCGAGGCAGATACCGAAGGTAGGAATGTTGTTCTCGCGGGTATATTGCGCTGCAATGATCTTTCCCTCTATACCACGCTGACCGAATCCTGGACAGATTACAACTCCATCAAGTCCCGTAAGCTTCTGCGCAACATTCTCCGGCGTGATGCCCTCGCTGTTCACGAAGACGAGTTTCACCTTGCGGTCGTTGTAGATGCCAGCATGAACGAGTGCCTCGCGGATACTCTTGTAGGCATCCTGCAGGTCGTACTTTCCGACAAGACCGATGGTGACGATCTTCTCTGCCTTGTGCATGCGGTCGAGGAAGTCTCGCCATGGACCGAGTGCAGGCGTCTCGCCGACAGGAATCTGGAACTTACGCAATATAGCAGCATCAAGTCCCTGCTGCTGCATGCTTACAGGAACGTCGTAGATGCTTGGCATGTCCTCGCTCTGCACCACGCACTCCAGATCGACATTACAGAAGGATGCAACCTTCTGGCGCACACCGTCGGAAAGGTGTTTCTCCGTACGAAGAATGAGGATGTCCGGCTGAATGCCCATACCCTGCATCTCCTTTACGGAGTGCTGCGTAGGCTTCGTCTTCAGCTCGCCCGCAGCCTTGAGATAAGGCACATAGGTGAGATGGACGTTGAGTGCATCCTTGCCGAGCTCCCAGCGCAGCTGGCGTATAGCCTCCATGAACGGAGCACTCTCAATGTCGCCAATGGTACCTCCGACCTCTGTGATGATGAAGTCAACAGGTTCCTCCTTCTTCTGCTTACGCAGGGAGAGAGCCTCATCGCCAACACATGCCTCCTCTGGGAGAGGCTTGCGGAGCATGCGGCGCTTTATCTCGTCGGTGATGTGCGGAACTACCTGAATGGTCTTTCCGAGATAGTCACCATGACGCTCACGGTCGATGACGGTCTTGTAGATACGACCTGTCGTTACGGAGTTGTCGCGTGTGGTGCGTATTCCGGTAAAGCGCTCATAGTGACCGAGGTCGAGGTCGGTCTCCATGCCGTCAACGGTGACGTAGCACTCACCATGCTCGTAAGGGTTGAGCGTTCCCGGGTCGATGTTGATGTAAGGGTCGAACTTCTGGATGGTGATGCTATAGCCGCGTGCCTGTAGCAACTTGCCGATGGAAGAGGATATGATGCCCTTGCCGAGTGAACTGACGACACCGCCAGTTACGAAGATATATTTTGCCATGATGCATTTTGTTTATTGGAATATTCAACACGAACGTTGAACCCAAGACACATTTTCTATTATCAATTATTCATTTTCAATTTGTTATATCCGCCAGGGGTTGGATAGTGACCGGTGAAGTACCAGTCTCCCGGATGGTTCGGAATAGCCTTGTGCATGTTCTCCACCGTCTGATATACAATCTCTATCGGACAGGTGACGCCCTCCGGACGCAGCAGCTCAACCATCTTCGTGGATATCTGCTCGTCGGTCATACCATCGTAGAAGTGTAGGAGGTCGGTTGGGAGGTTGTACGGTTTTGAGGTTGTACGGTTATCCGATTGCGCGGTCTTGAGGTTTTCCTCATGAATCTTCGCTGCTGCCTGATACGCAATGAAGTCCGCGATGCGAGGCATGTCGATACCATAGAAATCCGGATAGCGTATCTGCGGTGCGGAGCTTACGATGATAATCTTCTTAGGATGCAGTCGGTTGAGGATGCGTATGATACTCTCTCGCAGTGTCGTACCACGCACGATGGAGTCATCAATGACGACGAGGTTATCGATACCCTCACGCACAATACCCGTAGTAACGTCATAGACATGCGCCGCAAGATCGTTGCGCGAGTTTCCCTCGGTGATGAAGGTGCGCAGCTTGATGTCCTTGCTCACTATCTTCTCGCCACGAACGCAAGGTGCATGACCTTCGGTGTGAGGTGTCGCCTTGACGTACTCACGGAGTCCTTCAAGCATACCGTAGTATGCCACCTCCGCAGTGTTCGGAATGAAGGAGAATACGGTGTTCGCCACGTCGTAGTCGATAGCCTTCAGTATCTGTGGCACAAGGAGTCGTCCGAGCATCTTGCGCTCCTGGTAGATGTCCGCATCGTTGCCGCGTGAGAAATATATGCGTTCGAAAGAACAAGGCAGATACTCCTTCTGCTCGATGATCTGTTCGAGACGCATCTCGCCACGGTTGTTGACAATAAGCGCCTCACCCGGCTTCAGTTCCCTGACGTCTTCAAGACGCAGGTCGAAGGTAGTCTGCAACACCGGACGCTCACTTGCTATCGCCACTATCTCATCATCGGCATAGTAGAATGCCGGACGTATGCCGTTAGGGTCGCGCATTGAGAACATCTCGCCGCTGCCCGTCAGTCCGCAGATAACGTAGCCTCCATCGAAGTTAGGCATCGTGGTGCGCAGCACATTCGCCATGTCCATGTGCGAGTCGATGTAGTCCGTTATGGAGCGACCCTCCAGCCCTTGCGCCTTCGCATCCACGAAGTTGCGCTCTGCCTCACGGTCGAGGCGGTGGCCCATCAGTTCGAGGAGCGTGAAGGTGTCGGAATAAACTCGTGGCGACATACCCTGATTGAGGAGTTTCTGGAACACCTCATCGATGTTCGTCATGTTGAAGTTACCACAGAGGCAGAGGTTCTTCGCCCTCCAGTTGTTGCGGCGCAGGAAAGGATGGACGTATGTCAGTCCGCTCTTGCCTGTCGTAGAGTATCGCAGGTGTCCCATGAAGCACACTGCATCGTCCCATCCGCCACCTGCCGATGGTGAGTTGGGACCGTTGCTGGCGCTCTTGAAGATTTCCGTAACGGCATCCTTGCCCTCAGCCCTCTCACGGAACATGTACTCGCAGTCGCCATCCTCACGAGGTGGCATCGGTGGTACGCTGCATGCTATGCCGGCACCTTCCTGACCGCGGTTATGCTCCTTCTCCATCATCAGGTAGAGCTTATTGAGAGCATAACGGTCAGTGCAGTATTTTTTCTTATAGTGCTCAATAGGCTTGAGCAACCTTATCATGGCTATTCCACACATAGTGTCCGGTATTTAGAAGTCTCTTGCCTCCTTGTTCTCTTCATTCTCGAAGTATTCAGCAATCTCGCGCTCGGCAGAGTCAGAGAAAGCATATGACTCATCGTGCTGGCTGATGTCGAGTCCCATCTTCTCAGAGTTGAGTGACACACGCATTGGAATCATCTTGTTTGTTACCCAGTAGAGTGCAAGGCTTACAACGAAGGTATATACTATGACGATTACAACACCGATGATAGAGTTGACAAACTCCATGTAACCACCATGTATGAGACCAGTATAAGAGAATATACCGGTGAGGATTGTAGCGAAGATACCGCCCATACCATGTGTTGGGAATACGTCGAGTGCATCGTCGAGACCGCTCTTTGAAGTACGATATACGGCGAAGTTACAAACGATTGTAGTCAGTACAGCGATGATGAAAGAAGAGGCTGTTGTGACAACGTCGGCACATGGTGTGATAGCCACCAGACCAACAACAGCACCTACCGCAGCACCCATGCCGCTTGGCTTACGACCACGCAGACAGTCGAGGAATACCCATGTCATCATTGCAGTAGCACCAGCAGTGTTGGTGTTGAGGAATGCCTTGATGGCAATGCCGTCGGCAGCAAGACCGGAACCGCCGTTGAAACCGAACCATCCGAGCCACAGCAGTGCAGCGCCGAGGATTACGAACGGTACGTTTGCAGGAAGATGCTGCTGGCTCTTTGCGTTCTGACGACGACCGAGGAAGATAGCGCCGGCAAGTGCAGCAACACCCGATGATGCGTGAACGACGATACCACCTGCAAAGTCATGGATGTCGAGAAGCTTGTGGAGGAGTCCGTCAGGATGCCAGGTCCAGTGTGCCAATGGGCAGTAGATGAAGATGCAGAAGAGCATCATGAAGACCATGTATGCAGAGAAGCGTACACGCTCTGCGAAGGAACCTGTTATCAGTGAAGGGGTGATGATGGCGAACTTCATCTGGAAGAGTGCATAGAGTGCCAGAGGTATTGAAGCCGTAATCTTCTCGTATGGCTTCGCACCAACGCCCTGGAACATGAAGAACTGTGTTGGGTCACCGATGAGTCCGAGTCCTGCTACGTCGTCGCCGAAACAGAGTGAGAATGCGACTACCACCCACATGATGCTGATGATACCCATGGCGATGAATGACTGCAGGATGGTTGAGATGACGTTCTTCTTACCTACCATACCACCATAGAAGAGGCTGAGACCCGGTGTCATCATAAGCACGAAGATTGTTGCGGTGATCATCCATGCCACGTTTGCCGAGGTGCACTCCTCCGTCTCTACGAATTCCCAGAGACCTTCTTCTTCCGGCATGAATGCTCCAACCAACGCAATGACCATCATAAGGGTCATCATCACTATCCATCTTTTATTACATTTCATAATTAAGTCGTTTTTAGTTTGCTTTTGTGTTGTCTATTGTTTATCCTGTATGAAAAAAACATGTTATCTGACGGGGTAACCGCCAGATAACCGTTTACTTATTCGTATGCCTGCTCGTGTACACCAGCCACGGCACGTCCGGAAGGATCGTTCATGTTCTTCCATGCCTCATCCCATTCTAGGGCCTTGGCCGTAGAACAAGCGACGCTTGCCTCGTGTGGCACTGCCTTGGCAGCACTCTCTGATGGGAAGTGCTCCTCGAAGATTGAGCGGTAGTAGTACTCCTCCTTGCAGAGAGGTGTGTTGATAGGGAATCGCTCTGCTGCATGCTCCATCTGCTCGTCGGTGACAGCCTGCGAGGTAATCTCCTTCAGGGTGTCGATCCAAGAGTAGCCTACGCCGTCAGAGAACTGCTCCTTCTGACGCCAAGCCACAGACTCCGGCAGCATGTCGGCGAATGCCTCGCGCACTACCTTCTTCTCCATTACGGTGCCAGGACACATCTTGTGCTCAGGGTTGAGGGACATAGCGATGTCGAGGAACTCCTTGTCGAGGAATGGCACACGACCTTCCACGCCCCATGCGCTGAGCGACTTGTTAGCGCGGAGGCAGTCGTAGAGGTGCAGCTTGCCGAGCTTGCGGACGGTCTCCTCATGGAACTCCCTGGCATCCGGAGCCTTGTGGAAATAGAGATAGCCGCCGAATACCTCGTCAGCACCCTCGCCGGAGAGTACCATCTTGATACCCATGGACTTGATGACACGTGCCAGCAGGTACATAGGTGTCGATGCACGTACTGTTGTAACATCGTAGGTCTCTATGTAGTAGATGACGTCGCGGATGGCATCAAGACCTTCCTGTATGGTGTAGTTTATCTCATGGTGCACGGTACCGATGTAGTCTGCGACCACCTTTGCCTTAGCAAGGTCTGGTGCACCCTTCAGTCCCACTGCGAAAGAGTGGAGACGTGGCCACCAAGCCTTCTCCTCGCCGTTTGCCTCCACACGGTTTGCGGAGAACTTCTTGGCGATGGCAGAGGTGACGCTAGAGTCAAGACCGCCTGAGAGGAGCACGCCGTAAGGCACGTCGCACATCAGCTGACGCTTAACGGCAGCCTCAAGACCATCGTGAACGGCCTCTACGGCATCCTTGTACGAAAGTCCTGCGACCTCCTTTATGTCGCTCTTCTCACAATCGCCAGGCATCTTATCCATCCATTCCCTGGTGTACCATTTTCTCATGACGGGCTTCTTATCCTCGCGCTCCATGCATACCTTCAGCGAACCGTAGAAATAGTGTCCATGAAGGAATGGCTCGTAGGTGTCGCAGAATCCCTCAAGTGCCTTGAGCTCTGATGCTACATACACCTTGCCGTCTGCATGGTCATAGCCGATATAGAGTGGAATAACGCCGATAGGGTCGCGACCAACGAGGTAGCAGTCCTCCTCCTCATCGTATAGACAGAAGGCGAAGATACCGTTCAGCTTCTCGAAAATCCAGGCAACGCCGTTCTTCTCCCACTCGGCAAGATTGCCGCCCTCGCATGGAGGAACCGGGTGCGTCTTCTTCCAGTCACGATAAAGCGCAAGTATTACCTCGCAGTCAGAGCCCGTCTGGAACTCATATCTGCCCTCGTACCACTTGCGTATCTCGCGATGATTGTAGATCTCGCCGTTTACAGCCAAGACCTGCTTCCTGTCTGGAGAGTAAAGTGGCTGCTGACCTGACTCTGGATCTACGATGCTGAGACGCTCGTGAGCCAGAATAGCGCTGCCACCAACATAGATGCCACTCCAGTCCGGACCACGATGGCGGATCTTCTGTGACATCCTCAATGCTTTCTTACGGAGCTCAGTTGTCTGCTCCTGGATGTTCAAAATACATGCTATTCCACACATAATAGAATTCTTTTTGTTTGGTTATTATTTAAGTTTGCTGCGATTTACACTTTGTTATCAAAATCCTCTTTATATTTGCATTCTGCTAAAATTTCCCCCGTTTTTGTTTACACAAATTCTTAACATCTGTTAAATATGCCGGGGTATTGTAATAGCTATGCTTTTACAGTGTAATTTGATAGCTTTTACCACGTAATATGATAGCTATTACAATGTAAAAGCATAGCTTTCATTTTGTCATTTGCTAATAGTGGTTAGTTGTAGGCTGCCTCACCGTGCTCATATACATCGAGACCTTCCTCTTCGATGATGCGATCGCAACGGAGACCGTGCACCTTGTCAAGTATAGTGAAGATAGCGAAGGCTGCTACGAAAGCGAAGGCTGCTACCGAAACAGCACCGAGGAGCTGTACGCCTACTGAAGCCTCAACGTCGTCGATGGCTGGGTTGCAGAAGACACCGGTGAGGACTGTACCGAGGATACCGCCTACGCCGTGTACAGAAACAGCACCTACAGGGTCGTCAATCTTGCAGACCTTATCGATGAATGCTACAGAGAGACACATCACGAGGCTCACTACGACACCGATTACTGCTGCTGCCCAGATGTCAACGCAGTCACAACCAGCCGTGATACCTACGAGGCCTGCGAGCACACCGTTACATACCATAGAGAGTGATGGCTTCTTATCAACGAGCCAGGTGTAGAGCATTGCTGCGATACCGCCTGTTGCTGCTGCCATGTTGGTGGTTACGAAGACGTGCGACATGCTCACTGCGTTAGCATAGCCTGTTGCGGCTACGGTAGAACATGGGTTGAATCCGAACCAGCCTACCCAGAGGCAGAATACGCCGAGTGCGCAGAGAACGAGGTTATGACCAGGGATAGCGCGTGAAGAGCCGTCCTTTGCATACTTGCCTACACGTGGACCGAGAACGAGAGCGCCGGCGAGAGCCATGACACCACCTGCAAGGTGTACCACCGTTGAACCTGCGAAGTCATGGAATCCCATTGCTGAGAGCCAGCCGCCACCCCATGACCAGTGGCCTTCTATTGGATATACGAATGCAGAGATGAGCACTGAGAAGACTACATACATAGAGAACTTCGTGCGCTCTGCCATTGCGCCTGATACGATTGTTGCTGCGGTTGCGCAGAAAACGGTCTGGAAGATGAACGTTGCCTCTGCTGGGATGTTCGAGTCGCTGCCGATGAATCCGAAGCCTTCCCAACCGATGAAGTCATTGCCTTCGCCATACAT
Organism: uncultured Prevotellaceae bacterium; assembly: GCA_945831805.1. Taxonomy (GTDB): domain Bacteria; phylum Bacteroidota; class Bacteroidia; order Bacteroidales; family Bacteroidaceae; genus Prevotella. Next base: position 14,356 of record CAMADY010000007.1, read on the forward strand.
GACAGAGAATCCGAGGATCCAGAACAGTACCGAACCGAACATGAAATCGACGAAGTTCTTCATAAGGATGTTGGCTGCATTCTTTGACTGTGTAAGACCTGCCTCTACCAGTGCGAAGCCTGGCTGCATCCAGAACACGAGCATTGCACCAAGCAGTACCCAGAGTGTGTCAAGACCGTTGACGTAATCTTTTGATTCCTCTACCATCGCGGCAAGAGGGGTAGCGAACATTGTATCTATCATAACTTTTTCCTTTCTAAATTTGTGTTGTGTGTTGTGTTTGTATATCCCGCGTATGCCTATTATGGCATTATCTACTCCCCTCCCTGTCAACGGGAGGGGTTGGGGGAGGGTCGGGGTGGGGATTTACTTCTTATCCGCCAATACAGTATCTCCGTGGTCTCCGGTTCTGATGGAGTAGCAGTCGATCATGTCGCTGAGGAAGATTCGACCGTCACCGACCTTTCCGGTGTGTGCCACATCCATGATTACCTTTATCGTTGGATCAACGAACTGCTCGCGGCAGACGATGGTGATGGCAACTCGCTCTATCACATCGGTTGAATACTGAACCCCACGGTAAACGCGTTCCTGACGACTCTGTCCGATGCCGTGTACATCGTGATACTCAAACCAGTCAATGTTTGAATTTAGCAGAGCTTCCTTCACATCCTCGAACTTTGTCCTACGGATGATTGCTTCAATCTTTTTCATACCTAAATCCTTTCTTTGAGATTAATACCTAATATGTCTGTGTTGTGTGTCTATATACCTTATTTATTATATAAGGGATGTTATTCTGTAATATTGTACTTAAAATAAGACTTCTGTATTCTTTCGTGTAACCTTTTATGGTTCTTTTCGTAACATATTGTCTGTTTTCGAGTGCAAAATTACTACATTTTGTCAATAAATCAAAGGTTTTGATAACATTTTGCTATAATTATTTTACAATGATTACAAAACTGTAATCAGATAACGTTCGTACAATAACAAATTGTAAGCATTTCCGCCTTGAAATATAACAAATTGTAAGCATCGTTACTTTTTTATGCGTATTTTGTCAACTTTTTGTTGGTATTTCGAGAAAAAGTAGTAATTTTGCAGCAGATTTCAAAACAAACAGCAATCAGGATATGAAACAGACAGTAAAATTCACAAAGATGCACGGCGCAGGCAACGATTATATATATGTTAATACATTATTATATAATATACCAGACCCAGCCAAGGCATCAATAGAATGGAGCAAGTTCCATTTCGGTGTCGGATCAGACGGTCTCATCCTGATTGGAAAGGCAACGGAGCCAGGCGCAGACTTCTCAATGCGCATCTTCAACAACGACGGCTCGGAAGCTATGATGTGCGGAAACGGAACACGATGCGTGGCGAAGTTCCTTCACGACAAGGGCATGACGGACAAGAACCCTATAAATCTCCAGACACTCTCCGGCATCAAGATCCTCAACCTTCACCTTAACGAGGACAACGAGGTAGAGACTGTAACGGTTGACATGGGCGAGCCGAAGCTGAAAGAGCCTGCACAGTTCGGGCTTCACGGAGGAAAAGCTCTCAACCACGAGGTTACGATAGAGGGAAAGCAGTTTGCCGGAACATTCGTCTCAATGGGAAACCCGCACTTCGTGATATTCATCAATGAGGACGTAGAGAAGTTCCCGGTAGAGAAATACGGACCGATGCTTGAGCACCATGAGATGTTCCCACAGCGTTGCAACATAGAGTTCGCACAGGTTCTCGAAGACGGAACGATACGCATGAGGGTATGGGAACGCGGAAGCGGCATCACCCTCGCCTGCGGCACTGGTGCCTGCGCAACGGCAGTGGCAGCAAAGCTCACCGGCAGACGCGACAACAAGAGCGACATCAAGATGGACGGCGGAACGCTCAACATCGAATGGACTGCCGACAACCATATCATGATGACCGGTCCGGCAGCAATATCCTTCGAAGGAGAAATTGCTCTCCCATAGTAACTTGCAGTTTCGCTGCCACTTCAAGCACGCAAAAGTGCCTGCAGTTTCGCTGCAAGGCCAAAACAAGAAAGCAAACTTAAAACACAATAAAGAGAAAACAAACATGGCATTAGTAAACGAATACTTCCTTCGCCTATCAAACAACTACCTCTTCGCTGACATAGCAAAGAAGGTCAACGCATACAAGGCGACACATCCAAAGGCACACGTCATATCTCTTGGCATCGGAGACGTAACACGTCCACTCGTACCTGCAGTAATCGAGGCAATGCACAAGGCGGTTGACGAAATGGCAGAAAAAGCCACATTCCGTGGATATGGTCCAGAGCGAGGCTACGACTTCCTGCGTGAGGCAATCATCAAGAACGACTTCCTTCCACGCGGAATACACCTCGACCCTAACGAGATATTCGTCAACGACGGTGCAAAGTCTGATACAGGAAATATCGGTGACATCGTACGCTGGGACAACTCCGTAGGCATCACCGACCCTGTCTATCCTGTATATATCGACTCTAACTGCATGATAGGTCGTGCCGGAGTACAGAAGGACGGCAAGTTCAGCAACATCACCTACATGCCAGCAACGGCAGAGAACGATTTTGTGCCAGCGATACCAGACCATCGCATCGACATGATCTACCTCTGTTACCCTAACAACCCTACAGGCACCGTCCTCACGAAGGAGCAGCTGAAGAAATGGGTTGACTTCGCACTCAAGAACGACGCCATCATCTTCTACGACGCAGCCTACGAGGCATTCATCCGCGAAGACAACGTGCCACACTCCATCTACGAAATCAGGGGAGCACGAAAATGCGCCATTGAGTTCCATTCATATTCAAAGACGGCAGGCTTCACCGGCATACGCTGTGGCTATACCGTCATTCCGAAGGACGTCATGGCAACAACCCTCGAAGGCGAGAAGATACCTCTCAACCAGCTCTGGGATCGCCGTCAGTGCACCAAGTTCAACGGTACGAGCTATATCTCACAGCGCGCTGCAGAGGCTATATACACACCAGAAGGTAAGGAACAGACAAAGGCTGTCATCGACTACTACATGGGCAACGCAGACATCATGCGTGAGGCACTCCAGCAGATGGGCTTCGAGGTCTTCGGAGGTGTCAATGCACCATATCTCTGGGTGAAGACTCCAAACAACACCCCTTCATGGAAGTTCTTCGAACAGCTGCTCTACGGAGCAAGCATCGTATGCACACCAGGTGTAGGCTTCGGGCCTTCAGGCGAAGGCTACGTACGCTTCACCGCATTCGGAGAGCGTGAGGACTGCAAGGAGGCTATGCGACGCATATACGAATGGATGCACAAATAGTTATAACTAACACAACACAAACACAAACTAAAGAAAGGGAAAAGATTATGAAAAAATTCATGGTAACCGCCCTCGCCATCATGGGAATGATGAGCACGGCAAATGCACAGGACACAGTAGAAGGCACAGTTTCTGCAGACATCGTCTCACGCTACATCTGGCGTGGCCAGGCTCTCTCTGACGCTGCCATACAGCCATCAGCAGGACTCTCCTACAAGGGTTTCTCACTCTCTGGATGGGCAAGCATCGGCATCGTTAGCCCAGGAAGCGAGAACAAGGAGTACGATCTCACACTCTCCTACTCTACAGGAGGCCTCAACATCGGTGTCACAGACTATTACTTCTCTACACCTGGAGCAGCAAACGAGTACTTCGAGTATCGTGCACACCATACACAGCACACCTTCGAGGCTAACGTAGGCTACGACTTCGGACCTCTCGCTATTCAGTGGTACACTAACTTCGCTGGTGCGGACGGCGTAAACAAGAGCGGTAAGCGCGCATATTCTTCATACTTCGCTATCAGCGCACCATTCAAGCTCGCTACTTGCGACTGGCAGGCTACATTCGGAGCTGTACCTTACGCTACAAGCTTCTACTCTGACGCTACAGGCTTCGCCGTTACAAACCTCTCACTGCGTTGCACAAAGGAGATTCCTGTAACAAAGAACTGGGGCATACCAGTATTCCTTGAGGGCATCTGCAACCCAAGCACGAAGAAGGGATACATCGTTGCCGGCGTTACTTTCGCACTGCCAGAGTAAAAAGACTCACAAATATTTGGCAGTTAGACATTTTTTTACTAATTTTGCATTCGCAAACTTAGACTACACATTTTTATTTTCTGTGCGGCAAGGAAAACTCTTTCCGCTTCAAAAGGATAATATTTCAAAACAAAAGCCCCCACGCAGGTCTCCGTCCGGAGACTTGCCAAGGGCGCAATAAAAGAAAAAGACTATGGCAAATCTTAGATTCCAGGTAGTTTCAGAGGCATTCAAGAAGCAGCCTCTTGACATTCCAACACCAGCAGAACGCCCATCAGAGTTCTTCGGTAAGTATGTCTTCAACAAGCAGAAGATGTTCAAGTATCTTCCTAAGAAGGTATATGACAAGATGCTTGACGTTATCGACAACGGCGCTCCACTCGACCGTGCTACAGCAGACAAGGTTGCTGAGGGCATGAAGAAGTGGGCTATGGAGCTCGGCGCTACACACTGTACCCACTGGTTCCAGCCTCTTACCGACACAACAGCAGAGAAGCACGACGGCTTCGTAGAGCACGACTGGAAGGGCGGGATGATTGAGGAGTTCGAGGGTAAGTCTCTCGTACAGCAGGAGCCTGACGCTTCTTCTTTCCCATCTGGCGGCATCCGTTCTACTTTCGAGGCACGCGGTTACTCGGCTTGGGATCCTACATCACCTGTATTCGTTATCGGCGACACACTCATGATTCCTACTGTCTTCATCTCTTACACAGGTGAGGCACTCGACTATAAGACACCTCTTCTCAAGGCACTCCACGCTATTGACATTGCTGCTACTGACGTAGTACGCTACTTCAACCCAGAAGTAAACAAGGTTATCTCTAACCTCGGTTGGGAGCAGGAGTACTTCCTCGTTGACGAGGGTCTCTTCTCTGCACGTCCTGACCTCCTCCTTACAGGCCGTACCCTCATGGGTCACTCTTCTGCTAAGGACCAGCAGATGGACGACCACTACTTCGGTTCTATCCCAGAGCGTGTTGCAGCATTCATGAAGGATCTCGAGATCCAGGCTCTCGAGCTCGGCATCCCATGCAAGACCCGCCACAATGAGGTAGCACCAAACCAGTTCGAGCTCGCTCCTATCTTCGAGGAGACAAACCTTGCTGTTGACCACAACATGCTCATCATGTCTCTCATGAAGAAGATTGCTCGCCACCACGGATTCCGTTGCCTCCTCCATGAGAAGCCATTCGACGGTGTCAACGGTTCTGGTAAGCACAACAACTGGTCACTCTCTACCGACACTGGCATCCTGCTCCACGGTCCTGGCAAGGACGAGGTAAGCAACCTCCGCTTCATCACATTCGTTGTTGAGACACTCATGGGTGTATATAAGCACAACGGTCTCCTCAAGGCGTCTATCATGTCAGCAACAAACGCTCACCGTCTTGGAGCAAACGAGGCACCTCCTGCAATCGTTTCTTCATTCCTCGGACGTCAGCTCACTGAGATCCTCGATCACCTTGAGAACTCTAACGAGGACGACTCTATCAACGTAGCAGGCAAGGCAGGTCTGAAGCTCGACATCCCATCAATCCCAGAGCTTCTCATCGATAACACCGACCGTAACCGTACCTCTCCATTCGCATTCACCGGTAACCGTTTCGAGTTCCGTGCCGTAGGTTCTGAGGCTAACTGCGCATCAGCAATGATTACCCTCAACGCTGCCGTTGCTGAGGCACTCGTAAACTTCAAGGAGCGCGTTGACGCACTCATCGCTGCCGGCAAGGACAAGCACGCTGCTATCATCTCTGTCCTCAAGGAGGATATCAAGACCTGTAAGCCAATCCGCTTCGACGGCAACGGCTACTCGGACGAGTGGGTTGAGGAGGCAGCAAAGCGCGGTCTCGACGTAGAGAAGTCTTGCCCTATCATCTTCGACCGTTACCTCGACAAGTCTTCTGTAGAGATGTTCGAGAAGCTCAACATCATGAAGGAGAACGAGCTTGAGGCACGTAACGAGATCAAGTGGGAGACCTACACCAAGAAGATTCAGATCGAGGCACGCGTATTCGGCGACCTCTCTATCAACCATATCATCCCACAGGTTGTCTCTTACCAGACAAAGCTCGCACAGAACGTGGCTGCCCTCAAGGCTATCTACCCAGCAGAAGAGCTCTATGCAGTAGCAGGTTCTAACCTCGCACTCATCTCAGAGATCTCTAAGCGCGTTAAGGCTATCGAGGAAGGTGTTCAGGAGCTCGTTGACGCTCGTAAGGTTGCTAACAAGATCACCTCTGAGCGTGAGAAGGCTATCGCTTACCACGACACAGTAGAGCCACTCATGGACAAGATCCGTTACGAAATCGACAAGCTTGAGTCAAAGGTTGACGATGAAGTCTGGACACTTCCTAAGTACCGTGAGATGCTCTTCATCCGCTAATAACGGTTCGTCGGTTAGAAGGTTGTAAGGTTATACGGTTATTCGGTTATACGGTTATTCGGTTATTCGGTTATTCGGTTATTCGATAATTCGGTAACACCATAAAACCTCAAAACCGAACCAAGACATACCTTTCCCTCCCCCTTATAACGGGGGAGTTGGAGGGGGGCCCACATTAAGCAATCTATTTCTTTTATTGGTTGTTTAAGTTTGCTGAGCCTTGCCTGCGTGAGCAGGTGAGGCTCTTTTATTTATTTACCGCACAAAATACCGCACATTTTTTAATTTGACAAAAGAAAAAACGCCTAAGTTTCAACAACTTAGGCGTTCTAAATAGTGATCCGCTTGGGGTTCGAACCCAAGACCCCCACATTAAAAGTGTGATGCTCTACCGACTGAGCTAGCGGATCTACCGATAAGTCATTTTCGTTGATTTTAACCACCCGAAAGCGGCACTCCTTGAAAATGCGAGTGCAAAGGTAATACTTTTTTGCGAAAAAACACAAGAAAACTGTGAAAATATGTTTTAATGTTAGTTTTTTTTAACTAATATCAAGGTTATTCGGAAAGTTTTTTGTATTTTTGCAGTTGAAATAAGCATAACGCATTGTTCACTACATTATAACCGAGAATTATGATAGAAGGTCCAATAACATTTGACAGGGTAGCGCGCTGGGGACTCGTCGTTGCCGGCATCGTGGCTGCATTTCTCGTGCTGCACTATCTGAGCGCCGTGCTGCTGCCGTTCTTCGTGGCATGGCTGTTTGCCTACCTCATGTACCCGCTGGTGAAGTTCATACAATACAGGCTCAAGGTGCGCATGAGGGCGCTGAGCATAGTGCTGGCGATGGTCACGGTGGTGGCGGTATTCGCCGGGGTGATATGGCTCATCGTGCCTCCGATGGTGGAGCAGTTCGGTAAGTTCACGACGCTGGCGACGCGCTATCTGCATCACGCCACGCACATCAAGAACTTCCCTGAGGCTATACAGTGGTGGCTGAGCGACAACAGCTCGGAGATAGAGAAGTTCCTGAAGTCGGACAACTTCACCGACACGTTGAAGGAGACGGCTCCGAAGGTCTTCAGCGTTGTGGGCGAGACGATGAGTATCATCATGAGCATCATAGCGTCGTGCATCACCTTATTATATATGTTCTTCATCCTGATGGACTACGAGTATCTGTCGGAGAAGTGGATCAAGATTTTCCCTCGCAACTCCCGTTCTTTCTGGCAGGAGCTGATGCAGGACGTGGAGACAGCGCTCAACAACTACATCCGCGGTCAGGGTCTGGTGGCACTGATAATGGGAATATTGTTCTGCATAGGCTTCACAATCATCGGCTTCCCTATGGCTATCGGCCTGGGCATCATGATAGGCATCATGGATATGGTGCCGTACTTGCATACCTTCGCACTTATTCCGACGGCGTTCCTGGCAGCGATGAAGGCTGCGGAGACGGGGCAGAACTACTGGGTGGTGCTGGCGTCGGCACTGGCGGTCTTCGCAATAGTGCAGGTCATCATCGACGCCATCGTGACCCCCAAGGTGATGGGCAAGAAGATGGGTCTCAACCCGGCGGTGCTCCTCCTCGCCCTCTCCGTATGGGGTGCTCTCCTAGGCTTCATTGGCCTCATCATAGCCCTACCCGCCACCACAATAATCATGGCATACTGGAAGAAATATATAAGTGATAAATAACCATGCTATACTTGATACCTACCCCTGTCGGAAACATGGAGGACATGACTTTCCGGGCTATACGACTGCTGAAGGAGGCGAACCTCATATTGTGTGAGGACACCCGCACGAGCGGACTGCTGCTGAAGCATTTCGAGATAACGAACAAACGGCTGATGGCGCACCATAAGTTCAATGAGCATGGCACGTCGAAGGCTATCGTCGATAGGCTTAAGGCAGGCGAGATGGTGTGCCTCATAACAGATGCCGGCACTCCTGGCATCAGCGACCCGGGCTTCTACCTTGTCCGCGAGGCCGTGGAGGCTGGCGTCGATGTCGTGACGCTGCCGGGCGCAACGGCTTTCGTGCCGGCACTGGTGAGCAGCGGCCTGCCCTGCGACAAGTTCGTCTTCGAGGGTTTCCTGCCACAGAAGAAGGGTCGCCAGACGCGTCTGCAGGAGCTGGCGAGGGAGTATCGCACAATGATTATCTACGAGTCGCCACGCCGTGTGGTGAAGACGTTGGAGCAGCTCTGTGTGTTCTTTGGTGAGGACCGCCGCATGAGTGCGTGCCGCGAGATATCGAAGGTTTACGAGGAGAGCGTGCGAGGTACGGTGAAGGAGGTGCTGGAGCATTTCAAGGAGCATGAGCCGAAGGGGGAGTTTGTGCTGATTGTGGGCGGAGCAGCCTCTATCTCCGAAGCCTCTACCCCAGAAGCCCCCATCCCCGACCCTTCCCCCCTGAGGAGGAAGGGAGGTGAGATTACCACTGATGGTTCGAAAGTTTCACAGGAGGCGCCGCGTAAGCTTAGTAAGTATCAGAGGAAGATGCTGGAGAGAGGTAAGGGTTAAAGGTTAAAGGTTCTTTCAGTCGCTTCGCTTTGTGAAAGCGTCTCTTCGAGCCGAGCGAAGGGTTAGGGTTCAACTTTCAACTATCAATTTTCAATTTGGAAAGGTTATTGCATTATACTTGGCGGCATAAGCTGCTGCCTCTTGAGGGACTGCATACCACGGACGGTAGGCAGGTGGAGGTCGTCGATCCTGGACTTTACAACAGGAGCGACGCAGGGCCTGACTTCTTCAATGCGAAGGTGAAGGTTGACGGACTGGTGTGGGTAGGCAACGTGGAGCTGCACGTGAAGGCGAGCGACTGGTACAGGCACCGCCACGACAGGGATGCTGCCTACGACAATGTGGTGCTGCACGTTGTGGAACAGGCTGATATGGACGTTGCGACATCGCAGGGCAAGGTGCTGCCGACGGTGGTGGTGCCTATCAGCGATGCGCTGCACCACGACTACGAGGAGCTTATAAAGTCGGAGAAATATCCTCCATGCTACAAGGTAATACCAACGCTGCCGAGCCTTAAGGTGCACAGCTGGATGGCGGCACTGCAGACGGAGCGCCTCGAACAGAAGACGAGGGCGATGCAGCAGCGCGTCAAGGAACTCGGCGGATCATGGGAGGACGGCTATTTCGCCACCCTGGCGCACAGCTTCGGCTTCGGCATCAACGGCGATGCGTTCGACGCATGGGCGAGGGTGATGCCGATGAGTGCCGTGGCGCACCACCGCGACGACCTCTTCCAGGTTGAGACGCTGTTTCTCGGCATGGCAAACCTTCTGGAAAGGGTTGAGGAGAGATACGCCCGCGAGTTTGCGTATCTGAGGAAGAAGTTCGGGCTTGAGCCGATGGATGGCTCGATGTGGCGATACCTCCGCACGCGTCCGCAGAACTTTCCGCACGTGAGGCTCCTGCAGCTTGCGAAGATGTACCACGAGCGCAGGACGACGCTCTCTGCCCTACTCGACTGCAAGGACGTGAAGTCCATCGGCGAGCTCTACGGCATGAAGGGTGCGAAGCTCGACCTGCTGATAATAAACACCGTGGTGCCGAGCGTCTTTGCATACGGCAGAAGCCACGGCAAGCAGGAGCTGGAGGAGAGGGCGTTCGACCTTCTGGAGGCCCTGAAGCCCGAGGACAACCATATCGTGAGGATGTGGAGGGAGTGCGGTCTCGACGTTGGCAGCGCCGGAGACTCCCAGGCTCTGATACAGCTGAAGAAAGAATACTGCGACCGTAAGGAATGTCTCCGCTGCCGTTTCGGCTACGAATTCCTGACGGGCGAGCACCGCCATCGTTTCCTTTCAGAACCGGCAAAAATATAATCCTTGATGGTTAATGTGTGTTAAATACTTGCATTTCGCTTCATTTTGTAGTATCTTTGCAGAGAAATTGTGTAATAGTGCACTATTGTTAAGTCCCTGAGAGCGCTCTTTTGGGGGCAATTGATGTATATAGAAATGTCAAAGAACAAGAAGAAAAATAAAGGCAACGGACGTAGCCTGCAGGTTATGACGCTGTGTATCAGCACGTCGCTCGTATTGATACTGCTGGGACTGGTGGTCTTCTCCGGTCTCACCGCCCACAACCTGTCGTCCTACGTCAAGGAGAACCTCACGGTGACGGTGATGTTTGACGACAACGTGACGAACCATGAGGCAGCGGTGGTATGCCGCAAGCTTCAGGCAAAGCCCTACGTGACACACCTTTCATATATTACGCGAGAGGAAGCGCTGAAGGAACAGACAAAGGCCCTCGGCACCGACCCGTCGGAGTTTCTGGGCATGAACCCGTTTGTACCATCGGCAGAGCTGAACCTTAAGGCGGGCTGCGCCAATGCCGACTCGCTGAAATGGATAGAGAAGGACATCAGGCAGTACCGTCAGGTTACGGAGGTGAACTACCAGAAGGACCTTATGGACAGCGTCAACAAGAACCTTCAGAAGGTTATGCTGGTGATGCTCATCCTGGCTTGCCTGCTGACGTTCATCTCGTTCTCGCTCATCAACAACATGGTACGTCTCGGGGTGTATGCCCGCCGCTTCTCCATCAACACGATGAAGCTCGTCGGTGCATCGTGGGCGTTTATCCGTAAGCCGTTCCTCAGCATGGCTCTGCTGGAAGGTCTGCTGGCAGCAATCGTTGCTGACGCCATACTCGCCGGCGGTGTGTATGCGCTATACGGCTACGAGCCGGAGATAACAGAGGTGGTGACATGGCAGGTGTTAGCCATAACAGGTGCATCGGTACTGCTGTTCGGACTGATAATAAGCACTCTGTGCGTGTATGTCAGCGTGAACCATTACCTCAGGATGCCGACGAGGAAATTGTATAAGGTGTAAACAAGAAACAAAAAAAAGACTATATAATGGAAAATAAGGATTTTGCTTTTGGTAAGACAAACTTCATAATGATCGGCATCAGCATGGTCATCGTGATTATAGGCTTCGTAATGATGACAGGCGCAAGCTCTGAGGCCGACGCTTTCAACCTGGAGATATTCTCCGCAATGCGTATCAAGGTGGCTCCGATAGTGTGCCTCGTGGGATTTCTGTCAATCATCGGAGGAATAATGTATAAGGAAAAAAAATAAGAAATGAACGAAATACAGGCATTGATATTAGGACTGGTGCAGGGCCTGACGGAGTATCTCCCTGTCAGCAGCAGCGGTCACCTGACGATAGGTCAGGAACTTCTCGGCGTAACAAGTGACGACAACCTCATCTTCGACGTCGTGGTACACGTGGCAACGGTGCTCTCCACCCTTGTGATACTTTGGAAAGAGGTGGTATGGCTGCTTGCCGGCATGCTGAAGCTGAAGTGGAACGACGAGATGAAGTATGCTGTCAACATTCTCGTCTCAATGATTCCAGTAGGCATCGTGGGCGTATTCTTCAAGGACACCATAGAGGACATCTTCGGCAGCGGACTGCTGATAGTGGGCATCTGCCTGCTCATGACAGCATCGCTCCTCGCTTTCTCTTACTACTACGTTCGATTTTTTAATGTTTTACTATCATATATTAATCGTATAGAGCAACGATTAAATATGATGTATCTGCGTTATAGTACAGAGATTGCGCATTTTCATGTAAGATTAGTTTCTAAAATAGATAGACAATATTTGTTATCTCTTTACATATTTGTGAAATCTAAATTAACAATATTTGCATTAAAGGTAGTACATATTATAAAAATTATAGTGTACAAGCCAAAGCAGAAGGCTACGATAGGTATGAAGGACGCCTTCATCATCGGTCTGGCACAGGCAATCGCCGTGCTTCCAGGACTAAGCCGCTCTGGCAGTACCATAGCAACAGGTCTGCTGCTGGGCAACGACAAGGCGAAGCTGGCGCAGTTCTCGTTCCTCATGGTGATACCACCAATCATGGGCGAGGCACTGCTCGACGCGCTGAAGGCTATGAAGCACGGCACGGAGGCAGTGGCAGGCGACATAAGCATGACGGCTCTCGCATGCGGCTTCATTGCAGCATTCGTCAGTGGATGTGCCGCTTGTCAGTGGATGGTAAACGTAGTGAAGAAGGGTAAGCTGATATACTTCGCATACTACTGCGTCATTATAGGTCTGCTGGCTATCGTGTCAAGCATCGTTAAATAGGCCATTCGCAATGAACTTTGTTGAAGGAACGATACTGCACATAAACAAGCCGTACGGCATGTCGAGCTTCGGAGCCCTTGCTTTTGTGCGCACGAGAATCTCGAAGGCGGCAGGCGTGAAGCGAGTGAAGACTGGACATGCCGGCACGCTCGACCCGCTTGCCACGGGAGTGCTGATACTATGTACGGGCAAGTGCACGAAGATGATACCGACGCTACAGTACGACTCGAAGGAATACACCGCCACGCTGCAGTTCGGTGCCACGACGGCAAGCTACGACATGGAGCATCCCGTAAACCAGGAATATCCTTCGGAACACATCACCGAGGAGCTGCTTCGCGAGACACTGAAACAGTTTGAGGGTGACATAATGCAGGTGCCGCCGGTATATAGCGCCGTCCACGTCAACGGCAAGAGGGCCTACGACCTCGCAAGGAAGATAGACCCGTCGGCCGAGAAGGAGAAGAGCGAGCACACGTATAGCAATATAAATAAGGAGGCGGCAGACAGCGCACTGATAGAAGAGGCCGAGAAGGATATTCCCGCAAAGCCGGTGCATGTTGACGAGATAGAGCTGTTGTGGTTTGACAACGATAAGAAGCAGGCTCAGATACGCGTGGCATGTGGCAAGGGAACATACATCCGCTCGCTGGCAAGAGACATCGGCAAGGCTGTCGGCTCCGGTGCATACCTCACACAACTATGCCGCACAAGGCTCGGCGACGTCCGCATAGAGGACTGCATAAAGCTCGACGACTTCGAGGAATGGCTGGGCGTTGCTGGCACGCCAGCAACAAGTAATAAATAAAAAGGAATAAGGAATAAGTGGATTGGTGCAAACCGTACAAACCATAAAACCGTACAACCGTACAAACCGTACAACCGTACAAACCATAAAACCGCAAAACCGTACAAAACATACAACCGTAAAACCGAAATATAGATGAAGCTATCACAGTTTGATTATAACCTGCCATCATCACAGGTGGCACTTTACCCACACAGTCTTGAACATACCGTAACGAACGCTGCCGGCGAAGAGACGACATTCCGCATAAAGCGTCCGGACGAGTGTCGCATGGTTGTGGTTCACAAGAAGTCGCAGACGGTGAACCTCTACAAGACCGACGCCAAGGGTAAGCCATTGAAGGACGAGAAGGGACAGAAGCAGTTTCTCACACTCCTCGACATCTTCGACTACTTCGAGGAGAAGGACACTTTCGTGTTCAACAACACAAAGGTGTTCCCTGCACGCCTCTACGGCACCAAGGAGAAGACCGACGCACAGATCGAGGTGTTCCTGCTGCGTGAGCTCAACCGTGAGATGCGCTTGTGGGACGTCCTTGTGGAGCCTGCACGTAAGATACGTATCGGCAACAAACTGTTCTTCGACGACAGCGGTTCACTCGTGGCAGAGGTGATAGACAACACCACATCGCGCGGCAGAACGCTGCGATTCCTATATGACTGTCCGCACGAGGAGTTCAAGAAGGACCTCTTTGCGCTGGGAACAGCACCGCTGCCACGCTATATCATTGACCACAAGGGTAAGGACGGTAAGCTCGACAGACCTGTCACAGAGGAGGACTTCGACGATTTCCAGACGGTCTTTGCGGAGCATGAGGGTGCCGTGATGGCTCCGTGCACGGGTCTGCACTTCACACGTCAGATGATGAAGCGTATGGAGATTCATGGCATTGAGCCATCATACATCACGCTGCATTGCGGACTGGGATACTCAAACCCTATCGAGGTGGAAGACCTCTCAAAGCATAAGATGGACTCAGAGGAGATGCACATCTCGGAAGAGACCTGCGACTTCGTAAACAAGAAGAAGAAGGAAGGCCGCAAGGTCTGCGCCATCGGTGCCAGTGTGCTGAAGGCTACGGAGTCGTCTGTTGGCACAGACGGTTTCCTCAAGCCTTTCGACGGATGGACAAACAAGTTCATCTTCCCTCCTTACGAGTTCGGATTTGCTAACAGCCTACTCATAAACCTCTATCAGCCACTCTCCACCATGCTCATGTCAACATGTGCGTTCGGTGGTTACGATGCGGTAATGGAGGGCTACAAGCAGGCTATCAAGGCCGGCTACAACGTAGGTTGCTTCGGAGACGTAATGCTCATACTCAATGATTAAGAAACATTGTGTCTATCTGTCGTTAGGCTCTAACATCGGCGATCGGGAAGGGAACATCCTCCGGGCATACGAGATGCTGGAGTGCATGGTGGGACATATTATACGCAAGTCTTCCATGCTGCAGACAGAACCTTGGGGATTTGACTCTGACAACCTCTTCGTGAACAGTGCGGTATGCATAGAGACGGAGAAGACGCCCCGCGAGGTTCTTGCACTGACGCAACAGATAGAACGCGAGCTCGGCAGGACGAGGAAGTCCGTCAACGGCGAATACCACGACAGGACGATAGACATAGACATCCTGCTGTATGACGACATTTGCATGGATGAACCCGACCTGAAGATTCCGCATCCGCTGATGAACGAGAGGGACTTCGTAATGATTCCGCTGAACGAGATACGTCAATCCGCTGATTGAAGCACGGTTTGCATGGCAAGTGGCCACCCATCACCCAACACCCAACACCCAACACCGACAGATAGTTAAAACGAACTACTACTAATATAACTTTACACAGAGAATGAAAAAGTATCTTTCTGCTCTCGCAGCACTTATCGTTGCTGCCTCGGCATCCGCTTTTGACAAGACGGTCAACATCGTCGTTACCAATCCATCGAAGGAGGCCCGCAAGTCCGTGCCGGTGGTGATGAAACTCAGCGATGTGGACAATGTGGTATCTGCTACCGTGACCCTTAACGGAAAGGAGATTCCATGCCAGCTCGACGACCTCAACGATGATGGTATCTTCGACGAGGTAGCCTTCGTGACGGACATGCAGAAGAAGGAGACGCAGGAGTTCCGCGTGCTGCTCTCTGACGAGGGTGAGCAGAAGAAGTATGACGCAAGGACCTACGGATACATCGGCATCCGCGACCGCCAGAACGATGCGAAGAAGCAGAAGCATCAGCAGATAAAGTCCGTTACCTTCCCTAAGGAGACGAACCCATACAACTATATCTACCCTCACGGCGCAGTGATGGAGAACGACATGGTGGGCTTCCGCGTGTATGCCGACCATCGCCAGTCGCTCGACTACTATGGACACCGCAACCTCAGGTGCGACGTTGCTGAGACGGGATTCTACACCACTCAGGCACAGCGCGACAAGGGCTACGGCGAGGATGTTCTCTATACAGGCAGCACCTACGGCTGTGGTGCACTGCATGGATGGGACGGCAAGAACGCAGTGATGTTCGAGAACGTACGCAACCGTACACAGACAGTTGTCTGCGATGGTCCTGTGCGTACCATATTGGATATAAAGAACAAGGCATGGCGCCCTTACGAGGGTTGTAAGCCTGTTGACATAACGACACGCTACATTCTCTACTACGGCCACCGTGACGTGGAGGTGCAGGTGACGTTCTCTCGTCCTGTTGCTGACATCCAACTCTCTACCGGTATCGTTGACATCGTGGAGGGTTCTACGGAATTCACTGACAAGAAGGGCCTGCGCGGCGACTGGGGACGTGCGTGTGCCGGCAACAACCCACAGGTGTATGACACCATAACTGTTGGTCTCGGCATCTATGTTCCTAAGGAGTACTACAAGGGCGACTCACACTTCACCGACGGTAAGGACCACCTGCCAAACCAGGCGTACGTTCAGGTTGTAGGCACACAGGAGGACAACATGCACTACTGGTTTGCTTGTACCTGCGACATCGAGACATTCGGTTTCAAGGGCATGAAGGAGTGGTTCCAGTGGCTTCGTGACTGGAAGAAGGAACTCGAACAGCCTGCCGTCATCAAGGTTGTGCCGATTTCAAGGTAAGTCATAAGAATAATGTATAATATAAATAAGGTATTATATAATAACGTATTGCTTCAGATAAATAATCACTAACAAAACAAGAATAACTAAAATGGAAGCTGTTTTCTCGTACATCATCGGCCTCGGCGCCGCTGTCATGATGCCTATCATCTTCACCATACTCGGTGTGTGCATCGGCATCAACTTCTCAAAGGCTCTCAAGAGCGGTCTCTATGTGGGCGTAGGTTTCGTTGGTCTCGGTGTCATCACCGGTCTGCTGACATCTGCACTCGGTCCTGCACTGCAGGATGTTGTAACAATCTACGGCCTCGAGCTTCAGGTCTTCGACATGGGATGGCCTGCTGCCGCATCTGTGGCTTACAACACTCTCGTAGGTTCATTCATCATCCCTGTATGTCTTGGCGTTAACCTCGTGCTCCTGTTGCTCGGATGCACACGCACCGTCAACATTGACCTGTGGAACTACTGGCACTTCGCATTCATCGGAGCCGTGATTTACTTCATGACAGGTTCCGTAGCATGGGGATTCTTCGCTGCTATCATCTGCTATGTCATAACACTCGTGCTGGCAGACGTTACGGCAAAGAAGTTCCAGGGATTCTATCCTGGCATGGAGGGTATCTCTATCCCACAGCCCTTCTGTCAGGGATTCATGCCTTTCGCTATCGTTATCAACAAGATTCTCGACTTCATCCCAGGCATCAACAAGGTGAACATTGACTCTGAGGGTATGAAGAAGAAGTTCGGACTCTTCGGTGAGCCTCTCTTCCTCGGTGTCATCATCGGTATCATCATCGGCTGCCTTGCATGCAAGGACTCACTGGAGCTTATCGATAAGATTCCTACAACACTCGGCCTTGGCATCAAGATGGGTGCCGTAATGGAGCTTATCCCACGTATCACCTCTCTCTTCATCGAGGGTCTGAAGCCTATCTCTGAGGCTACACGTGAGCTCATCGCCAAGAAGTTCGGTGAGGACAAGGAACTGTACATCGGTATGTCACCAGCTCTCGTTATCGGACACCCTACAACTCTCGTAGTGTCACTCCTCCTCATCCCTGTAACTCTCGTACTCGCTGTTGCACTGCCAGGCAACCAGTTCCTGCCACTTGCATCGCTCGCTGGTATGTTCTATGTATTCGTAATGGTACTGCCATTCACCAACGGTAACGTGCTCCGCTCATTCATCGTCGGTCTCGCAGTAGTAGCAATAGGTCTTTACTTCGTTACCTTCATGGCTGGCGACTTCACAATGGCTGCCCACGATGTAGCAATGGCACACCCGGACGATAAGGCTGTTCAGGTTCCGGAAGGATTCCAGGCTGGTGCCCTCGACTTTGCGTCAAGCCCTATCGCATTCCTTATCTACGGTGCCATCAAGTGGGCAAGCTACATCGGTGCTGGCATCCTCACCGTTATTACCCTCGCTCTCGTAGCATGGAATATGGTTCGCATCAATAAGAAATAATCATAATTTAGAAACTAACAGTGTTGCATGTGGCGCTTCCGCATGCTATCACCCTAAAAAATCGGGAAAAATGAAAAAGATATTTTCAATTATTACTTCTTCCTTATTACTTTTTACTTGCAGCGTAGCTGCGCAGGAGGCTGACCGTTTCGTAGGCAACCAGCACGTTAAGTTCCAGACAGCTTGTCATCCAGAGGACGTAAAGCACTATGACACCAAGACTCTCCGCAGCCGTTTCGTGATGGAGAAGGTAATGGAAGCAGACTCTATCCTCCTCACATACTCACACTACGACCGCTTCATCTTCGGTGGTGCAATGCCTGTCAACCAGACTCTTACGCTCCAGAACTTCTGGGAGCTCGGTCTTGATGTTGACAAGACCATCAAGGAGAAGTTCTTCATGTATAACCGTGAGCTCGGCATTGTAAACTGCGGTCTCGGTGATGGTGTGGTTATCGTTGACGGTAAGGAGTATGCCCTCGCACCAAAGGAGGCTCTCTACATCGGTCGTGGTCACATCGGTTTCGACAAGAAGGGTAACTCCATCGACGAGAACAAGTCTGTACAGTTCCGTTCAAAGGATCCAAAGAACCCTGCAAAGTTCTATCTCAACTCTGCTACTGCACACCAGCACTACAAGACTCAGTGGATTACTCTCGACGGACGTAAGGGCTCGCTGAAGGCTGCCGTTTGGGGACCTGTAGGCACAACGGAAGAGGCAAACAACCGTACCGTATATAAGCTCATCGTCAACGACGTACTCGAAGAGGGTCCTTGCCAGCTTCAGCTTGGTCTGACACAGCTCAACCCAGGTGCTGTATGGAACACCATGCCTCCTCACACTCACGGTCGCCGCATCGAGGCGTACTACTACTTCAACCTCCCACAGGAGCAGACCATCTCACACGTAATGGGTCAGCCACAGGAGTCTCGTAACGTATGGCTCCACAACGAGCAGGCTATCATGTCTCCAGAATGGTCTATGCACGCTGCTGCAGGTACTTACTACTACACCTTCATCTGGGGTATGGCAGGTGAGAATCTCTACTACAATGATAAGGACAACATCCCTGTTATCGACATCCGATAATAGTGTGCTATAAACAATAATTGGCAAGCAGTTGTTTCTGTTTAGGATTCGTTAATTTATAGAACCCTCTTTGCAGAAAGTCACGCTGCCTGCCAATTATTCCGTATAAATTATTACTTATTTTTTCGCAGAAAAAAACCTTGGAACCATCAGTATTCATAAGTAAATTCAAAAGCCGCTTCCTGTGGCTGAACCTCCTTGCTATGGCTGTAGTAATAGTTGTCATGGCTATAGGACTGCAGTTTGCTATGGATTTCTACACGCATCACGGAGAGACGATAACCGTTCCGGACGTGCGTAAGCAACCATGCGAGGGTTCCATCGACATGCTTGAGGATATGGGATTCATCGTAGAGGTTAACGATACCGGCTACGTTAAGAACCTTCCCCCGGGTACTATCCTCATGCAGCTGCCGTTGCCAGGCACGGTGGTGAAGAGTGGCAGAACAATCTACCTTACCATCAATGCTACGGACTCCCCTACCCTAACACTGCCTGATGTCATAGACAACAGCTCATGGCGTGAGGCAGAGGCAAGACTGAAGACGCTTGGCTTCAAGGTAGGACCGCCGCAGTATGTCTTTGGTGAGAAAGACTGGGTCTATGGCATTCTCGTAAATGGCAGGAACGTCACGACAGGTCAGAAGATATCTGTTGAAAGCACACTCATTGTACAGGTGGGCAACGGTCATCGCGATGCGTCAGACTCCGTATATGTCACCGACCGACAGGTGGATCCGTTCGAGGAAATCTATGAGGACGTGAGCATTGACGAAGGCGGATCTGGCGATTCTGGAGAAAAGGACGACTTCGAGGTGATTGAGTAGTTCATAGTGCATTGCATAATTCATAATGCTTAGTGCATAATTCATAATGCTTAGTGCATAATTCATAATTATTTGCGTGGCTCATCTTGCCGCGCAATTCATAAATTAGTATATATTGGAAGAACAAGAGCTTTTTGAACATTTCCGTATTGAGGCAGATGCCGGTCAGGTGCCGTTGAGAATCGATAAGTTCCTGACGGAGCACATGGCACACTCATCGCGCAACCGTATTCAGGCGGCTGCCGATGCCGGCTACATCTTCGCCAACGACAAACCCGTAAAGTCCAACTACAAGGTTCGCCCTGGCGACGTCATCACGCTGATGCTCGAAGACCCTAAGCACGACACCACTATCTATCCGGAGGACATCCCGCTGAACATCGTCTATGAAGACGACCAGCTGATGATAATAAACAAGGAGGCTGGAATGGTTGTTCATCCGGGTGCGGGCAACTTCAACGGTACGCTCATCAATGCCATAGCATGGCACATGAAGGATGTTCCAACGTTCGACCCTAACTCACCGGAGGTAGGTCTGGTCCACCGCATTGACAAGGACACCAGCGGACTTATCGTTGTGGCAAAGACGCCGGAGGCAAAGACGCATCTCGGCAAGCAGTTCTTCGTACACGACACCCACCGCTCCTACAACTGCCTCGTGTGGGGACACTTCCAAGAGAACAGCGGAACGATAGAGGGTAACATAACACGCGACCCGAAGGATCGTCTGCGTATGACCGTAGCACCAATGAACTCCGACATCGGCAAGCCAGCGATAACCCACTGGCGTGTGATAGAAAAGTTCGGTTACGTTACGCTCGTGGAATGCATCCTTGAGACAGGCCGTACACACCAGATTCGTGCTCACATGAAGCAGATAGGCCATCCACTCTTCGGTGACGAGCGCTATGGCGGCATGGAGATACTGCGTGGTGAGCGCAGCGCAAGCTACAAGGCTTTCATCAACAACTGCTTCAAGGTATGCCCACGTCAGGCTCTTCACGCAAAGACTCTCGGTTTCATACACCCAACTACAGGCGAGCAGATGGACTTCACCTCAGAATGGCCGGAGGACTTTGCCGCACTTATCGAGAAATGGCGCGGATATGTCGAAGGTACAACGCGCGACACATTGAATAATAGAGACAAATAATAGAATAAAGGTATTATTTTTTGAATGAAATGAAAAAAATAGCGATTATCTGTGGTGGTGACTCATCAGAGCATGATGTATCACTCCGTTCGGGAGCAGGTATCTACTCCTTCTTCAACAAGGACAAGTACGACCTCTACATCGTTGACCTCAAGACTGGCGACTGGCATGTGAACCTCCCTGACGGCACAACAGCAGAGATAGACAAGAACGACTTCTCGTTCGTTGAGAACGGCGAGAAGAAAACCTTCGACTACTGTTATATCACCATCCATGGCGCTCCTGGTGAGAACGGACTGCTGCAGGGCTACTTCGACCTTATCAAGATGCCTTATTCTACCAGCGGCGTGCTCGTTGAGGCAATGACATTCGATAAGTTCGTACTCAACAACTACCTCCGTTCCTACGGCATCAGCGTTGCTGAAAGCATACTCGTCCGCAAGGGTGAGGAAGCTAACATCACCGACGAGACCATCAAGTCAACTGTGGGCTACCCATGTTTCGTAAAGCCTGCTGCCGACGGTTCCAGCTTCGGTGTCAGCAAGGTAAAGGACTTCTCACAGATGGCTGACGCACTGAAGCTCGCACTCGGCGAGAGCGACACCGTCATGATAGAGGGATTCCTCGACGGCATGGAGATCTCGCAGGGTGTCTATAAGACAAAGACGAAGTCTGTTGTGCTTCCTGCTACGGAGGTTGTAACGCAAAATGAGTTCTTCGACTACGACGCTAAGTACAACGGTCAGGTAGAGGAGATAACACCTGCCCGCATGGAGCCGGAGGTTGCAGAGCGTGTAGCAAAGATAACATCCGCTATCTACGACATCCTTCATGCCAACGGTATCATCCGCATCGACTATATCATCGGCAAGACACCATCAGGCGAATCAAAGATCAACATGCTTGAAATCAACACTACTCCTGGCATGACCGCCACATCGTTCATCCCCCAGCAGGTACGCGCTGCCGGACTTGACATGGGCGAGGTACTCTCAGAGATTGTTGAGAACCAGATTGGATAATCCTTTGTGATTGTAAAGATGGAAATAAAAGATTTCGACGAAATACGTCCCTACAACGAGGACGAGATGCCCGTTGTCTTTGAGGAACTCCTCAAGGACCGACAGTTCAATGCCATGGTGAAAGGCTTTACGCCGTGGCTGCCGAAGGGACTGCGCAACGCCATACTGCGACTGCTCTTCAAGGGCGTAAAGTCCGCTCAGGACTTCCAGGTGCGCTTCATGAAGCCTATCGTAAGACTGGAACTTGCGAAATGTACCAACGGAGCATCCTTCGGTTATCCAAAGGACATGAACAAGCACGGCCGATACATCTTCATGTCTAACCACAGAGACATCGTACTCGACTCTGCCATCCTCGACCTCATGCTCCATAACAACGGCTTCGAGCGTACCTGCGAGATAGGCATCGGTGACAACCTCCTTATCTATCCTTGGATAAAGAAACTGGTGCGTATGAACAAATGCTTCACCGTTCGTCGCGGATTGACAGCCCATGAGATGATGCGCTCCTCTGTACTGATGAGCCGGTACATACACTATGCCGTCAACGAGAAGGGCGAGAACATCTGGATTGCGCAGCGTGAGGGACGTGCCAAGGACTCCGACGACCGCATGCAGGACTCCGTACTGAAGATGTTTGTCATGGGCTATGAGGCTACAGACAACGTAGCTGCTGATGCTGACAACGCAAACACTGACACTGCAGCAGGCAAGAAGCCATCGCCT
The DNA here is from genome assembly GCA_945831805.1 of uncultured Prevotellaceae bacterium. Lineage (GTDB taxonomy): Bacteria > Bacteroidota > Bacteroidia > Bacteroidales > Bacteroidaceae > Prevotella. The sequence goes on from CAMADY010000007.1 coordinate 37,173, forward strand.
TCCGTAGCAGAGGCACTGAAGCATCTGCATATCGCACCGCTCACCATCTCCTACGAGTATGACCCTTGCGACTACCTTAAGGCAGAGGAATTCCAGTTCAAGCGTGACGTACAGGGATGGAAGAAGTCCAAGCAGGACGATCTCGACAACATGAAGACGGGCATCCTCGGTAAGAAAGGGCGCGTACACTACGAGATATCACCATGCATCGACGAGTGGCTCGACACCATCGACACTTCTCTTCCGAAGAAGGAGCAGTTCCGCATCATCGCAGAGCACATCGACAAGGAGATTCACTCACGCTATAAGCTGTACCCATGCAACTGGATTGCCATGGATGAGCTCGACGGTACAAACAACTCCGACAAATACACAGCCAAGGACAAGGATACCTTCGAGGCGTATCTCAAGGGACAGATTGCAAAGGTCAAGGTGCCTAATCCGGATTACGCTTTCCTCCGTGAACGCATACTGACAATGTACGCTAACCCTTGCCGCAACAAGGTAAAAAGCAATAAGTAATAAGCAATAAGTAATAAGTAATACAACCTTCGCTTGTGCTCAAGTTGCGGTTGTTCGGTTTTGCGGTTATTCGGCCAATGCGAAAAATTCTTACTATAATAGGTATAATCCTCATCATCTCTTCTTGTAAGCAGGATGTTTACGAGAAGGGCGATGGGGATTTGTCGTATATGCAGACGGAGTATGCCGACGTTACGCTTAGTGGCGGATACGTGAAAAGCGTTATTACCGACAAAGGCGTGAACCTGCCTATCCCTGAAATATGGAAGGTACAGCAGGACATAAAGACAGACACGCTATTCCGCCGTCTGCTGTATTATAAAACCGACGGAAAAGTCTTTACTGAACTTCTCGACGCTAAGCCTGTCGCCATTCTCAAGCCTCACACGCCACAGGACATCGGCGAGATGAAGACCGATCCTGTGAAGCTCATTGCTGCCGCTGGCTCTGCCAACGGGAAATACGCCAACATACATCTCGGCATAATGACCGGCAATGCAGCAGAAACGTCGCAGTTGCTGCGGTTCCGCCTCGACTCTGAACACTCCATCGACAAAGGTCGCCGCAACATCACGCTCTATCACAATCAGGCAGGACAGCCGGAGTATTACACTCAGGACATCTACCTCAGCCTTCCCTTCGGCACGCAAGATACTCTCGATATAACCTTCAACACATACTCAGGCGTTGAGCGTAGAATTCTCGTAAGAAAATAAAATAAACGAGAAGCATACATTCCTAGACCAATTTGTCCGAACACCGCATTAACACTATGATTACGAGGGTAAATGTTTCGTTAATAACCTACGCCCAAGCTACAACTCATGTACCATAGAAAGAGTGAATGGATTTGACAGAAAAAAACTGTCATATAGCAATTTGTTTCGCTATATGACAGTTTTATTTTTTTATACATAAAAAACGCTTTTAGAACAGCTCCGCCGGAATCATCTGCTTTGCATTCTCGAAGTCAGAGACGGTGTCGAGTTCGCAGGAGAAATAGTTGCTGACGTTCAGCACGCGGTAGGTATGGCCCATAGGGATGAGTCGCTCGAATGCAAGCTCGTAGAACTTGTTTTCCAGATGCTCCTCGTTCATCATCGGTTCCAGAACCTTGTAGAGCGCTGTGGTGTATGCCTTGCCCATCTTCTCTATGCCGAGACTCTCTCCGGCAGCATCGGCAGGATTGCACGTCTTGCTGATTTCCTTTATGGTGCCTTCAGCATCCACAACCACCTTCATCTCTTCTTCGCCAAGCTCGTGCTCTATGAGTGTCAGCACGTTGTCTGCCTCGCACTCCAGCACCTTCTGAGGTATCTGTGGGTCGTAGAGGAGGTCGCTGTCCAGGAGGAGTATCTCCTCGCCATCAGCCTCAGGGCGTGCAAGCCAGAGAGAATAGATATTGTTCGTGGAGTCATAGACGTCGTTGTAGATGAACGTCACCTTTATACTGTCGCCGTACTGCTCCTTGACGAATGTCTCAATCATCTCGTGCAGGTAGCCCGTAACGATGCAGAACTCCTTGATGCCGCAACCGATGAGGGCATCCATCGATCGCTGCAGCAGTGAACGCTCTCCTACCTTCAGCAGACTCTTCGGGGTGTTGCTCGTCAGCGGACGAAGACGTGATGCAGTACCAGCTGCAAGAATTATCGCTTTCATATTACTTATTATAGAATACTCGCTTGATCGTGTCAACAACAACCTGAATCTGCTCCTTACGACCGAGAGTAATGCGCAGGCAGTCCTCAAGTCCCTTGTCGCCCATGAACTTTATCTTGTAGTTCTGCTCAGCCATAGCCTTCTGCAGAGCCTCCTTGATAGCGACAGGATACTTTATGAGGATGAAGTTTGCAACACTCTTATACACCTTGAAGCCAGGCAGTGAGCCGAGTTCCTTCTGGAAGAGCTGACGGTCCCACTCCATCTCGTCTGCCACCTTGCGGTAGTGCTCGTCGCTCTCAAGTGCAGCGAGTGCCACGCTCTCAGAGAAGCGGTTGTAGCCGAGGTACTTGTTGGAGTAGCTCAGGAACTGGTCGTGACCCTTGCCGATGAATCCGAAGCCCACGCGGAGACCAGGCAGACCATAGAACTTACTCAGCGTACGTGAGATTATGAGGTTGTTATACTTGTTTACGAGAGGTGCAATGTAGTCGGTGTCTGTTGTAATGAATGAAGCGTATGCCTCATCAACGAGCACCATAGTGTCTGATGGGATGTTCTCCATTATCTTGCCTATCTCCTCAGAAGAGAGGCTGTTACCCGTCGGGTTGTTCGGAGAAGCCAGCAGGAGCATGCGTGGGTGAATGCGGTTGGTGTATTCTATTACCTCGTCAACGTCGTATGCGAAGGTGTCGCCGGTCTCGTGCAGAGGGTACATCTCGAAAGAGCCGCCACACTCCGAAGCCACGCAGTTGTAGTACCACCAGGAGAACTCCGGAATGAGAATCGTCTTGTTGTCGCCCTCCATAAGGAAGTAGTGGATGGCGTTCTTCAGTATCTCCTCACCGCCGTATGCCAGCAGCACCTGATCCTCCGGTACGTTATAGATCTCGCTAAGGCGAACGCTCACAACGCTCTTCTTGCCCTGGTCAAAGATGCGAGTGTAGAAGCAGAGGGTCTCTGGCTCGAAGTTCTTAATTGCATCAACAACCTTCTGTGAAGGCTGGAAGTTAAATTCATTTCTGTCAAGGAAATTCATATCTTTTCTTTTTGTCGTTTTCGTTTCAACTTGCAAAATTACTACTTTTTTTTGAATTGACCAAAACAAACTCGCGTGTATGTATATAATAAGGTAATAAAAGTGCAGATTTACGTATTTTTAGCACTACAAACACTGCAAAACGATGATTTTTACTACATTTACGATGCTAATTCAGAAATTATTTGTAATTTTGCACTCGCAAACAGATTTACAATCAAAAGGATGTAAAGATTTTACACCGTCTTTTTAGAAGTTCATACAAATAAAATGTTAGAAAATTACAAGAAAACTATCAAATCCACCGAGACAGAAGACTGGCTCGACCTTCACGTAGTACGTCCCGTATGTTACCTCCTCGCTTGCCTCTTTGCAAAGCTTGACATACACCCTAACACCGTCACCATTGCATCTATGTTCGTAGGTGCCGGCTCCACCTATTTCTTCATCTCAGGCAGTTGGTATTACAGCGGCGTAGAAGGTCTTGTCAACAACCTCATCGCTATCGCCATGCTCATCTTTGCCGACCTTCTCGACTGCACCGACGGTCAGCTGGCGCGTATGACGGGTAAGAAGAGTCCACTCGGACGAATACTCGACGGCATTGCCGGATTCACATGGTTCGTTCCTATCTACCACGGTCTCATCTACCGCTTCTACCTCCACCACGACATTGAGTTCGGTTGGTTCGGAATTGAGAACACAGAGCAGAACACGCTGATAGCCACAGCCATTGTTTATATCTTCGGTCTCTATGCGGGCTTCAGTGGAACGGGCGGTCAGCAGCGCCTTGCAGACTACTATATACAGGTTCACCTCTTCTTCCTCAAGGGCGAAAAAGGCAGCGAACTCGACAGTTCCCTGACGCAACAGGAGAAGTACGACCAGATGCCTTGGAAGGGTCACCTCATCGAGAAATGCTTCCAGAAGTCATACGTGGGCTACACTCAGAAGCAGGAGAAGTCCACTCCAGAGTTCCAGAACATGCTCCGCAAGCTTATGGACAAGTACGGCAGCATCGATAAGGTGCCCACCGAACTGCGCGAGGAGATACGCCGGAAGTCGCTGAAGATAATACCTTTCAACGGTATGCTCACCTTCAACTTCCGCACTCTCATTCTCATAGCAGCCGTACTTTGCGATGTCCCTGCAATGAACTTCATCGGCGAAGCCGTCGGCATGGGTCTATTCGCTATGTGGATCAACCATAAGCACGAGTCTTTCTGCAAGGAAATAGCAGCAAAAATTTAGTTCCGAACAACATGAAAATTTCAAAGAACGCCCTCAACAATATCTTCTTCTTCGCTGGCGTAGCAGCCGTTGTCGTGATGCTCTTCACCTTCGACGTCAGCTTCGTCGAGCTATGGGAGCACCTATGCCATGCAGGCTACTGGATGATACCTATCCTCGGCGTGTGGATACTCATCTACGGCATGAACGCCCTCGCGTGGCGCTGCATCATAAAGGGCAACACCGACCCTGACGAGCATGTCGGATTCATGCGCATCTTCCGTCTCACCATAACGGGCTATGCCCTCAACTACGCCACACCTGTCGGCGGACTCGGCGGCGAGCCATATCGTATCATGGAGCTCTCGAAGGATATCTCGAAGGAGCATGCCACATCGTCGGTCATCCTCTATGCCATGATGCATTTCTTCGCGCACTTCTGGCTGTGGTTCACATCCATCTTCATGTACCTCGCATGCGCAGCCGTAGGCGACCTACCGCTGCCTAAGAGCATCGCCATCATCCTCGGAGTCATAGCCGTCTTCTGCATGGCGGCGTTCTATCTCTTCTCGAAGGGCTACCGCAACGGCATCGTATGGAAGGTTCTTACGTGGATAGGCTACATACCAGGCCTCAAAGGTTGGAGCCAGCGCTTCCGCCAGAACCACGAGGAGTCGCTGCATAACATTGACAAACAGATAGCTGCGCTCTTCGCACAGGACAAGAAAGCGTTCTTCTGCAGCTTCCTCCTCGAATACTTCTCACGCATCGTTCAGGCCCTGGAGATTCTCTTCATGCTACTGTTGTTCGGCATAGACTGCGGAGGAGGCATCGACGGTTACTTCATAACCTTCGTACACTCCATACTCATCCTCTCGTTCACCACGCTCTTCGCAAACCTCATCGGCTTCCTACCGATGCAGATAGGCGTGCAGGAAGGTGGCTTCGTGCTCTCAATAGCAGCCCTCGGACTATCAGCAGCCCTCGGCATCTTCGTCAGCATCATCTGCCGTGTCCGCGAAATTATATGGATCATCATCGGCTTGGCTTTAATGAAGTTGAAGTAAAATGTTTCTTAATAGGTTGTATGCGATAATCGCTGGCATCTACATAGCGCAGATAGCCGGTGCACAGACCTCCACGGAAGCCCTGTTGGCAGAGGTGGAAGTAGTGTCGCGCCATACCTTTTCCGACGTCATACCATCACAAACCCTCTCCGGAGAGACTCTCCAGCGCCTCAGCACCCTCAACATTGCCGACGCGCTACGCTATTTCTCAGGACTGCAGGTAAAGGACTATGGCGGTGTCGGCGGACTCAAGACCGTCAACATACGCTCCATGGGCTCCCATCATCTCGGCGTATATTACGACGGCATACAGCTCGGCAACGCACAGAACGGGCAGACGGACCTCGGGCAGTTCTCACTCGATAACGTCGAGGAGATAACGCTCTACAACGGTCAGAAGTCATCGCTCATGCAGACTGCCTCCGACTACGGCAACGCCGGCAACGTCTATATCCGCACCCGCGAGCCGAAGTTCCGCCATGGCGAGCAGACGCACTTCCGTTCAAAGGTGAAGTATGGCATCAGCAACATGCTCAGCCTCTCAGCTGTTCTGGAGCAGAAGCTCTCACCGAAGGTAAAGTCCGCATTCTCCATCGGCACACTTACCAGCAACGGTCGTTACGACTTCCGTTACAAACGCCGCAACTACGACGGCACCATAGCCTACGACACCACCGCCGTCCGACAGAATGGCGACGTGCAGCTCATACGTTTCGAGGGCAACATCTACGGACTCATGGAGCGTGGCTCATGGAACCTAAAGGCCTATACCTATCAGAGTAACAGGGGAATACCCGGTGCCATCGTCAACAACAACTGGTACAACGGCGAGCGACAGACCGACTCCAACAACTTTCTGCAGGGCTCATACCAGATGGATGTCACCTCCCTATACACCTTCAGGGCACTCGCCAAGTACGCATACTACTACACCCACTACCGAAACCTCGACCCGCGCCTGCAGCTGACGGACAACATCTACCGCCAGCAGGAGGGATATTTCAGCACGACACACGCACTGGAGCTCCTGCCATGGCTCAACATGTCCATGGCATACGACCTAAAATGGAGCCGCCTCTCGTCTGACATGATGACCTGCCCTACACCAACGCGATGGACGAACATGGTGAGTCTCGCTGCATCCCTTTCACTAAGCCACTTCAATGCCCAGGCGTCTTTGCTTTACAACAACACCCGCGACCGGGGAGAGCCATCCGTAACAGGCACTGCACCAGTAGGTCTCATGAACGACGTATCACGTTTCACCCCGGCACTCTTCCTGAACTACTACCTCCTTCAGCAAAACTCTCATAGGCAAGCCCTTCCTGGTGGCCAGCGTTCTTATGCACAGCGTTCACTCTCAGTCCGCGCCTTCGTGAAGAACAACTTCCGCATGCCGACCTTCAACGATCTGTACTATAAGGAGATGACGACCTCCGTCCTCCGCCCCGAAAAGGCAACGCAATACAATCTCGGCCTACAATACGACTGGCACGCCCCTACCCCCGCGAGCCATGTTGCCAGCGGTGCTTCCGCCGGCCAAGCCCCCGCCATCGAGACCCTCCATTTCCAGGCGGACGCCTACTATAACGACGTGAAAGACAAGATTGTAGCCTACCCCGGAGGCCAGCAGTTCCGCTGGACTATGAAGAACTTCGGGAGCGTCCACATCACCGGCATCGATGCCGAGGCATACATCCGCGCACGCTATGCAGACCTACACGCAGGGCTCCGGCTGCAATATACCTACCAGAAGGCTATCGACGTCACCGACGAGCACCGCGCAAACTACCGTCACCAGATACCGTATGTGCCATGGCACAGCGGATCCATAATCCTAGATGCAGAGTGGAAGGGCATCACGCTATCATACTCTTTCATATACACCGGAGAGCGATACAACCAGCAGGAGAACATACAGCGCAACTACATGCAGCCATGGTACACCTCAGACCTCTCACTATCCTATCAGTGGGTCATGAAAAGGACGGAGATGCGAGCAACGCTGGAGTGCAACAACCTCCTGTCGCAGGACTACGACGTCATCCTGAACTACCCTATGCCGAAGCGCAATTTCGCACTGAGTTTTCAGGTCTCCATGTAATAGCTATCTAATCACACCGTAAAAGCTATCTGATTACATCGTAAAAGCTATCTGATTACACCGTGAAAGCTATGCTTTTACGCCCTAAAAGCATAGCTATTCCGGGAGCACTGATAATCAATGAGTTACAAAGCCGTTTTTTAACCTCTCACCATCGCAGATGTTCAGACGATTTCTATACATATTTTTAGTCGGGTTTTCTGTTCTGACCTCATGCCGGGAAGATGATTTCATCTCCCCGAGCGACAGCGTGGAGGCATCCGACAGCGGTATGTATATCCTCTGCGAAGGCAATATGGGCTCCAACAAATGCACCCTCGACTACCTCGATCTGAAGTCGATGACCTACAGCCGCAACATCTATCCCTCCAGCAACCCTAACGTAGTGAAGGAGCTCGGCGACGTGGGCAACGACATACAGATCAACGGCAACCAGCTATGGATCGTCGTCAACTGCTCGCACAAAGTCGAAGTCTGCGACGTCAGGACCGCACGACGCATCGGAAAGGTTGACATTCCCAACTGCCGCTACGTCACCTTCGACGACAACGGCTATGCGTATGTTTCGTCGTATGTGGGTCCTGTGCAGATTGATGCCAACGCACAGATCGGCATGGTCTATAAGGTTGACACCCGGACACTTAAGGTCGTCGGCACCGTTGAGGTGGGCTATCAGCCTGACGAACTCGCCGTCAGCGGGGGAAAGCTATACGTAGCCAACTCCGGAGGCTACCGCGTACCGAACTACGACACCCGCGTCAGCGTCATCGACCTCGCCACATTCACCCTCGAACGACAGATAGGGGTAGCTCCAAACCTCTTCCGACTAAAGGCAGACAGGCACGGTCAGGTGTGGGTCAGCTCACGCGGCGACTACAACACCACCCCTCCGCGACTCTATTGCCTCTCAAAGGACGCCTCCGGCACTATGCAGCCGCAGCGTATCGACGTACCTGTCAGCGAGATGTGCATCGTTGGAGACTCCCTCTATTACCTCGGGGTGTCATGGAACAACGCCACCGCCACCAACGACATACAGATGGGCATCATCGACATCACGACCCACCAGCCTATCTCTTCTTCCGCTTTCGGAGCAGGAATAGTTTCAAACGGTGCTGCCAAAGGAGTGACCATAGAGGTGCCCTACGGCCTCATCGTCAACCCAACCACCCGCGACATCTTCATCATGGACGCAAAGGACTATGTCTCCTCGGGCGAACTCCTCATGTTCGACCGTGAGGGAAACCTCAAGAACCGATGGTGGACGGGCGACATACCATCAAGAGCCGTCTTCGTTTCGCAGCAGGCGGACGTAACGCCGCAGAAGAAAGAGGAGCCATACAAGCCTAACTACGACGGCACCTACCCTTACATCCTCGCTGTCGATGAGTATGTTCCGGCTCCGGGACAGTTCGTCAACACCATGCCGCAATACGAACCCGGCGACGATGCAGCAGCGATGGCACGGAAATGTACCGACGCTATCGGCGGAGAAACCGATGGAATGGTATCTTTAGGAGGGTTCGGAGGCTACATAACGTTCCATTTCGACCACTCCGTACGCAACATTCCGGGCGAGAACGACCTATACATCAAGGGCAACGCATTCTACGAAACGGGCGCTGCAAACGGCGGAAGCTGCGAGCCGGGCATCGTGATGGTCTCTCAGGACCTCAACAACAACGGTATTCCCGACGACCCATGGTATGAGCTCAGCGGATCTGCTGACGTGGATAGCGTGGGAAAGGTGAAGTACGGCTACGAGATAACATACCGCCACGACCCTATGAAGGACGTGCCATGGACTGACAATCAGGGCAATAGCGGCACCGTAGCACGTAACACTTCGCACCGTCAGGAGTACTTCCCTCTGTGGCTTTCTGACAAGAACGGCGGCACACTGACCTTACGTGGCACACTGCTTCCGGACAATGCGTACGACAGGTCTGGCAGAGGCTTCGACTGGTTCCACTATGCCCTGCGCTATGGCTACGTCGATAACCTACCGAACAGCGACATCGAAGGCTGCTCGTTCAACATCGATTGGGCGGTTGACCCTATCACAAGAGAACCAAAAATCCTCCATTCCATCGACTTCGTTCGTGTCTATTCCGCACAGAATCAGGTCTGCGGATGGCTCGGCGAAACCTCAACGGAAGTCTGCGGAGCCATGGACCTGCACATGAAGACTCCGTAAAAACATCTGGCAAAGGGGTAAAATCCGACCATATTATGGGTAAAAAAATGCTTAAAGCATAATAAAATAGAAATTTTCCTTTGACATATTATATTTTTTTTGTAACTTTGCAACGATTTTTTTACGCCTAAAAAAACTATTTTTTCAAATAACTAATCAATCAATTCAAAACAATGAAGAAAACTTTCAGAACATTTCTGACACTGTTGCTGCTCATTGCAGGAACAGCAATGTCGTGGGCTGATTTCACTGACTTCAAGGTTATCCTCGCCAAAGGCTCAGAGGGTTGCCTCGTGACAGACGAAGAGTTTGCTACACAGTACACCCCTGTGGAGTTCGGCTATGTTGTTAATGCTGACGGCACGGTATCACGTGTTGCCAAGGATGATCCAACAAGCATGGGAACCATCAAGGGTAAGTCACACAGTGAACATGGCATCACTAACTTCGAGATGACCGTCAAGGTTGACGGCGGTGTGAAGATTGGCATGGGTACATGTAACTGGGGCGGCGATGTTAAGATCAACGGTGCCACCGCATTCAGCACAAACGCTGCCAACAAGTGCTGGCACAATGACAAGGCTAACAACATTGCCTATGGTCACTATGTAGGCGAGGCTGGTACTATCACCATCGCTGGTGGTTCTTACACCGCTTATGTCAGCGTGGAGGCTGAGACTGTCAAGTCTAACGCTGTAGCTTTCTCACTCGGAACGGTAGAGTGCATGGGCACACTGCTTCCTGAAGGCAAGGACGTTATTGCAGGCGAGTCATTCACTATCCCCGCTAACTACACCTTATATAAAGAAGGTTACACACTGACAGGTTGGACTGACGGCACAAACACATACAAGACTGGTTCTTCTTTCGTTCCTACAGAGGACGTAACACTCACTCCTGTGTTCACACAGAACACAAAGTCTCTGGCTGACCGCACAGAGCCTGTAACCGTAAAGTGGAACTTCCGTAGGGATCAGGGCGTTCCTGTTCTTCAGTACGAAGGTCAGGAGGGTCTCGTATATGTTGCTCAGGCTACTGTTGCCGGAGAGGTTATCGACGTGAAGATGGACTTCTCTACAAAGCCAGGTAAGGTTAACAATGCTGGCAACAACGACTGGGCTCAGGTAAATCCAGGCACCAAGTTCACTATCCCTTCATGCAAGGGCGCTACTGTTTCTCTTGAGACACTCGATGCAATCTCTTCTACAACTATCGACGGTGTAGCAGCAAAAGGCAATACAAACACGACTTATTCTACTGAGATTGCCAGCAAGGCAGAGACTATCGACATCGTCGTTGCAGAAGGTCGTTACTATCGCTACATCCAGGTAGTGCTCCCTGTAGTGACTGCTCCTGCTGGTAAGACTTATACCAACGAGCCAGTTTCTGTTTATTGGGCAATGGACGCTGTTGACAATGTAACTGCAACCATAGCACCTGCAGACGCTATCTCAATGTCAAGCCTTGACTCTGGCGACCTTACTATCACGGGCATGGCTTCATGTACTGACGGTGAGGCAAAGACTGTTGAGGGCGTTCAACTCGTCAAGTACAAGCCTGCCGGTTCTACCAAGGAAGTGACATGGAACCTCCGCACTGCTGCTGGTCTGACATTCACTCCTACAAAAATCAGTGGTTATGTAAACCGTTACGGCACAGACTCCGAGAACTGCGTAGTGCTCACCATGAAGACCGAAGATGGCAAGTCTGAGGTACTCGGTACATACACAGCATTGCGCAATGGCAAGACAACGGCTCAGAAGCCATACGATGCTACCGCTATCTACAAGTTTGAGATATCACTCACTTCTGCACAGCAGGCTGCACTGACAACATCAGGCATCCTTACCCTTTCTGGCAAGATTGGCGTAGGCAGCACTAAGGAGCAGGGTTACGGTCAGATTAAGATAGAGGGTACTGTTTCTGGTACTATCGCTGACGTAAATAAATATACTGTTAACATTGCAACTACACCTGCTGAGGGCGGTTCTGCTTCTATCTATCCTAAGTCTGAAGAGTATGTAGAGGGCGACGAGGTAACTATCACTGCTACAGAGAACTTCGGCTACGACTTCGTAAACTGGACTAATGCTGCTGGCGAAGAGGTTTCTAAGGAGGTTAAGTACAAGGCTACTGTCACTGCAAACGAGACATACACCGCTAACTTCAAGAAAGTAGAGACATACGAACTGAAGGTTAACATCGACGGTGGTGCTAACGACTACATGATCTCTTACAACCCTGCACCTGTGGTTGTGGATAATAAGAATATGTACGAGGCTGGCACGAAGGTTACTCTCACAGCTTCTGAGAATCCTATCCTTACATTCAACAGCTGGAGCAACGGCGAGACTGCCAAGGAGATCGTTGTTGACATGACTTCTGCTCAGGAGCTGACAGCAGAGTTCTCTGCTATCGACTTCATCGTAGGCTGGGACTTCTTCAAGGCAGGCAACAATGGCCGTGTTGCTGACTTCTATGCTGCTGACAACGACGCTGTTTCACTCGTTATGTTCAAGGAGGACGGCGTTACTACAGCTGGTTGGTTGGACAAGAGCCAACTCGCTGCTGGCGGTTACGAAGGTCGTCCTGGTGGCGTATGCTGGGTAAAGGGTTCTGAGAATGGTGATGTAGGTCACTACTACTGGCAGACTGACGTTAATGCTGAGGCATTCACAAACCTCAAGATACAGACTGCGATGGTTTACAACTATAACGCATACCAGAAGTATGACGTTCAGGCTTCACTTGACGGTAAGGAGTGGGAGACTATCGGCTCTATCAACATGCCTGGTACAAAGGCTTGGACAGACCTCGAGGCTACATTCCCTGAGAAGTACAACAACCAGAAGAAGGTTTACGTTCGATGGATTGCCGACAAGACTTCAAAGATTGATGGTTCCGCTTCACCTAACGATGGTGCTTGTATCGGTGCTACATACATCACTGGTACAAAGAAGCTCGTAGATGATGGCGTTGCTCCTGTTCTCGTAAAGACCGTTCCTGCTGAGGGTGCAGACAAGGTATCTGCTAACGGTAAGATAGTCCTCACATTTGACGAGAAGGTTAAGGTTGCAGAGAATGCCAAGGCAACTCTCGGCTCTATGACTCTCGTTCCTGTAGTTAGCGGTAAGACCGTAAGTTTCGAGTATAAGGCTCTTGAGTACTCTACAGCTTATACATTCACACTCCCTGCAAACAGCGTTGCTGACCTCACAGACAACTACATGTCTGAGGCTATCACTATCAACTTCCAGACAAAGCAGAAGCCTGCTATCGAGAAGGGTGTATATGATGCCGTAGTAAGCAATGGTGAGGAACTCGCTGCTGCCATCAAGGCTGCCAACGAGCGTAAGGACCAGACCGTACGCTACCGCATCTTCGTGAAGAAGGGTGCTCACGTACTGCCTACAAACGGTGGCAAGACCACTGGTGGTGACGGTAATGAGTATGATGACCCACGCACATACCTGACAGCTTCCAACGTATCTATCATCGGTGAGGACTTCGAGACAACATCGTTCACCAACATCACTCCCGATGCTACATGGAACAATGGCTTCGGTACTGCATGCCCACTTGAGGGTATCGGTAAGGGCGACGTACTCATCAACAAGGGTACAGGCAACTACTTCCAGGGCATCACTATCCGTACCTCTATGGGCGACGCTCACGGTCGTGACATCGCATTCAACGACCAGGGTAACAAGACAATCTTCAAGAATGCCCGCCTCTGGGGTTATCAGGACACATACGTTTCAAACGGCAACAACTCTCGCTACTACTTCGAGAACGGTGTAATCCGTGGACGCACTGACTACATCTGTGGTAAGGGTGACGTATGGTATGAGCAGGTTACATTCCAGCAGGTTAAGTCTGGTTACCTCGCAGTACCTTCACAGCCTAAGAAGTATGGATACATCCTCAACAAGTGTACCGTAGTAAGCGATGGCACTGGCAGCAACGATGCTAACGGTGCATACACTCTCGGTCGCCCATGGGGCAAGGGAACTCCAATCGCTCTCTATCTCAACTGCGTATTCAAGGCTGTTCCTTCTGCTGAAGGCTGGTCAGAGATGTCTGGTGGCTATCCTGCACGCTATGCAGAGTACAACTCAACAACTGCAAGCGGCACCGTAATTGACCTCTCTAAGCGTAAGACCATCTACGATGCTTACGATAAAAAGGATGGCGACGTTTACACAAACCGTCGCAATGAATCAAACAACCCTGTTCTCACTGCAGTAGAGGCTTCAGAGTACTCTATCGCTAAGGTAATGGGTGCTGATGACGATTGGGATCCTACAGCATACACAGAGCAGGCTTCTGCTCCTTCCAACGTAACCATCTCTGGCACCACACTCTCTTGGGACGACAGCAACTACGTTCTCTGCTGGGCTGTTATCAAGAACGGTGAGATTGTTGACTTCACAACAGAGCCAACATACACCGTTGACGACGAGACTGCTACATGGTCAGTACGTGCAGCAAACGAGATGGGTGGTCTCGGTGAGGCTACCGTTGCTACCGCTGCTTCTGCAGAGGCTGTAAGCTACACAGTAAAGGCTGTTGTAGTGGCTGACGGCAAGTCCAAGACCTTCGACAAGCAGGTTGTAAAGGTAGTATGGAACGAGGCAACTGCCGACGTTACACTCCCTGCTGCTGAGGTTGCTGGCTGGACAATGGCAGAGCAGACCGTAAGCGGTATCGCATTCACTGGCACACCAGACGCTTGCACATTCGCGCCTTCTACCGACGCTACCGTTACCTTCAAGAAGGACGGCGTTCAGAAGGTTGCAAAGGTCATCACTCTCGATGGTGGCGTTGCTGACAACAAGCTCAACCTCGTTGTTACTGCAAATGTTGAGGGTGAGGGAACCTTCACCGTTACATACACCTGCGACGAGGTAACAGCTGTAAACGCAAATGCTGCTGCATCCATCGTTCTCGACGGCAAGTACGCTAAGAACGGCAAGGTTGTAATCATCAAGAACGGCAAGCGCTTCAATGCTGCCGGTGCACAGATGAAGTAACCCATGCTTCCAATGCAAAAAAAGAACTAAACTTATAATGACTCTCCAAGTGGTCATGCCCGTCATGACCACTTGCATACAATCGAGTAGGAGGAAAACGAAGTAGTTTTCTTCCTACTTTCGTTTTCCGAC
>CAMADY010000008.1 GCA_945831805.1 uncultured Prevotellaceae bacterium
GAGGAATTTACACAAAGGTGTCTGACACCTTTGTGTAAATTTTGATGTTTATTCGAGGAAATTCTTATCTTCAATAACATTGCCCTCGTTATCGGTGATGCGCCAGTGAGTGATGTTTCTTTTCTCACTGCTTATGCTGACACCACACTTAAAGACTCTCCCCTCGGGGAGCTGGAGGGGGCTATAAGGAATAGCATATCCCTTATCGTCAATCTGAGCCAGGGCATTCTCTACAGTATCATCTACCTTCAGTTCAAGGACAAAGATGTCCGTCTTGGTCTTGATAACCACATCGGCACGACCGAGGATGCTCTTGACTTCGGTATCGACAGTGGAGTTAAGCATAGAAAATGCCATGTAGAGAAGAAGTTGATAGAATGCTTCGCGACTTTCCTTATCCTCCCACTGCTCTTTCGTAATCACATCGTACGGTATCTTCGCAATATATGAGCGGAGTGCTGTGAGAGCATCAGACAGGTTGCTTTTGAACAAGGCTCTTGCCATAGCTCTTACCAGACTGTTGTTGTCGGCCACTGTACGCTTCAGGATAATCGGCATCAAGCAGTCAATCAGACCTTTCCTTACTTCATTATTAGGAATCTTCAATATATAACTTCTAACCCACGGATCATAAGATGCTATCGTGAGATACCCGCTCTGATACAGCAGCGGCATTGGAGTGTCGGCATTTTCACATGGAATGCTGAAGTCATTCTCACTCACTTCTATTCCGTCATAATTCAATGCTGTGGTAATTGGAAAATGCGAAAGATGCTGGAGTAATGAACTTGATGTTGCGTTGTCAAACCAATAGTGATTTATGTCATTGTCATTAAGAGCATTCAACAGACTGAATGGAGCATATACGTCCTTACCCTTTTTCGAGAAATGATAACCATCATAGTTCTTCTTCAACAAGGCGTATGCTTCGTCGGTAGTGATTTCAAGAGCTTCTGCGAATTCCTCTACGCATGGACGAAGAGTCATGTCAAGTTCTTCCTGTGTGATACCGCAGATACCTGAATATTCATCAAGCATGGAAATTTGCTTCAAGTTATTCAGTTCTGAGAATATACTGAGTTGTGAAAACTTTGTTACGCCAGTAATGAAAACAAAATGCAGATACTCGCCCTCATCCTTAAGCACCTGATAGAACTCACGGAGCAAGGAACGCGTAGCTTCAAGTTTATCAGGCTCACTCATTAATCTCATGATAGCAGAGTCATATTCATCGAAAATTACAACTGCTTTTTCGCCAGTCCTAGCGTATGCATTGTGAATCAAACGACGGAATCTTGCACCAGGTGTTTTATCAGCTTCGTTTCTGCCGTACACAGTTTCGTAATCTCCAATGAAACCTTCCAATTTTGACTTTGCTTCAGGGATGGTACAGTCCTTCAGGCCACTCAGGATAAAATGAAGCACAGGGAACTTTTTCCACTCCTTCTCCAACTCCATCACCTTCAGTCCTTCGAACAACTCCTTCTGTCCTTTGAAATAAGCCTTAAAGGTGTTGCAAAGAAGAGACTTGCCAAATCGGCGAGGACGAGCCAGAAAAACATACTTATACTTGCTGACAAGATCGTACATCAGATCTGTCTTGTCAACATACACCTTGCCTTGTTCCCTTATTTCCTGGAACTGGTCTGTATCTACTGGGTATCTGAATTTGCTCATTTTTATCCGTGAGATGTGGCTTTTGTCCTTTGGAGCCGACATTTGTCGGACAACCGATGCTCGAAGCAAGAGCAGAACCGAGTAAGCAGCGAGAGCAGAGTCGGGTTTACTTGAACTTTGCCGAGTCGCGTTCGAGGAAGACGAACGTCAATCAAGCTTGCTTGTTATGCCTTGCAAGGAGGAGGAAGCGACCTTTTGGTCGCAAAGTTACTAATTTTTCTTCAAATATCTTCAGTTTTAGATGCTTTTTGTACAAACTTTAACAACATTTGGCAGGAAATCACTCCATAATGACATAATTGTACTATGATGATGTCAAATTTGAAAACACATTGCAAACAGATCTCATCTTCAATTTACCGCTTCTTCAACACCCCGAACTGGTATCATTCGTAATGAAAGAAAATCCTCACCTCTTGCATCGTAGGGATGTAGGAGGTGAGGAATGGATGTTTATTTGGGTTGTACTTTATATGTTTCCGTTGCACGTTTTACAAAGTCCCTAAAATTTATGACTGAATTATGAATTATGATTATACCTCCTCAACGAGACGGAGTTTCCAGCCGCTGAAGATTATCACGAACTTATGCAACGTCCAGCCTTTGGATTGGGCGCGTTGGTGCAGATGCCTGGCCCCGGCATACTGGTTGGCCTGAGCAATGGCTTCGAGGCGGATCTGTGCAACAGCATCGTCCGAGGCATTGGTGTTAAGATACTTCAGCTCGATGATGTAGGCGTGGTTGGTCTTCTCGGTCCATGGCTCCAGATAGAGGTCGGCATACCCGTGATTCATGTCGGGTTCTGCCTCGGAGATGAAGTATGACACCATACTGCCTATGCGTGCAAGCATGTAACCCTTGACAAACGACTCTGCCTTGGCGTCAAAGTCACGCGTGCTGCTGTTCTCGCGAAGGCTTTCGGCAACAAGGCGCAGCAGAGGTTCGCCCTCACCCTTCTTTGCCATACGTGAGCCCAGTTCTTCATAACGCCACATGTCCATCTGCCACTCCATATTGCGATCATAGCACTCACTCAAGTATTTGTAGTACTGCTCGCGCACCACGAGGTTTGGCACAACCAGAGCCGTATCTCCATCAGGAGTCTTGCCATGGGTCAGCATACCCATATAGTACATCAGGCTCGGCAGGATGCGAGGCTCGTGCAGTTCGCTGGTTGAGAATTCCGCCTTCAACGCAGCATCAATGTATCCATTCTCGGCAATCTTCTGCAAAGTCTGAGCTTTCTCTCCGAATGTCTGCTCCAGACGTATCATCTTGCGCATCTTGCCGTAGTCGCTGCTCACGTTGGTGTCAATCATATTGTCGGGAATTGTTCCTTCCTCACTGATATACAACGATATGAAATACAGCACCATGTCCGAGTTGAACATACGCTGCTTGTCAATACAGCGACTGCTGAAGCAATTGTTGTTATACCAAGGCTTCATGATGTCAATCAACTCATCTACACTATGATTGAACACACCGGTAGCATCGCGGTAATATTCAAGCATTGTACGCACCTCACTCTCCGAAAAGCCCGCCAACTCATTATAGGCAGACATCGCAGATAGGTTTCTGCCTATATTGAAACCACTGGTAACATCGCTCAGAGTGAGGGGACTGACACCCGAAATCCACATGCGGTCAACTACAGCATCAGCTCCAGTCGTGGCTGCCTTCAGCGAGTTGAAGAACAGCCGGAAGAAGCCATCGCCATGCGTGAGGTTCATGTACGCATTCTCATCATACGACATCAGGGTGTTGGCAAAGTTGTCGTACTCATCGATCATGACGTACATCTTCTTGTCGGTGTTCGACACAAGTTTGCACAAGTCGTTGAAGGCAAGGTTACTGCTCGTATGAGCCTTTATAATATTCTCTGCTCCATCAGGCAAGAACGCCTTATACTTGCTGGCAAAAGATCTCAACTCAAGTAGCAACAGGCTATTGAACGACTTCTCAACCTGTTCTTTATCCGAATCAACGTTGCTAAAGTTCAGGCTCAGCACGAGGTAAGAATTACGTTTCTCTGTAGGATTCTTGCCAATCTCCAAGCCTCCGAATATGTCATCAAACTTACCTGCATACTGTATGCCGTAGTAATACTGCAGCATAGCTATAGTCAGACTCTTGCCATACCGACGTGGACGCAAGAATATGACATACCGGCCTTCATCCTCAAGTCTCGGAATGAAACGTGTCTTATCGACATAGTAATACCCCTCGCGAATTATTGTCTCGAGGTTCGTCATACCGTATGGAATCTTCTTAGCCTTGCTCATAAATATATACACACTTTCTGCTTGCAAAATTACAAAAACAAATTGAGACTTCCAAATTTTTCTGTGACTTTTTTGTTGGGCTGTATATAAAATAAGGAGTGGGGGATTGATGGGAAATGTGAAACAAAACACAGAAAATCGGAAAAAGGTACAGATGCGAAGGTTTATGATACTATAAAAGAAGGTTCTTTGGTGTATTATATGTAATTTTGTACCATGATGAAAAAAGTAAAAAAGTACACAAAGGTGTCTGACACCTTTGTGTACTCCAATTGCCTCACCTTTATCTGAGCTTGTTCTTTATTGTTTGTATTTTCTTTTATTTGTGCAAGATAATCGGTAGTGCGTTGTATGTCATTATTGGTCACATCACTTATTACTGTACGATAGAAAAATGTGTGAGTGTATGTCGGCATACTACAGCACATCCAGAACACTATAAGAAGAAACGTTCCACCTATTAGTTTCAAGCCTCTTTTCTACGTATAGATGTTTTTGTTAAGACTATCCACCATAATCTTTGTTCCCCATGATGCAATGAAGAAGAAACAGATTGTAACAATCCAACACATAGCCAACGGCCATGTCTCAAGAAGAAGGTGAAGTGACTCAGCTGTCGCCCAACAGCTTACCGCTGCTAATGCTACAAATGCAGCAATTGAAAAGATTTTCAGGTACTTGTTTTCGTTCATGTCTGTTTGTTTTGATTAAAAATTCTTGTATATTTCGTAGTTTCAATACAAAAACAAGGTTTTACAGATACAAGAAAAGCGTAGGAGAATAGTCCTTACTCACCTTAAATCTGGTATCGCCAAACACCATCGCAGAAATGAAAAGAAACACATCACCCACGCCGGACTTCTTGTAAAAGTTCTTTTATACTGACTATCAATACATACCGATTACATTGTCACACTATTGATACCTTTATGTTCCCAAACTTTTTGGGAGCCTAAAATCGTTTCCCAAGTTAGAAGAATGGACGTTAAAAAGATGCTAATTCCAGGAAAGCAGCCTTTATATTTATTAACACTAAATTAACATTTGTTTAATATCAAATATTGATGGATTAATGAGATTTTTTTCGCTTGGGCATAAGGAACGTTTAGCCAAAGAAACTATGGGTACAACGTTCTAATCTCGTGTAAAAACTACCTACTTCCAACCGAATATATTTCATTCGCCGTTTCTTCATGCATAACTTTAACAACAATGTAATACTTTATGCTGATTTCACATAAAATTCACATCGTTGTAACCATCATGTAACAACGTATGCCGACCTTTGCAGCGTCATTACTGAGAGCAAACCAAAACCTCGGGGTGACGCTACAATAATGAATAAGGTAAAAACGTATGTATTAACCGCATTATCAGTTTGTGCATTTCAGTCGACAAATGCTCAGACGATTGAAGACAGGGTTTCAACTCTCGAAGAGAAACTACAAGAACAAACACAGAAGCAGAAGTACATGCCACAGATCCACGGCATTCTCCGTGGTAAGTATGAGTATGAACCAGATCTTGGCGCCAGCCGTTTTGAGGTGCGCAACGCCCGCCTCTCTGCGGAGAGCAGCCTGCCTTTGCGCTCATCCTATAAGCTGGAGGTGGACTTGTGCGATGAGTCAACCATCAAGATGAAGGATGCCTGGGTGCGCGTGAATCCTTGGAGCACTCTCCGCATCACTCTCGGTCAGCAGCGCATGCCGTTCTCCATCGATGCCCATCGCAATCCGTCGGCACAATACTTTGCCAACCGCTCGTTCATTGCCAAACAGGTAGGCGACATGCGTGATGTTGGTGCTGCCGTTGGATATGATTTCGTCAACAATAACAACCGAAAAGTGTTGAGCGTTGATGCAGGTATATACAATGGTTCCAACCTCGACAACCAGAAAACAGCTTGGTTTACCTCTCCTGCATATTCTGCACGTATTCAATACTTCCCTGTCAAGGGATTAGCATTTATTCCAAGCGTTCAGCACCAGCTTATTGCGAGTCGTGAGGCTTCGTACACGTCGTTTGACTTCGGAGCTTACTATGAGTGGAATGGTCTTCATGTTGAAGCAGAATACCTCCGTAAGTTTTATGCAAAGGATACCTTTGACGACTGCAATGCCGTTGATGTCATGACAATCTACAAGATGCCAATGAAGAAAGGCTTCTTGGGCGGCATCAGCTATCTTCTCCGCTACGATTACATGGATAACCACAGCGATGGCAAGAAGGTCTTCGTGGAGGGTACTACTCGTTTACAACAATCCGACGCAGAACGTCATAGACTCACGGCAGGTCTGACCTTCCATGTTGCCAACAAATACTTCCCAACCGACATCCGTCTCAACTATGAGAAGTACTGGTACCCACATGGCTGTACTCCAAAGGAGAGCGAACAGGATAAACTTGTTGCCGAACTGATGATTAGATTCTAACGCAAATGACTATAGCAAAATATAATCAAGATTTAATTGCAAAATTCGATGATGATGACGACGATTAAGACAATGAAACTCAAAGGTATAATTATAACTGTTCTTTTCCTCCTAATGCCTATCCTTAGTTTTGCAGGCATCGTGAAGGGGCGAATCACAGAACAAGGCACTGGCGAACCGCTGACAGGTGCTACCATCGTGACTCAGAATGGGCAAGGAACTACGGCCGACATTGACGGTAACTATTCGCTGAATTTGAAGAACGACACATACACGCTGACGGTGCGCTTCATCGGATATAAACCTGTTATAAAAGAAGGTGTTAAGGTAACAAAAGAAGATCTTGTGCTCGACTTCATCCTTGAACCTGACAATGCCACACTCGGTGAAGTGACTGTTACAGGAACCGTACGCCACAACACTGAAGCCGCCACCACTCGTGAGCAGCAGGAGGCGCACGTCACGATGACTGGCGTGAGCGAGCAGCACATCAAGCGCACACAGGACAAGGACGCCGGCGAGGTGATACGCCGCATTCCAGGCGTGAGTATCATCGACGAGAAGTTTGTCATGGTACGAGGTCTGTCGCAACGATATAATAATGTATGGCTGAATGGAGCTGCTGTTCCTTCGAGCGAAGCCGACCAGCGTGCCTTCTCGTTCGACATCATTCCCTCATCGCAACTCGACAATATGATGGTCGTAAAGTCATCCGCTCCCGAATACCCTGCGGACTTTTCCGGTGGTTTCATTCTGGTCAACACGAAGGACGTGCCGAGCGAGAACAAGACGGATTTCTCACTTGGCACTTCGTGGAACGAGTCATCGCACTTCCGCATGTTTCTTTCTGCAAAAGAGAGCAGTTGGCAGACACACTCATTCTCGCCCATCGGGGATGTTAGCGCATCGGCAAGCACGGCACAGCGATGGCGCACTGATGAAGGGCGGACGTGGGCTCTGGTGGCAAGCGCCAACTTCACGCAGCAATACCGCACGTTGCGCGACATGGAGAATAACCTCTTCGGTGCATACGACGTGACGCACGACCGCTCGAACTATCTGCGCCAGATGACCGACCATCAGTATAACCTCAACCGCCGTCTCGGGGCATTGCTCAATCTCACCTATCTCTCTGCCTCAGGGCGTAATCGCTACGAACTCAAGCAGATACTGAATCATCTTGGCAAAGACCGCTATACGGATCGTGACGGCTATGATGCGCAGAGCGACCATGTACGTCAAGCAGAATACTACCATCAGCGAAGGCTTACCTATAACGTGCAATTGTATGGCAAGCACAAGCTATCGGATGCTGACAAACTTGACTGGATTCTTGGCTACGCATACGCCAATCGTCACCTGCCCAATCGCCAACGTTACAGCATGATGGAGGAGGAAAAACGCTTCGTGATAGACAATCTCAATGACTTCAACCGCGAGACTTCCCGACTCGATGAGCACATCCTTTCGGCTTCTGCCAATTGGAAACATGACTTTACATTTGGCACGTTCACGCCCTCTCTCTTTGCAGGTGCATACGTAGAGCATCGTCGCCGTGTGTATGAAACACAACAGTGGACGTTGCAGTACGATGGTGGTCAGTTGCCACAGTCGCTTGATGGTTGGGACGACGCAAATAATCTGCCTATTATCCTGACCATGGATGATGGTTCGACAGGCTCACCAACCAACACGACAGGCATCAGCCAGCACGAACTCATCGACTGGAGCAACAACTATTCGGCTCGCAGCACACAGGGTAGCAGCTATGTGAGCGCGAAACTTCCCATCCGACGATTCGACGTGTATGGTGGTGTTCGTTTTGAGCATGTTCGCACAGAACTTATCTCCAACACACGCCGTCATGAGCCCTTGCCCCTCTCCACGTTCTACGATTACAACGACCTCTTCGCCTCACTCAACCTTGCCTACCACCTGACAGACAAACATCAGTTGCGTGCGGCATACGGTCGCACAACCAACCGACCAGAGTTTCGCGAACTCTCGTCTAGTGTCTATTATGACTTCGACCTCGCCTCGAATGTGCAGGGCAATCACAACCTGAAGCCTGCCTACATCGACAATCTCGACCTCGGTTGGGAGTGGTATCCCCATGCTGGCGAGGTGGTGAGTCTCTCGCTCTTCTACAAACATTTTCGCAATCCTATCGAGTGGACGTACACCGTGGCTGGTGGCACCGACCTCGTTTATTCCTACTGCAATGCTGAGGGAGCGGACAACTACGGCATCGAACTCGACATCCGCAAGCAGCTCGACTTTCTGCAGCTGCCTCAGTTCTCAGTTTCACTCAATGCCTCGTTGATAAAGAGTAACGTCACCTTCCCTGAAGGTAGTAAGGAGGAATCGCGACCAATGCAAGGACAATCGCCCTATCTGGTCAACATTGGACTTTTCTATAACAGCAACCAAGGCAATCCAAATCGCGAATGGCAGAAAGGTTGGACAGCGTCTCTCCTCTACAACGTAATAGGTAAACGACTGATAGGTGTTGGTCGCAGCGTTGGAACAGGAGCCACAGAGGTTCGTGTGCCCGACAGTTACGAGATGCCACGCCACCAGCTCGATCTCAACGTAAGTAAGGAGATTGGCCACTTAGCCCTCCGCTTCTCCGTCCGCGACCTTCTGGCGCAAAAGGTTCAGTTCAAGCAATTCGAGAATACCCCTCACGGCGATATTGAACAGATAACTCGCTCCTACCGCCTAGGGCGAACCATCCAACTCTCCGTTGGTTATAAATTCTAATACAAAGTAATTTATGACAATCCTGTTACGAAACAATATCGTAGCGGGATTGTAACAAGGTAGAAACAACAACCACGTACCTTTGCAGCGCAATTCCACAAACGGTGGATTGCATGACGTAATAACAAACAATAAAAAAACAATGAAGAAAAAAAGTTTTCTTTCGGTGGCTTTGATGGCTACTGCGCTGACAATGACCATGGTGTCGTGCAGCAATGATGATGTGAAAAATGGTAATGAGGGACAAACTGCTTACGTCTGGGGCACGGATGGTAGTATCAAGACATGTGACCACCTCACATTCTCTGCCGACGGCAAAGATGATGTAAACGGAACCATCATCGGCAATGGCGACAAAGAGTTTATCTTCACAGGCAAACAGACTCTGAAGAAGGGTACTTACCTGATGAAAGGATGGATCTATGTGGCTAACGGTGCAGAACTGACCATCGAACCGGGTACGATAATAAAGGGAGAGAAAGAATCGGCTGCCTCGCTCATCGTGGAACCAGGCGGAAAACTCTTTGCCAAGGGAACGGAGTCGGCTCCTATCGTCTTTACTTCCGCTCAGGCAAAGGGCAACCGAAAGCCTGGTGACTGGGGTGGATTGGTTATCTGCGGTCGCGGCACTAATAACAAGGGCGAGTTAGGACAGCAGATTGAGGGTGGCCCTCGTACGAAGCACGGTGGTAACGACGTGAATGACAACAGCGGTATTCTCTCCTACGTTCGTGTGGAGTTTGCTGGCTATCCTTTCCAGAAGGACAAGGAAATTAACGGTATAACCTTTGGCTCGGTAGGAGCAGGCACGCAGGTTGACCACCTTCAGGTGAGCTACACCAACGACGACTCCTACGAGTGGTTTGGCGGCAATGTGAACTGCCGTTACCTCGTAGCCTTCAACGGTTGGGATGATGAGTTTGACACCGACAATGGCTACAGCGGCAAAGTGCAGTTCGCTCTCTCCATCCGCGATCCTCGCATTGCAGATACTTCGCAGTCAAACGGTTTCGAGAGCGACAACGATGCCGACGGTTCGCTGACCGAACCTTTCACATCTGCCACATTCTCGAACGTCACATTCATTGGTCCTGTGGGACGCAATGGTTTCGATAACACGCCTGAATACATCAATGGTGGTTCGGTATTCCCACAGAATGGTTCTGCACTTGGCAAGTTCCAGAGTGCCATGCAGATTCGTCGCAGCAGCCACCTTGCTTGCTTCAACTCTGTGGCAGTAGGCTATCCTATCGGCTTGATTGTGGATGCTGAGAAGGGTGAAACCCAGGAGTTTGCGAAGAAAGGTGGATTGAAGTTGCAGAACATCTTTTTTGCCGGCATGGGTATTACCGGTAGCGATGCCAATAAGCGCTATACTGACGACCTCTATGATGCTGCTGGCAAGAGCGTAATTGACGTAACAAAAGAGTCATACAGCTCAACATTCTTCAAGGCACAGACGGGCAACAAGGCATTCCCAAACATTGCTGACCTGATGCTTACTTCGGGCATCTATGCTGGTGCTCAGTATCTGCCTCAGAGCGGTTCTCCGTTGCTCGGAGCTGCTTCCTTCACCGACGGTTTGCTCTCATCGTGGTTCAACAAGGTTCCCTACATCGGTGCCTTCGGAAACGATGACAATTGGCTTCGTGGCTGGACAGAGTTTGACCCTCAGAATGCAGAGTACTAAGATTTTTCGGACGTAGGTATTAGTTAATCACATAAAGTGTATGGTCTTTCCTATCGTGGAATTGGCCATACACTTTTAGACATTTTATACGCTTATGCAAAACAATAAATCACAGAAAGAAGTTACGCTTGATGGTAAGTTGCAAAAACTTGTGGATGGCATAGTGGAACGCTTGGGTAGTGCTGATGATCTGCCACAAAGGGTGATAACGGAATTGCTTGAAGATGAAGGGATAAAGGCTATTCAGGATTATGCAAACACGGTATCAATCACGAGATTGGGATTGAATGATCATGGTCCTGTTCACATGCGTACCGTATGCAAAAATGCGATGAAGATGCTCGACATACTGCACGAGGCCGGGGTTGAGACTAGTTTGCAGAAAGAGCATTCGGGCAGTTTCGTTGATAGTGTTGTAGCCGTGATGCTTGCCGCCTTCCTGCATGATGCCGGCATGACCATCGGCAGGAAAGACCACGAACTCTACTCCGGCATCATTGCCTATCAAATACTGACAGACATTCTCCTAAAAGCTCTGCCCGATGACGTCAAGCGCAGAACCGTTATCCGGTCAATGGCGATGGAAGGCATCCTCGGACACATGGGTACGCACCCCATTCACTCCATCGAGGCAGGATTGATACTCATTGCCGACGGTTGCGATATGACCAAAGGGCGAGCTCGCATTGCCCTTGAAATTCCCACCAAGCCCATGGAAGGTGACATACATAAATACTCTGCCAATTCCATTGAGAAGGTGCGCATCACAAAGGGTGACGACCGTCCGATAAAGATTGAAGTTCACATGAAAGCAGAGGTTGGTCTCTTTCAGATTGAGAGTGTCCTCATGCCCAAGATTCAGTCAAGTCCTGCTAAGCATTTGGTGGAGCTATACGCCTGTGTGGAAAGAGAGGATGCAAAGCGGTATCTGTAGGATATTACAATCTCGTTACGACACATTATTTTCATAATTCTGCAAACGGTTTGTAATATGCTCGGAATACCTTTGCAGCGCAATTTCATTTTTGCAAGTTACTACAGAACAAAACTTTATACTTTTATATGGTAAAACTGACAAAACGAAATTATGTAGATCGCGATGTGTCATGGATGTACTTCAATCACAGGATTTTGGAGGAGGCGCAGCGCGAGAATGTACCCGTACACAAAGGTGTCTGACACCTTTGTGTAATAGTCTCAATTGCTACATTTGAACCATGATAGAGTTTCATAGGACAAGATTACCTCCTTTCCGTTGGCAGAATGATGCCATACCTTCAACCATATCGCAGAACGAAAGAGTGTGAAGGATGTTGTAGTTCTCAAAGAACATCTCAACGCCCCCATAGCGTGCAATGTAGTTATAAGACTCCCTATCCGTAAGATGGAATCTGTTAGCAAACTCGTTGATGAGTGCAACGAGGAAGCCTATCTTATGTACGTTTTGTTCAGACATGTTATTCAACCTTATTTTGACGGACTTGTTATACGCTTTACGCACTGGTGTGAAGCATTCGTTTGCAAAGTTACGCATTTATTCTGATACCACCAAATTTTCCTGTAACTTTTTTGTTGTGCTATATATATAGTAAGGAGGGGATGGATGCTGGGGATTGGTGGAAAACGAGAAAAAAGGTGTGGAAAAATGGAATGAGATACAAATGCGAAGGTTTGTGATACTATGAAAGAAGGAAATTTTGTGGATTTTTTGTAATTTTGCGCAGATAAACTGCGTAAAAGCAAATAGTAGAGTCCAAAAAGCAACAAAAGTTCAAGATATGAAAAAGATATTTTCTCGATTCAGAGCTATCCCCATTGGCGGATTGTGCGGGGCGATGCTCGCATTACTTCCCTTGTCGGGAATGAATGCGCAGAATCCTATCATTCGTACACAAAGGTGTCTGACACCTTTGTGTACGGAGAATTATAATTGAGATACTTAATGGTTAGCAGTTCTTCCAGCACACGTCGGTTCTCTGCATCACAAATAACGTCATACAGTTGTTTCTCAATTACCGCACAGCGGAATTTCCGTCTAATAGCACCAACAGAATATCCGTTAGGCATATCCTTCGTAAGGTTGTCGTATAGTCCCAATTCATCAGTCATCATGTCGTACGCCTCTCCATGCTCCAACAATCTCCAGAACGGTTCATGCTGCATGTGGAAGAACGGTTGTCCGATGCTGCAGGAGAAAGGACACGAGGCAGGAACCTTCTCTGCCCAAACCTCCTTGTAAGTCTTCACCAGTTCTTCCGTCAATTCTATCTCTGGCGAACACACAACACCCCTTGCCACAAGCCGCATCACTGCAATCAGCAATACGGCTTTGTGTGGTGCCTGCTTACCCTTCAGCTTTGCAGTATGCAAACGCGAGAAACGGTATTTATAGTAACCAACGTCCATATATTATATAAGGTGTGTCACCTTTATCTTCTTCCAATGCTTACCGATACCAAGCTCCATCGCCTGGGCATCCTTCGTTATCAGTTCACCTTTCTGCAATCCCGTGATAGCCTGCTTCAACTCCTGCAACTGGCCACCACTCACGCCAAAGAAATCCTTCAGCACACTGTCGTTCTGCTGTTGTTGACGCATTATGAGAGGGTACTGCGCATTGGCATAGAAATCAAAATGCTTCGACTTGAAGTCGTCCATGTTCTGACTCGCAAAGATGATACTCATACCCTTGTTGCGTCCCACCTTGACAAGGTTTTTCAAAGGCTGGTTCTCAAAGCCAAGCATATAGTGAGCCTCATCAATGATGGTGAAGTGGCGCAGTTCCACACGCTCATCATTCACCTGCTGAGCAGGCAGAGAGTCGTAGATGTTGTTCAGTTTGGAGATGATGAAATACACAATAGCCTTAGCCATGATGCCGTCCTTCTCAAACTGTCCCAGGTTAATGATGTTACAAGTATGCACAAGGTCTATCTTATCCTCATCGCAGAAGATATTATTGCGCACCAACTGGCTTAGCACAGACTTCACGCTGTCCGTATCATCCTGCTTCTTCTCCGGCATCAAAAGAGTGTAATTCTCCAGTATCTCCTTGAACGTAATAGGCTTGAAATGCTTCTTCTTATATGCCTCAATGATAGCTTCGCTCAGTCGGTTGTCCATGTTCGCACTAATCTTCACCGGCGAAATGGCACTCAGCGCATTAGACATTGACGTAGCATACAGGTTCAGCTCATTGATAGGCTTTCCCGTGAAGTCCTTGAACGGAGTGAACGGCAGAGGTTTCTCCATAGGATTAAGCACAGCAGAACTGTCCGTCTCAAACAGCTGCAGCCAATGTGCATTTGCAGGATCAGAGAACTCCCCTTTATAGTCGAACAACAGGAAGTTTACAGGATAATGCGTATCTGCCGATGCCGAACGCAGCTGATTTATCAGCACAGCCAGAAGATTCGACTTTCCCGAACCCGTAGTGCCGGCAACAAGCACCTGAGTATTCGTTATCGCCTTTGAATTAAGATCAAGACGTGCCTCCATCTCATCGTCATACGTGCCGATAATCAAGTCGAGCACAGGAATATCCGAAGCCGACTTACCACCACGCAGAGGCGAGAAATGCAGCCACTCGTCCATGGTACCCTCCTGCATCAACAGGTCATGACCACGCATTATCTCCCTGCCTACCACCTTACTTGCAAAAGCCTTATGCGTCCAGTCACCATCCACGTCATGGTAGCGCATCTTTATCAAAGACTCAAACAACTGACCTATCTGGTTCTTAGTATAGAACGTCGTAGCATACGGAGTGTTTGAAACCTTCATAGGGAAATCCGTGATGTCGTCCACGCTTCGTGTCCTCTTGTCGCTAAGTCCCACAAGCAGACAGAACCTCAGCACCGTACTCATTGTCAGTGTCACAGGTCTTATCGAATCCGAATACTCCTTCAGATTGATACGCTGTTCAAGCATAGCCTTAACGTCCTGAATCCTGTCGTTAAGTCCCTCTATAGAAATCGCTATATTTATCTTAAAACTATCTACTGTCATAACTCTATCAATCTGTTAAAGGTTCTCCGAAATAGTCTTCACTAACAGTCGTACACTGCAACTCCTTATCTCTGTGCAGCGTATAGGCACGAGCCACGTAAGCCTCAATCTTCCTGTAGTCGCGCTCCGTCGTTATCTCTGTGTCCGTACTGAGCAGAATAGTCTGATGTGCAAGGTCAGGGAAATACTGTTCCAGTATCACCTCACGGCTCTCCTTGTCCAATACGCCCATCACGGTGTCTATCATCACAGGTGGGTCATAGTCGCCCAACTCATACAGCACCTTCAGCAACACCTGCATCACCGTCTGCTTCGCTCCGGCATTCAGCTGGCTAAGGTAAATCTCGTTGCCGTTCTTGTGGTATATCTTGAACGAAATATCATCAGCATTACCTGCCGACAGCTCCACCTTACCTATATAGCCGGCATAGATTACGAGGTTGATGTTCAGTTGGTCGCGCATCATTCTCTCTATGTTCGCCTTCTTAGCAGCAAGCAGTTTCACCGACAGTGACTTGAAGAAGTCTGGCAATTTGCAGAGCATGTCATACTGCGGGTCAGGAATCTGCGGAATGTCATAGTCGTAGGTGGCAATCTTCTTACCAAGGCTCTCTATTTCCTTCGTAAGCTCGTCCATCTCCAGCTTCAAAGCCTTTATCTTATTGGCGTTGTTCTCATACATCTCTATGATGCTATAGTCGGCACCGAGCAGTGTCTGCTTGAACTCGCTCAGCTGCTTCCTTCTCTGTGGCAGTTCGCCGATTTCGAGGTTTAGGCTTGTGCGCTTGTTGTCCAGCACTACGAAAGGATTCACGTATGCCGCCTTCACGAGATCGCCGAGTACCTTCACGTCCGTATCCGAGAGATAAGGATACTTATCATCCTTCTTTATGCCGTCACCCTTATGGGCAATAAGATACTCAATGATGGCAGGAACGTCAATCCTTCCGATACCGAAATGGTGCGTCTTCAGATAATCTACCACATCGTTCGTCACACGCTCTATCTGCGCATTCGTCAGGTCGTTGCCGTTCTCTTCTGCAATGCGACTCTTCTCACTGAGAATCAGCTCCACCTCACTCCTCACCATCTCTGCGAGCTTCGGATAGAGCACCTTCGACTCCAGCTCACGCGCTATTGCGTCAGCCTCCTGCTTGTATTCTGCCTCACGCTTACTGAAATCGCTAAGACTCTGCTCTAACTGCCTTATCTTGTCGCGGGTGACATCATCATCGTTGCGTCCTTCCTTCGCACGGTTATACATCTCCCTATGCTCATTGTCAAACTCCAGAGCCTTCCTGTATTCCTCGTTCTTCCTTTGCAAGTCAGCCTCCTTCTCCGACCTTTGCTTCTGAAGGTTCTCATAGTCCCTACGTTGGTTCTCGTTCTCCAGTTTTGCCGCCTTCTTCTCTGCGAGCAGAGTCTCAGAGATAGTACGCAGGCGGTTATATTTGTACAACCCCATCACGGAGTTTATGTTGTCCATGATGAGTTTGTTGATCTGTGACTCTTTCACCAGTTCCGATGTCTTCATAGCATCAAAGAGGAAGTAGTTGCTCAATTCCCTTGGCAGGTTGGCTGCAATAATCTTATTGATGTTTTTCTCGTTTTCTGCACGTTGTGAAGCAGTAGAAGCACTGCCGTAGGCGAACCTGTTGCCATCCATATTCAACTCTACGCTTTCCCTCACCTTGCCGTCAACGAGCATATAAGACCTCTTCAGCCTATATGGAATCACCCTGTCTAACACTTCTCCGGTGAACGACACCTCCAGCACAATAGTCTTCTTCTCCAAGCCCTGCTCGTTCTTCACACCGGCATTGAATATCTCTTCAAATTCGCGCTTAGTTTTTATCTCCAGACCATACAACGCATGATAGATAGCATCAAACAGCGTTGTCTTACCACAACCGTTCGCACCACCTATCAGTATGATTGGGCGATCGTTCGTAACCTCCATGTTCAGGTCCAACTGTCTGTAGGTCTTATAGTTTTCGGCGTATATTCTCTTTATCTTCATAGCTTAAATCTGTTTTAAAGCTTTATTGAGAAGTTTGGTTAGCTTCTTGTCCTCAGCCTTCTTGTCCTCAACAGGTTCCTGATTATTGCGTTGCAGATGATACTCCTTCAGGATAAATTCCTTCATCCATTCTGCGTCTATATCATTATCCATACAAGCATTCTCTATTATGCTCATATCGTCTTGCCTTACACCATAGTGCATAAAAGTGCGGTCAACTCCTTTACTCATATTCGACTAAATCAATTAATAGGTACTTTTTCTATTTTCAGATTCAATTTCAGACTGTTGGATATCCGTTTCAGCTGTTCCAATTTTACATCTGTATTCGATCCTGTGTTTACATATACACCATTATCAATTTCAATCTGTGCACGTCTGTATGTAGGATTAGGATTCAACTCGTTTACCACGAGGTTCATTCCGCTTACCCTTATATTCAGGTCTTGAACTTCACACCAACCTATCTTCTTTATGCATCTTGCTAATGTATTAGAAACACGTGGTTCTTCTATAACGGTACCATCGGGGAAAGAAACCCTCAGTTTATGAGTTCGTGGTCTGCTTGTACCTTTACCGGTATTTTGTCGTGGCTGTTTCTTTACGTGATTAACAGAAACACCAATCTCTGGGTCATAATAGACTTCAAGCTTAAAAGCAGTAGTAAAGCTGTTGGTCTTCTGCTCTATTGTTTTCTTTACTGCACCAACAATCTCTTTCTCTATTTTATTCTCTTCAAGTTCTGCTATCATTTCCAACTGCTCAGAACTGACAGGCAGCCCAAGATTCTTGAGCATCTCAATAGCTTCGTATGTTTGTTCTAGTTTTGTCATAGTTTTATACTGTTTAGGCTGTTTATAGAATACTACCATCCCATATAAATTATATACTACTCATTACTTGTTCAAGGAACGGTCCTGAAGGGTTACCATGGAATCGAATAGTCCAGTCATTCTGTTCGTATGATGATTTTTCTGATTCTTTTTTGATTCATAGTTACTTTCACTCAAATCCAGACCTACTTGTTGAAGTATCTCTCTTTTTGAGTCAGCTTTCCCAAACAATAGCACACAGATAACCACTACTGCAAGCATTAAAATAAATTCTGCCATATTTAATTTGTTTATAAGGTTATTTTTGTTATAGAATTATACATTTGCAGGATAGAAACTATCCCACAGGTCAATGTCTATTGTGTTTTCTATTCTCATTGGCGAGTACTTCCAGTTGTGGTTACTCTCTATTATTATACCGCCATTGACGTTGTGGTCAGCATTCCAGTCTTCTTCAAGATACTCCATCAGGGCATTGTGCTTGTTTGGAGCCTCAGGGTCACTGTTCTCCGACTTCGTGTCGAAGAGGAATATCCTGCCGCTATTCATCCTTATGATGTAGTCAACATAGAACAAAGCCTGCCTGCCAAGCGTGTTGGTGTAAGGTATGGCAAAATGCTCCGAACCACTATCACCATTCTTGTACCACCAACTGATGTACTGCGAGTTGTCCTCAAGGAAACGTGAGAACTTGTATTCAGGCGTTGAAACATTGTTCAGCTCATAGTAAGGCAGCATGGCGTGATTTGCAATGGCGGGAACCTCTGTGTAGGTATTGTCCTTGAAGTCCCTTACCTCTGGTACCACCCATTTGAATTCTGCATAACCTGCCTGTGCTCTACCTGTCTTAGGCATCACGTTCTCCTTGTAGTATTTCAGTGTCCTGCCTATGATGTCAGCAAACTTCGGTTGGTTCTGCCTACTGCATACCACCTTATATGCCTCCGTCTCAAACACCTCAAACAATATCTCCATTGCATCCAGTATGGCTGATTCCAAAACAGAAATACACTTGGACTTCGACCACCCTGAAAGAAGACTCATGCAGAACTTGTCAAACACCTGTTTCAGTTCGTATGGCGTACGAGCAAAACCTGCCTTATTCTCCACCCTCGTTACGCCTTCCTCGTCAAGCAATACCATATCTGACGGTATCTCCACCTGCACACGCGTGATGTTCAGGAGTATATGCTGTGAGGCAGCATCCCTGTTCTGCTGAACCTGATTGCCATGAGCTGCCGTAGCGCTCTCTTCCTCTTCATCCCATGAGAATAAAGAAGGCTGATATGTCAATGTCCATTCCTCTGCCATGCGTTTGTGCAGAAGTCTCTTGAAGTCACTGCGCAGCACGTTGTTCTCCGTATTCGAGCGCTCCTGCTTGAATGACTTCAATGCTATGTTCTCTATTCCCTCACGCTTATATGAGTGCAGTTTCCTGATGTAATCTATATCATCAGGTTCTATCTTTATCACGTCTGCACTGAGATCGGTATATACATATCCCACGTTCAGAATAGGATCTGTATAGAACCTCTGCTGTGGCATACGCATGATACGACCTACCGTCTGAATGGTGAACGTCTCGCTACTAAGCTTACGGTATATTGCCAGCACGCCAGCCCTCGGACAATCCCATCCCATGGCTATGGCTTGCTTGAACACCAGCACATCCACCACGGAGTCATTTTTTGAAATTCCATCCAAGTTCTGTTTGTCATTAGACAACCAAACTGCCACCTTACCATTCTCTACCGTTGCGTTATGTGATACGCCAAGTTTCAGGAGTATCGACTCCTTCAGCGAAGCCTCATCCTCCGTCATTTTCTCCGAATTGTCGTTTGGCAACTGTATCAGCAGCAGAGGGTTGATGTTTATGCCAAGCCTGCGGTATGCCTCTGCCAACTGGTTACGCTTCTTCATGGCCTGTTCAAGCAACATTTTGTTCACTTCATCATCCGTCTGCACTGTTCTAATGGCAGGGTTAAGCGAGATGTTCGTCTTTATCATGCCCTCATTGATAACCTGCGAACGGTCTATCTTTATCAGCTCATCAGGTTGCAGAGTCTTTGGCGTTGCAGAGATGCGAATCTCCACCTTAGGGTTGATGCGTTGCAATACCTTTTCTGATTGCTTCGCATTCCTGCCAGTAAACATGTGTTCCTCGTCAATGATACAGACAACAGGAATGTTGTGCACCCTCGTTGTGCGATCAATGATGTCGTAGATAGGCGGAACCTGCTCGCTGCCTCTCACTATCACGCGATTGTCATTGTATATGCTCTGCCAGTTCACGAAGAACACCTCGCCTGGCTTTATGTATCCGTCAAATCCAAGGTCCAGTTCTTCGTATTCCACTGGTGTTATTCGGTGTGTCTCTGACAGCGCATTCTTCATGCTCATGTAGCTCTGCACATGAAGGGCGTTAGGTGCAATCCAGATGAATGCCACCTGCGAATACTGGCAGTCGCTGTTTGCTATCTCTTCGTGCAGACGGCACATCGCTTCTGTTGCCATTACCGTCTTTCCTGCACCCGTAGGAGCCTGAAACACTATGGTGCGACGCATACCGTCAATGTTCAGTTGGGCGATGGTCTTGCTTACCATCTCCTGCACCTTAGCCTCTTGATAATTCTTCAGTATCATACGTTCTCCTCCTCTTCTTTTACGGCGTTCAACTTCTCTGGCAATACCTTCTTGTATGCATTCCACAATGCTGCTGGCATAGCATAGAGTTCCACCTTGTCGGCTACATCTTCAAAGTCTGCATCCATAGCATAGTTACTTGTAGAGAACACATACACCTTTATCTTTGTATCATCCGGCATCTGCGCTATCTCTTCGACAATACTCTCTATCGCCTCCACCTTATATATTATGAGCATCTTCTTGCCTTGCTTATCATCAAAGTATCGTGCAATATGTTTGCGAAGTCTTATGCTTCCAAACATCTCCTGCTCATCGTACAAGTCATTCTTTATGCAGAGTATGTTGGTGCTTGCAGCCAACAATTCTTTCTGACCTGTGGCTGAGAGGTCGCGAGGAACGAAATCAACCTTGTAGTAGCGGAGGTTGTTGTTGTGCAGACCTTCTACCTCAACACCTTTTGGCGTAGTGTAGCCGTTGATGACGCGCTTATTACGTTCGTATGTTACGTCCCTACAGATATTGTTCTCGTTGTTAGTCACCAAAATACATTTGCGATGTCCTCCGTCCTCAGCGTTCAACTGCATGGTAGCGTGAAGGGTTGTGCCTGAGCCGGCGAAAAAGTCGAGGATGGTAGCATTTCTTTGATTAGAAAAATGCATAATACGTTTTAACAATCTTATTGGCTTTGGGGTATCAAATGGAGCTTTCCCAAATATATCTTTTAATTCACCAATACCTTCTCTAGTTGTACCAACATCTTTTCCAAACCAGATTGTTTCTGGAGCTCTACCTTCTAAAGTACTTAAATATATTTTCCTTATTATGCGTGTTTCATCTGAGTTAAAAATAATCTCACCTGTTCGAATCTTTTCTTGTACAGTTTCTTTACTCCATCTCCAACCATTGGCACATGGTTTTATGATATTGCCTGATGGAGAAATGATATCATAAATAAGATTTGGACGGTATAATGCGTTTCTAACATCTCCACTCCTCCATGGTCCTTTTGGGTCATTATCTGGATTAGAATAAGCTTTGTTATCCTCATCAGTTCTTTCCATCGGAACCAATTTGTAGTTCGCCTTTTTATACATTATTGTATAATTGTGATGAAGAGAAAATGTATCAAGATATCCTTTGGGTTGTAGGCTATGTTGCCAGATGATGCTTGCAAGAAAATTCTCTTCCCCAAACACCTCATCACATAGCAACTTCAAATTCGCCTGTTCATTATCATCAATAGAAATAAAGATAACGCCACGGTCAGAGAGAAGTTTCTTTGCTATGTGCAGACGCTTCTCCATGAACGACAACCACTTGCTATGACGGTAGCCATCCTCAGAGTCAACGAAGGAGTCATTATAAACAAAGTCTTTGTTTCCGGTATTATACGGTGGGTCGATATAGATGACATCCACCATACCCTCATGGGTATAGGTAAGAGCGGTAAGGGCATGGAGATTGTCACCCTCAATAAGGATGTGATTAGCCCCCTCCTGACCTCCCCGAGGGGAGGAAAGGATTGCCAGTTGTCTATCTTCTTTAAGCACAGGAATCTTTTCGCGCAGTTCTTCCTCTGCATCTTCCTTGTGATCTTCCCACACAAGACCGTATTTCTTCTGTTCGCTGACAGCATCAAGGAGCTGGGACTTCAACTCATTGTCGATGTCCAGTTCTTGAATCCTTTGACGCAACGTGGCTTTGTCTATTTTCCTTTTTGCCATAGCACAATAGGTTTATGGACGTTGCTGTCTTATCTATTATGTAGGCAAACGCAAAAAGGGCTCTCCGATGAAGATAAAAAAAGCATGGACGCTTCACTTATCTTCGATCAAAGGCCCTTCCAAAGCCTACTAAAAACAGATAAGTCCGTCCACGCTATTGCGCAGACGTTCCCATTACTTCTGTTTTTAGTTATATTTGAATCAATTAGAGATTTGGAAGGTTCTTGATCGATTCGATAACACAGAACGTTGTTGTTTTTTTAATATGTCTCCAGCGATACGCACTGGTGCGGAATTTCTTTTTTTACTGCAGATACACTACAGAGTCTTCGGTAGGTGTCCTGCTGCAAAGGTTCGCATTTGCGAACATGCCTTCGTAGCTTAGGTCTTCGTCTATCTGAGGCCAATGAATGCCAGAATAAGAGAGATAGAAGTCTTCTCTCTCTGCTTTGGAGGCATGCAACAGCGATGGCCATAGTTCAAAACTATAGCTTGCCATCTGACCGTCTTTTGTCTGTGCATAGACAGCGGTGTCATCTATCCACACTTTCTCTATCAACTTCGTATTCATAGGTTGTCTTTATTTCTGAAAATAGTTATTCCAGCGTTCTGATATTACTTCTGTATTCTCCTCAATGATGGACTCAACGAGTTTCAGTTCATGTTTCTTAAAACCGTGATTATAGATCAATTCGATATCTTTTATGTTGTACTTTGCTTCATGACCATCTTTCAATACATGCACATGTATAGGCTCATGGTCATCAGAATAGAACATAAATCTGAATCCGAAGAATATGAATATTGTTGGCATAATGAACGAGAATACGATATTTTCTAATATGTCTCCAGCGATACGCACTGGTGCGCAGCACTTGCTGAGTGCAAACTTTGGCTCGCACGAAAGCAAGAGTGCGTGTCAGCCATCGGCTGGCGCACGGTGCGCAGCACTTGCTGAGTGCAAAATTACAAAAACAAATTGAGACTTCCAAATTTTTCTGTGACTTTTTTGTTGGGCTGTATATAAAATAAGGAGTGGGGGATTGATGGGAAATGTGAAACAAAACACAGAAAATCGGAAAAAGGTACAGATGCGAAGGTTTATGATACTATAAAAGAAGGGTTTTTGGTGTATTATATGTAATTTTGTACCATGAAAAAAGTGGCTACATCGGCAAAGCCGGTGGTCGTATCCTATTTGACAATACAATAAAAGTTCAAAATATGAAAAAGATATTTTCTCGATTCAGAGCTATCCCCATTGGCGGATTGTGCGGGGCGATGCTCGCATTACTTCCCTTGTCGGGAATGAATGCGCAGAACCCTATCATACGTAATCAGTTCTCCGCTGACCCTACGGCACGTGTGTTCAACGGCAGGTTGTACGTGTTTCCATCGCACGACATCATCAGTCCTGTGGAGCCGGAGAGGAGGTGGTTCTCCATGGCGGACTATCATGTATTCTCTACCGACAACCTCACGGACTGGACGGATCACGGCGTGATACTGTCTCAGGAGCAGGTGCCATGGGGCAATCCTACGGCGTACTCCATGTGGGCGCCGGATTGCGTACAGGGTGCTGACGGCAGGTACTACTTCTACTTCCCTGATGCACCGAAGGAGGGTAGGGGCTTTGGCGTGGGCGTTGCCATTGCCGACAACCCTTGGGGACCGTATAAGGCTCGGCCGGAGCGCATCAAAGGACTCAACGGCATCGACCCTTGCGTACTTCATGCATCGAATGGTCAGAAGGTGATCTTCTGGGGTGCCGGCGGCATTGTTCAGGCAAAGCTGAAAGACAACATGCTTGAACTTGACGGCGAGCCGCAGAGGCTTGACTATCTGAAGAATCCACCCTCCCTATCAACGGGAGGGGCAGGGGGTGGGTCCGCAGGTTTGCAGGAAGGACCGTTTGCCTTTGAGCGCAACGGAAAATACTACCTCACCTATCCTTGGGTACGATATAAGAAAGGTGACAGGAACGAGAAGGGCGAAGTTCTCGACAACCCTACTGAGGCGCTGGTCTATTGCATGAGCGACAACCCTATGGGTCCTTGGGAATATAAGGGTGTCATCATGAAGGAACACGAGAACGGTTGCTGGACGAACCATCACTCCATCGTGGAGTACAAGGGACAGTGGTATCTGTTCTATCACCACAACGACTACTCGCCTAACTTCGACAAGAACCGCAGCGTATGCGCCGACTCCCTCTTCTTCAATGCCGACGGCACGATACAGGAGGTGAAGCCTACGCTCCGTGGTATCGGCGTGACGGACGTTCGCAGCAGGGTGCAGATGGACCGCTACAGCCACATCGGCGGTGGTGCTACGATAGCCTATAACGACACTACCAACTGCTTCCTCGGGTGGAAGACGATACTGCCGAAGGGCGGGTGGGTGTCGTACGGTAATACGCAGACCCTCACCAGCCCTGCCGTCAAAGGGAAGGAGAGTTCAAATGGCTCTGAGGCATACACGGTATGGGTATGTATGCCTGGTAATTGGGGACGCTCGCAGGTTGTTGATATAAAGACAACTACGCTTTCCTTGGATATTAACAGACAACCTAACGGCTTGAGTGAACTTATGTTAAGAAACAATGGCGATAAGACAGTGGAGGTTGACTGGATTTCTATACAGCCAATTAAAGGCTCCTCCCCTCGGGGTTTCCGTCCCTCGCGAAACGAGGGAACCGAAGGGAGTTATTTGGTGGGGGCTTTTCCTCTCGTACCTTCAACATCGGGTGGACTTACAACGGGCAGCTACCGCAATCTCTTCGTTGAGGCTGGCTATGCGCCGGAGGCTGTTGACAAGAAGGTGAAGGAAGTGTTCAACGATGTCTTCTTCGGAAAGAACAAGTGCTATTTTGAGGTTGGCAAGGACATGGCGTATATCTCTGACGTCAAGAACAACGACGTTCGCACGGAGGGAATGTCCTACGGCTTGATGATTGCCGTGCAGATGGATCGTAGGGACATCTTCGACAAGCTGTGGCGCTGGTCAAAGAAATACATGCAGATGACCGACGGACCTATGAAGGGGTACTTCCGATGGAGCTGTAAGACCAACGGCACACCGAATGCCAATGGTCCGGCATCTGACGGTGAACTCTATTACATCACCTCGCTCATCTTCGCCTCAAACCGTTGGGGTAACAACGGCGAGATAAACTACCTGAAGGAGGCGCAGTACATCCTCGACTGCATACAGCCGAAGGATGTGGAGATGGAGGTGCGCTGGGAGAACGGCAAACGTCTCGATACTCCCAAGAAGGTGATGCGCCGCATATCACTCATCGATGAGGAGACAGGCCTTATAACCTTCGTGCCAGGTATGAAATATACCGACCCTTCCTATCATCTGCCTGCCTTCTATGAGGTATGGGCACGCTATGCCGAGGATGGCAGGGCGAGCTACTGGCGTGAGTGTGCAAGAAAGAGCCGTGAGTATCTGCACAAGAGCATTCACCCTATGACGGGCTTGAATCCTGACTGTAACAACTTCGACGGTTCGCTGATGAACAGCCGTGCCATCATCGGCGATGCGTTCCGCTACGACTCATGGCGTGTGCCAATGAATATAGCCCTCGACTACTCGTGGTCTTGCAGCGACCGTGAGTGGCAGCAGAACTACGGCCACACCATACAGAACTTCCTCTACTCACAGGGTGTCAACACCTTCCTCGACCAGTATAACGTCGATGGCACAACACCTAAGCAGATACTGAAGGCTGGCAACTACCCTGAGAAGCTGCGCCACTCCATCGGTTTCGTGGCAACGGCAGCAGCGGCGAGCATCATGTGCAGCCATCCGAAGGCATACGAGTTCATCGATGCTCTGTGGAATGCGAAGCACGAGAAGGATGCCGACGGCTTCATCGATGTCTATTATGATGCACTGCTCCGACTCTTTGCCTTCATGCACCTCTCTGGCAACTACCGCGTTATAGAGAAGACACCGCAGATGGAGGACTATCTCGTTCCCCTCCAGACCCCCTCTGACTCCTCTGTCAAAGGCGTAGGACAGAGCTATGCCTTACCTGATGACGAAGGCTTCGTCCGCAGATGGTTGCTCCGCAATCCGATAGACAAGCCAAACCGCACGAATACCGTCTTTACGGACAGCTATCTCAACACGACATTCCCATCGCCTATTATATATAAGAAAGGTGACAAGGCATGGACTGCATACGACTCCCAGCGCTACAACGTGAAGCTCTATCGTCTTGCGACCTGCACCAAGCAGCAGCGCTACGGGGTGATCTTCTGGGCTACGACAGTAATAGAGTGTGACGAGGACATCGAGGGCGTACGCTTCGGCATCGGTTCCAACTCGGCATCGAAGTGGTGGATGAACGGTGAGGAAGTGGCACTGCTATCCGGTGACCGCCGTATGGTTCGCGATGACGTCATCTCACGCAGCGTGACGCTGAAGAAGGGCCGCAACGTCATCACCGGTGCGGTCATCAACGGTCCGGGAATGTCCGACTTCTGCTTCCGACTGATAGACAAGAACGGTAACCCTCTCAAGAACGTAAAGATTAAAGCGACCTCAATATAACTTTGTGATATGAATATGCTGATAAAAACATTAAAATATCTTACCCTCAGAGGATTGAGGGCGACTATTCTTGTAATTTCAATTTTCCCCCTCGGGGGAATAAGGAGGGCTTACGCTCAGATCGGTCAACCATGGATTCACGATCCTTCAACCCTTGCGGAGTGTGGCGGCAAATGGTACACCTTCGGCACTGGCGGTGGTGGTCTCGTAACAGACGATGGCTGGTCATGGCATAGCGGTCCGGTGCGTCCGGGCGGTGGTGCGGCACCAGACGTACTGAAGATTGGCGACAGATATCTCGTGGCATACAGCGCTACAGGTGGCGGTCTCGGTGGCGGACACAGTGGCAGGGTGTTGACGATGTGGAACGAAACGCTTGATCCTGCTTCGCCTAAGTTCAAATATACGGAGCCTATTGAGGTGGCATATTCTGACAGCGATGAGGACAATGACGCCATCGACGCCGGCTTGCTGCTCGACCCTACGACAGGCAGGCTGTGGCTCACCTATGGCACATACTTCGGAAACATACGCATCGTGGAGCTGGACCCGAATACCGGCGCACGTATTGACGGCAACCAGCCGAAGGACGTAGCGATAGATTGTGAGGCGACAGACCTCATATACAGGGATGGCTACTACTATCTCCTTGGTACTCATGGCACCTGCTGCGATGGTGTCAACTCTACCTACAACATCGTGTGCGGCAGAAGTAAGAACGTGCTCGGTCCCTACCTCGACAATATGGGTCGCGACATGCTGCAGGGTGGCGGCAAGATGGTCATCAGCGGTGAGCGTCGTGCCGTCGGTGCAGGACATTTCGGAAGGACCATTCTCGACGAAGGCGTTGAGGTGATGTCGTTCCATTGGGAGGCAGACCTCGACCGCAGCGGCAGAAGCGTCCTCGCCATTCGTCCGCTGATATGGAAGAACGGATGGCCGGTGGCTGGCGAGAGCCTGTATAACGAAGTGGCAAATCACCAGCGCCCCGTACCCGACACCTATAACCTTGTCTCTGAGCGTCATGGATATTCGCTGGAACTCTCCGTTGACTTCGTACGTATGGAGCAGGAACGCCAGATGTGGCATCGCGTGAACCCTAACGAACAGACAAAACCTCTGCCACAGCAGACACTCGACGACATGAAGCAGTCGTTCGAGGATGGTGCAAAGGCGTGGGCGGCATAT
The DNA here is from genome assembly GCA_945831805.1 of uncultured Prevotellaceae bacterium. Taxonomy (GTDB): domain Bacteria; phylum Bacteroidota; class Bacteroidia; order Bacteroidales; family Bacteroidaceae; genus Prevotella. The sequence continues at coordinate 27,830 of CAMADY010000008.1, forward strand.
TCCAAGGAGAAGGGACTCGCTGAAGGAACTATCGGAGTGCGCATCGGCGACTATATGGGACGTCCGCATCAGGACTGGACCATCATGCCAATGCCGGAGGCCGGAGGGTATCTCTCAAGCCCTTACTACACCATCACCATCACAGGCACTAACCTTGCGCTGACGGCAACGAAGGACCTTGAGGTAGTGGCATCACCACAGAAATGGTCGCTGAAAGGAGGTGAGAGCCAGTCTGTCGATGCCTCATTATGGCGCATCGAACAGCTGACGGACGGCACTTACCGTATCATGCCGAAGGTTATTCCGGGAAAGGAGGGCGTGAACAAGACTTACTGCCTCTATTCCATCGGCGATTCCACGCCTATACTCGCCCCATACGATTTCAGCAGCGACAACTCAAAGTGGAATCTGAAGAAGTAATGAGACTCAAAAAAAACTTAAACAATATGAACAGACTTTATGCATTGGTGGCACTTGTTGCCCTGCAATTTTCATTTTTCAATTTTCATTTTTCAATTAGCAACGCCCAACCCCTAACACCCGCTTACCAGAATACATCGCTCTCGGCAAAAGAGCGTGCCAAGGATCTCTGCTCGCGCCTGACATTGGAGGAGAAGGCAATGCTGATGCTCGATGACTCTCCTGCCATTCCGCGCCTCGGCATAAAGCACTGGCAGTGGTGGAGTGAGGCCCTGCATGGCTATGCCAATATGGGCAACGTGACGAACTTCCCTGAGCCTATCGGCATGGCGGCATCGTTCAACCACAAGATGGTGCAGAGGGTTTTCGACGCTGTCAGCACCGAGGCACGTGCCAAATGGAACATACTTCAGAAGAACGGTGACGACGTACTGCGATTCCATGCCCTGTCGGTGTGGACACCAAACGTCAACATCTTCCGCGACCCACGATGGGGTAGGGGACAGGAGACATACGGCGAGGACCCTTTCCTCACATCGCTCATGGGTGATGCCGTGGTGAAGGGACTTCAGGGACCGGAGGATTCGAAGTACCGCAAGCTGTGGGCGTGTGCCAAGCACTATGCTGTACACAGCGGACCGGAGTGGAGCCGCCATACTGCCGACATCAACAACATCTCTGCGCGCGACCTGTGGGAGACATACCTGCCAGCCTTCAAGTATCTCGTTGAGGAGTCGAAGGTGCGCGAGGTGATGTGCGCATACCAGCGTTACGACAACGAGCCATGCTGTTCAAGCAACCGTCTGCTGCAGAATATTCTGCGTGAGGACTGGGGCTTCAAATATCTCGTCGTTTCTGACTGCGGTGCCGTTACCGACATACACTCTTCGCATAAGGTGGCAAGCGATGCCACTCACTCTGCTGCCCGTGCTACTCTCGCCGGAACAGACGTGGAGTGTGGTTTCGACTATGCCTACAAGAGCATCCCGGAGGCCGTGAAGCGTGGTCTCATAACAGAAGCGGAGGTTGACAAACACGTCATCCGTCTGCTCGAAGGACGCTTCGACCTCGGCGAGATGGACGACCCATCGCTGGTAGAGTGGAGCAAGATTCCGGCTTCGGTGCTTGAATGCAAGGAGCACCAGCAGCTCGCGCTCGATATGGCTCGACAGACGATGGTACTGCTTCAAAACAAGTCGGGCGTTCTTCCGCTTAAAAAGAACGAGAAGATTGCCGTCCTCGGTCCAAACGCCAACGACAAGACGATGATGTGGGGTAACTATAACGGTACGCCTACAACGACGGTGACCGTGCTGGAAGGTATATGCAAGGCAAAGGGTATTAAAACTCCTTCCATCGGGGAGGTCGGGAGGGGGCTGCTATACATGCAGGGCTGCGACCTCACCGACAACCGCATCGTAACAGACCTCTTCGACCAACTCTCGTTTGAAGGTAAGAAAGGCTTTAAAGGAACATTCTGGAACAATACGAAGCGTGAAGGCAAGCCTGTTGCAACATGTTGGCATGCAGCACCTTTCTTCAAGACGACCGCCGGTAACTACCAGTTCGCTCCAGGCGTAAACCTCACAGATTTCAGTGCGAAATATGAGACTGTGCTGAAGCCTAAGAAGAGTGGCGAAGTGGTGATAAACGTGGAGTCCGTATCCGACTTCCAGGTCTTCGTGAACGGCGAGCGTAAGGTAAGCCACCACACATGGCGCGTAACGCCTACACGTACCCCTATTCAGGTTGAGGCTGGCAAGGAGTACAGCATAGAGATTCGCTTTGCGCACATACCTACCTACGGTGCAAGCATCAAGGTCAACGTAGGTACGGAGTCTATCATCAACTACAACGACGTCATAGCAAAGCTAAAGGGCATCGATAAGGTTGTCTTCGTCGGAGGCATTGCACCTTCGCTGGAGGGTGAGGAGATGCCAGTCCATATCGACGGCTTCAAGGGTGGCGACCGCACGAACATCGAGCTCCCTGCCGTTCAGCGAGATTTCCTCAAGGCTCTCAAGGCTGCTGGAAAGAAGGTTGTCTTCGTGAACTGCTCCGGATCTGCCATTGCACTGGAGCCAGAGACGGAGTCATGCGATGCAATCCTTCAGGCGTGGTATGCCGGCATGAAGGGTGGCGAGGCTGTTGCCGACGTACTCTACGGCAAGGTTAACCCAAGCGGTAAGCTGCCTGTCACGTTCTATGGCAACTCCAAGCAGCTCGGTGACTTCGAGGACTACCAGATGGAAGGTCGCACATACCGTTATATCCGTGACTTCAAGCCTCTCTTCCCATTCGGCTATGGTCTCTCGTACACCACCTTCAGCATCGGCAAGACTGCTGTCAAGGACAATGGCAACGGCAACTTCACCCTTACTGCCGACGTACAGAATACCGGCAAGATGGACGGCACGGAGGTTCTCCAACTCTACATCAAGAATCCTCAGGACCCTAAGGGACCGGTGATGCAGTTACGTGGCTACGAGCGTGTATTCGTGAAGGCTGGTCAGACAGCAAAGGCTACGATAGACCTTCCACGCAAGTCGTTCGAGTGGTTCGATGAAGAGAGCAACACCGTGCGTGTGAAGCCGGGCACCTACCAGCTTCTTCTCGGTACAAGCTCTGATAACGCAAGCATCGTAGCCGATCTGAAGGTGAATTAAACTTGGAAAGTCACTATAGACTATCTTCCGACTCGAATAATACGCTCTGCTAAAAGCGCAAGAGACAGAAAGAACCATTTACATCGAAAGTCCTGTTTTCTGTATAAAAGTAATGAAATAATTTGGCGGTTTGATAATTTTTATGTATTTTTGCAGGTTGAAATGCTGGCAACAGACAGCGCACCGCATAACTAAAAGATTATTACAGAACAGAAAATGCTTGGAACGATAGTCAACACATGCACAATACTCATAGGTGCAACCTTCGGCTCGGTAGTTCGCGAAGGTATCGGCGATAAATACAAGGCGGCATTGTTCGATGCTCTCGGACTTGCCTGCCTTGTACTCGGAGTGAATGCCGCACTGCCGAATATGGCAAAGAGTGAATATCCTGTGATGTTCATCCTCAGCCTCGCCATCGGTGGTGTGATAGGCACTCGCCTTGATCTCTCAGGACGCATCGACCGCATGAATGCAAGGCTTAATGCCAGACAGGGCAAGGAAAATGACAGCATCAATGGCTTGATGACCGGAATCCTTTTATTTTGCATCGGCACCTTCAGTATTGTGGGGCCTGTTCTCTCGTGTCTGTCGCCAACCCAGGGATGGGCGTTGGGAGAGCCGGCAAACACCTTTCTCTACACTAATGCAACGCTGGATTTGGTAACGTCTGCGGTCCTCGCTGCATCTTACGGATGGATAATGCTGCTGGCGGCTCCGGTATTGTTCTGCTGGCAGGGGATGTTCTATGCCATTGCCTATTTCTGTGGCGACGGCATGCCCGAACCGATGCGCACGGAGCTGAGCATTGTCGGCGGCGTGCTCATCGTCAGTTCCGGCATTGCCATCCTCGGCATCAAGGACATTAAGACGGTGAACCTACTGCCATCGCTCCTCGTGCCGGTGGTGTTCTATATCATAAAGGGATTGCTGTCATAGCGGGACAGACAGGCACGGCACGGCTTTTTTTGCCTTTTTTGTAAGGAAATCGCAATTATTTTTGGTAGTTTCATGATAATTGTGTAATTTTGCAAGAAATCCGTAAAAAGTAGATTATGTCAACAATAATATATCCATCACCAATCTTCGGACCAGTGCACTCGCGCCGACTTGGTGTCAGCCTTGGAGTAAACCTCATGCCGGGCGACGGTAAGGTGTGCTCCTTCGACTGCATATACTGTGAGTGCGGCTTCAACAAGGACTTCCGACCAACGCAGAAGCGCCCTACCCGAGAGGAGGTGCGCGAGGCTCTCTGTGAGGTTCTCCGCACGCGACATGCCAACGGCGAATCGCTCGACGTCATCACCTTCGCAGGCAATGGCGAACCGACGGGGCATCCGGACTTCCCGGGTATCATAGCTGACACCATCGAGGCGAGGAATCAGTATTTCCCTGAGGCGAAGGTGTCGGTGCTCAGCAATGCTACGTTCATAAACAAGGAGGCGGTGCGGGATGCCCTGATGCTCGTTGACAACAACATCCAGAAGCTTGATACCGTCTGCATGGACTATATCGGGAGGGTTGACAGGCCTGTCCAGCCATCGTACGATGTGAAGGAGGTGATAGACTGCCTGAAACTCTTCAAGGGACACGTCATCATACAGACGATGTTCATGAAGGGAGCATCGCAGGGCGTCAGCGTTGACAATACCACTGAAGAATATGTCAACCCATGGTTGGAGGCTGTCCGTGAGATAGCCCCACAGCAGGTGATGATTTACACCATAGACCGCGAGACTCCTGACCACGACCTTCTGAAAGCACCGAAGGAAACGCTCGATGCCATAAAGGAACGTGTGGAGGAAATCGGGATAAAGTGTTCCGCAAGCTACTAACAACTAACTTATAACACTCTTTTTTTATGAAGAAAACACTACTGCTGCTCCTTGCAGCACTGACAACCGCCGCAGGCTTTGCTCAGAATGAGCAGATAGCCCTTGCAGAGCGTGCCAACAACTACTTCATGGCGAAGTGGAGTGATCCTGCCGAACCGACAAAGGCAAAGAAACTGCGTCCGAGCAACCTGTGGACTCGTGCCGTATATTTCGAGGGCCTGATGGCTCTCAATGATGTCGCTCCGCAGCAGCGCTACCTCGACTATGTAGATAAGTGGGGCGAGTTCCACAAGTGGATGCCATACAGCAATAACCTCAAGACAATGGATGCCGACCATCAGTGCTGTGCGCAGACATACATCCTGCGCTACCGTCAGGTTGGCGGCGAGGAGAAGTTGGCGCAGATTCGCAAGAACTTCGACAACCAGGTGGCATCGGGCGACAACCGCAAATGGACATGGATAGATGCCATTCAAATGGCTATGCCGGCGTATGCTATGCTTGCAAAGACAACAGGCGAGCGTAAGTATATGGACTATGCGATGCAGGCCTACACCTGGAGCCGTGATACCTGTGGCGGCAAGCTATTCAACACACCGGAGGGCCTGTGGTGGCGCGATGCCAACTTCGTAGCTCCTTACAAGGAGTCCGACGGCAAGAACTGCTACTGGAGCCGTGGCAACGGTTGGGTGTATGCCGCACTCTGCCGCACCATGAACGAGCTCTCACCAAAGGATCCATACTACAAGCGTTTCAAGGCGGACTTCCTCCTGATGTCAAAGGCACTGCTGAAGTGTCAGCGTGAGGATGGTTCATGGAACGCAAGCCTCGTCTCTCAGGACTTTGCAGGCAAGGAACTCTCGGGCACTGCGCTCTTCCTCTATGGCATGTCATGGGGCGTGCGCAACGGATTGCTGAAGCAGAAGGAGTATGGTCCTGCAATGGCAAAGGCATGGAAGGCTCTCGCCTCTTGCGTTCACAACGATGGATTCCTCGGCTATGTGCAGGGATCAGGTGACCGTCCAGCTTCAAACCAGCCTGTAACCTATGAGAAGGAGCCGGACTTCGACGACTATGGTCTCGGATGTTTCCTCCTCGGTGCAACGGAGTACTCAAAGCTCAACAAGTGAGCCTTGAAAAGTAACAAGTAATAAGGAAAGTAAGCGTTGACAACTAACCAAACAAATAACTATATAACAATGAAAAAGTCATTATCAACCATCGCCCTTGCATCGTTCATGGCACTGCCATCGTTCGGCGCACTCACGACAGATACAGTATCGCTCAACCGTGGCTGGTTCTTCCAGTTAGGAGAGAATGCATCACCTGCCATCACCGTGCAGCAGGCACAGCAGCAGGGCTGGCAGAAGATCAACGTGCCGCACGACTTCCAGATAGAACAGCCATGGGTGGCTCCTGTTGCAGGAGAGAAGGCAAGCAATGCAGAGGCTGGCGCAAACATCAAGAGCCGCCTTTCGTCACGCGGCTTCAAGGAGATGGGTGGCGGATGGTATGTCCGTTCCTTCACTCCTGAGGCATCAAAGAAGGGTATGAAGGCGCTGCTTGACTTCCAGGGTATCATGTACTACGGTGATGTATATCTCAACGGAAAGAAGGTCGGCGGCACAAACTACGGCTACGTAGGCTTCGACATCGACGTTACAAGCCAGCTGAAGTTCGGTGAGGAGAACACTATCGCCGTTTATGCAAACACCGCACAGCCGAACAACTCACGCTGGTACACCGGTGGCGGTCTCTTCCGCGACGTGAACATTATATATAAGAATGCGCAGTGCTACTTCCACCGCCATCCGCTCTATATCACCACGAAGGACAACAAGCAGGTGAACATCTCTGCCAACGTGCAGTGTGCACTGAAGCAGAACGAGCTGCAGATGCAGGTCACCATAAAGAGTCCTAAGGGTGCTGTGGTGCTCGACAGCGTTTATACCGTGAAGCGCAACCGCAACTACAAGTTCGGTGAGGAGATGAAGATTCCTACTATAACCATCAGCGACCCTATGCTGTGGGACTGCGAGAATCCTAACCTCTACACCGCGGAGGTGAAGCTGCTGGGCAGCAAGGGCGAGGTTGCAGACTACGCATCATCGACCTTCGGCATCCGCACCGTAGAGTTCGTACCAAACAAGGGCGTGCTGCTCAACGGCAAGAAGGTTCTCCTGAAGGGTTATGCCAACCACCACACCAACGGTGCCCTCGGTGCTGCAGCCTACCCACGTGCAATAGAGAAGCGCATCAAGCTCATGAAGGAATACGGCATGAACCATATCCGCACCTCCCACAACCCATATTCTGAATCTTTCCTCGACCTCTGCGACAAGTACGGCATCCTCGTTGTCGATGAGCTCTACGACAAGTGGAACGACCAGTATGTAGGTGCAGGACGTGAGCACTTCACGAACATCTGGATGAGCGACGTGGAGGAGTTCATTACTCGCGACCGCAACCATCCTTGCGTCGTAATGTGGAGCTTCGGTAATGAGCTGCAGTCTTATAACGATCAGCCTTTCAACGACTTTGGCGTAACACAGTTCAAGTTGATGAAGACTCTTTCACAGCGCTTCGACGACTCACGCAAGTTCACCGTTGCCATGCACCCACGCTACCGCAACTGGGAGACGAATGACCTGCCTTGCGACCTTGCTATGGTTACAGACGTGCAGTCATACAACTACCGCTACATGTACTTCCCGGGTGACGGCGAGAAGTTCCCTTGGATGACGTTCTATCAGAGTGAGGCTTCTGTCTCTGCAATGGGTGAGAACTATTTTGCTATGGAGCTTGACAAGGTTATCGGACTTGCTTACTGGGGTGCCATCGACTACCTCGGAGAGAGTCAGGGATGGCCAGCAAAGGGCTGGACACAGGGTGTCTTCGACATCACTCTCGACCCAAAGCCAAAGGCATACTACATGCGTTCGTTCTTCAAGCCAGAGGAGCCTGTCGTTCACATCGCAGTGACAGACCAAAAGGGTGACATGATGTGGAACGGAGTGCAGACAGGCAACGACGGACAGTCAGACCACTGGAACCGCATGCCAGGCACAAAGCTCTCCATGACCACATATACCAATGCCGACGAGGTGGAACTCTTCGTAAACGGAAAGAGCCAGGGCGTTAAGAAGAACCCTGTTGACGATGCAAAGCTCCGCAACCAGATTCGCTGGAAGGACATAGAGTATCAGCCAGGATATTGTGAGGCAGTGGCACGCACCAACGGTAAGGTTGTGGCTCGCCATCGCATTGAGACAACAGGTAAGGCTGTTGCGTTGAAGGTTGTTTCTGACAACGCTGACTGGAAGGCTGACGGCATGGACCTCCAGCACCTTAAGGTAGTGGCTGTTGACAGCAAGGGCCGTCAGGTGCCTGACGCAAAGGCTGACGTGAAGTTCACCGTTACAGGCAATGCTACCCTCGCTGCCGTAAACAACGGCGACATGACTTCCGGCGAACTCCATGTCACTGACCACCGCCAGCTCTACAACGGTACCTGCATCGCAATCCTGCGTTCTGACGTCGCTCCGTCAGCTGTTACCGTAACGGCAAGAGCCGATGGTCTTAAGGCTGCGAAGATTAAGCTGCAGACAAAATAAATACAAGATATATAGTTCTACAATAAAGTGTGTGATTTAACAGGTAAGTAATGAAGTGCCAAAAATATAGAAGTGAATAGTGCAAAGTTAGAGTTCTCAAGTTTTTCTGTGCAAAGTGTTGTCGTCGATGGAACTTGACCACTTAACCACCCAACTTGTAACTTATAACTTCTATACTTATGGCATTCACTTACTTTCTTATTCACCCATCACCCAACAATATGACTTACACAATAGACAAAGTTACCACGCTCCTCGGAGCGCGTCGATACGGCACGGCAGAGGGAACGATAGCGTTCCTCCTGACCGACAGCCGCTCATTGTCCTTCCCGGAAGAGACACTGTTCTTCGCCTTGCGCTCCAAGCGTAACGACGGTCACCGCTATATCGAAGAACTCTACAACAGAGGCGTCCGTGCCTTCGTTGTGGAGACGCTTCCTGAGACGCAGCACGCTGATGCCAACTACCTGCGTGTGCCTTCGACATTGGAGGCATTGCAGAGGCTTGCAGAGCGCCATCGTTATGCTTTCGACATTCCTGTTGTCGGCATCACCGGCAGCAACGGAAAGACCGTTGTGAAGGAGTGGCTCTATCAGCTTCTCATGCCATCGATGCATGTGACGCGCTCGCCACGCTCCTACAACTCGCAGATTGGAGTGCCTTTGTCTGTGTGGATGATGCACCAGGGTACGGAGGTGGCGCTCTTCGAGGCTGGCATCAGTCAGGCAGGAGAGATGCTGCAGCTGGCAGACATCATACAGCCTACCATCGGTGTCTTCACGACTCTCGGACAGGCACACCAGGAGAACTTCCATTCCCTTGAGGACAAATGCCGCGAGAAGTTCCAGCTCTTCCCTAACTGCGACACCCTCATCTACCCTGCCGACAACGACATCGTTTTTCGTGTATTGAAGACAAGCGGCTTCAAAGGCACGAAGATAGGATGGTCCATGACAGACCCGTCTGCCGCCTTTTATATAAATAAGGTGGAGACGACGGAGACCTCAACGACCATATCCTATATATATAATTCGGAAGAAGGACGTTTTGAGATTCCTTACATCTCTTCTGCACTCGTAGAAGATGCCATCATCGCTGCCGTAACGGCATTGCGTCTCGGACTCTCTCCGGAGCTACTTGCAGAACGTATGGCGCAGCTTGAACCTGTGGCAATGCGTCTGGAGGTAAAGGAAGGTCGCAATGGCTGTACCCTCATCAACGACTCCTACAACTCCGACCTCGCATCCCTCGATATAGCCCTCGACTTCATGCAGCGCCGTCCCGACCATAAGGGACGCAGCCGCACGCTCATCCTCAGCGACATAGAGCAGAGCGGACTCGGTGCCGACGAACTTCGACAGCAGGTCTCGGAGATGGTCAGAAGCCGTGGCATCGACAAGGTGATAACCATCGGTACGCAGTTCCCTGATTCATATCCCGATACAGATACATTCCTTGCCAGCACTGCCTTCCTGCAGCTTCACGATGAGGTGATACTTATTAAGGGCGCACGACGTTTCGGCTTCGATCGCATCACCGAACAGCTTGTTGAGAAGGTACACGAGACAACGCTCGAAGTGAACCTCTCCGCCATCGTAGAGAACCTCAACCACTATCGTTCCATGATGTCCGGCGCAGCCCTTGTCTGTATGATAAAGGCAGACGGATATGGTGCCGGTGCGGTGGAGATAGCGAAGACCCTGCAGGATCATCGTGTCGATTACCTCGCAGTAGCTGTTGCCGATGAGGGCGTGGCACTCCGTAAGGCAGGCATCACGTCGAACATAATGATTATGAACCCGGAGATGACGGCGTTCAAGACCATGTTCGACTACGACCTTGAACCGGAAGTCTATTCCTTCCGACTGCTCGACGCACTGCGCCATGCTGCACGTAAGGAGGGCATCACCGGATGGCCTATACACATAAAGCTCGACACCGGCATGCACCGTCTCGGCTTCCATCCCGTTGACGACATGCCACAGCTCATAGACTACCTCAAGTCACAGAACGCACTCACGCCACGTTCCGTCTTCTCACACTTCGTGGGCTCTGACGGCGATGAGTTCGATGACTTCTCTCAGCAGCAGTACGAACTGTATTTGCAGGGTGCCGACGCATTGCAGGGTGCCTTCTCGCACCATATCATACGCCATATCTGCAACTCTGCCGGCATAGAGCATTTCCCTCAGAGACAGATGGATATGTGTCGTCTCGGTCTCGGACTCTACGGCATCAATCCTCGCAACAATGAGATTCTCTCCAACGTATCGACACTGAAGACTACAATCCTTCAGATTCACGATGTCAAGGCAGGCGAGTCAATCGGTTATTCGCGTCGCACCATCCTCGATCGCGACTCACGCATCGCCGCCATTCCTATCGGCTATGCCGACGGTCTCAACCGCAAGCTCGGCAACCGCCATGCCTACTGTCTCGTCAACGGACAGAAGGCGCAGTATGTCGGCAATATCTGCATGGATGTCTGCATGATAGACGTCACGGACATTGACTGCAAGGAGGGCGACAGCGTAGAGATCTTCGGTGACAACCTCCCCGTAACGGTACTCTCCGACATCCTTGAGACAATCCCATACGAGGTTCTCACCGGCATCAGCAACCGCGTGAAGCGCATCTATTACGAGACAACATAACCCTTACCCCTTTAACCCTTAACCCTTAACCGTTAACCCTTAACCGTTAACCCTTACCCCTTTAACCCTTAACCCTTAACCCTTAAGCATCCCGCATTGCTACTCTTCGATAAAATACAACAGGTGAAGGTGACACTGGTGGTTACCGCCGTCATCATTGCTGCCGCCTCACTGGTGGCAAGCCATTTTCTTGTCCGCGACCTGGCAGACGAGGAGCGCAAGCGTATGGAGATATGGGCTGAGGCGATGCACACGCTGAGCACCGCCGATGGCGATACGGACCTGAACCTGGTGCTGAAGGTGCTGGAGGAGAACAATACCATCCCCGTCATCGTGACTGACGACAAGGGCAACGTGCAGACGTACCGCAACGTGTCGCTGAAGGCAGAAAATGCTGCCGACAGTATGGCAGAGGCATCACATAAGGCTGCCGCTATGCGTGGGCAGAAACGTACGATAAAAGTGCAGATAGGGGCTAGTCAGAACGACTATCTGCTCGTATGCTACGACGATTCGCTGCTGCTTACCAGACTTGCCTATTACCCTTATATTCAGCTCGGTATCGTGATGCTATTCGTCGTTATAGCCATCTTCGCACTCCTGACATCGAAGAAGGCGGAGCAGAACAAGGTGTGGGTGGGACTATCTAAGGAAACGGCGCACCAGTTGGGCACTCCGATATCCAGTCTTATGGCATGGACGGAGATACTGCGTGAGACATATCCCGACGATGAACTCATACCGGAGATGGATAAGGACGTGAAGCGCCTGCAACTCATCGCCGACCGCTTCTCGAAGATTGGTTCCACGCCGGAGCGTAAAAAGGTGTTGCTGCAGGAGTGCCTGGAGCATGTCGTAGATTACATGAACCGTCGCACGTCGCAAAAGGTGCAGATAACGTACAGCATCGATGAACTGCCGCAGATAACGCAGCCGAACCAACTGCCCCTGCCCGGCGATGAACAGGGAGCGGAGGTGACGGTCCTCGTCAATCCGCAGCTCTTCGAGTGGGTGTTCGAGAACCTCTGCAAGAATGCCGTCGATGCTATGGAGGGCAAGGGCTCCATCACCATCCATGCCGTGCCTACCGCGTCAGGCGTCAATATAGACGTTACGGACACTGGCAAGGGCATTGAGAAGAAGAATATCAAGAATGTCTTCCGCCCGGGCTTCACGACGAAGAAGCGTGGCTGGGGTTTAGGACTCTCCCTTGCCAAGCGCATCATAGAGGATTATCATCATGGAAGCATCTACGTACTTTCGTCGCAGGTAGGCGTTGGTACTACTTTCCGTATCGAGATTTAGGCTTTTCGGGGGGGGCAAAAAACGACATTCTTGTTAAAAATAATTAAAACTATATATGTTTTTTAATATTATTTGTGCGATTTTCTCTAATATTTAGTATCTTTGCATGGTTGTTTATACTTCGGTATAAGCATATCATAACTAATTGTCTGTGCACATGAATTTTCTAAAAAACATTTTCTCTTGGTATTTTTCCAAGAATGCGCTGCCTTATTGGGCTATACTTGCGCTGGACAGCTTCCTCCTGGGAATGGCTGCTTTGGTCTCCATATATATATGTAATGGCGGCGGATATCTGGCTAGTCATTTCTGGGAGTACGTTGGTATCATAGTTGCTTCCATGCCTATCATGTGGATAGCGATGAGACTGTTCCATACCTATAGCGGCATCGTCAGATACTCCAGCTTCGTTGATCTCGCAAGGGTCGGCTATGCTGTTGTCAGTGGTCAGCTGCTTTTCTACGCAATACTATGCATAATAGTGGAGCTGGGCGTTGAGGCTGATCTCGTTTCGCTGAAGATGCTCTTCATCTCAATGCTTCTCTCAACAGTCCTGATGTGGTCTATGCGTGTTGCCGTGAAGTATATGTTTGACATCACATCCGTCGGCAATACCGCACAGAGAGTCCTTATCTATGGTGTTAGACAGGGTGGCGTTGCTATTGCCAAGAGTATGCGCAACGAGCATCCGACACGCTATATCGTCAAGGGTTTCGTGACGCACGACGATACGGTGGTGGGTAAGTTCCTCCTCGGCGTAAAGGTTTACGGCTCTAATGACGACCTACTGGAGGTTGTCAGGTGTAATAAGATCAGGAAATTCTTCGTCTCGCCTCTCTTCGCCGACGACTTCCGCAACAACGAGAAGCTTGTCAGCATGCTTACCAAGGAAGGCGTGCGCATCATGATGATGCAGGGTGCAGAGACATGGGACGGCAAGAGTGACCTGTCGCACCAGCTGTTGCATGAGGTTGATATTGAGGACCTCCTGCCACGCGATAAGATCAATGTTGACATGGACGCCATCGGTGCTATGCTCAATGGTAAGCGCATCCTCATCACGGGCGCTGCCGGTTCCATTGGTTCCGAGATGGCACGCCAGGTTGCAAAGTATGCTCCTGCAGAGCTCGTCCTTGTCGATCAGGCAGAGACGCCAATGCACGACGTGCGACTCTATATGGCCCGCAACTATCCGGACATGGTTGCCCCTACCATCGTAGGAAGCATCTCCAACCCTACGCACATGGAGGAAATCTTCAAGAAGCATAAGCCGGAGTACGTCTTCCACGCTGCTGCCTACAAGCATGTGCCTATGATGGAGGACAATCCTGCCATGGCTATTCAGAATAACGTATATGGTACGCGCGTGATAGCAGACCTTGCTGTGAAGTATGGCACGAAGAAGTTCGTGATGATCTCAACCGATAAGGCTGTCAATCCTACCAATGTTATGGGATGCTCGAAGCGTATCTGTGAGATATACTGCCAGGCTCTTAACCAGAACCTCCAAGAGGAATCGCAGAAGACGGGCAAGGAGGTGACGCAGTTTATCACCACCCGCTTCGGTAACGTGCTCGGTTCAAACGGTTCCGTCATCCCTATCTTCAAGGAACAGATAAAGAAGGGCGGTCCGCTTACCGTGACGCACCCAGACATTATACGTTTCTTCATGCTCATACCAGAGGCTTGCCAGCTGGTGCTTGAGGCCGGAACGATGGGTAAGGGCGGTGAAATCTTCGTCTTCGACATGGGCAAGCCGGTGCGCATTGCAGACCTGGCACAGCGCATGATAGACCTCTCCGGAGCAAGGAACGTGGAGATAAAGTACACGGGACTCCGCGATGGCGAGAAACTCTTTGAGGAGGTGCTCTCTGACGCGGAGCAGAACAAGCCTACGTCGCATCCGAAGATTATGGTGGCGAAGGTTCGTGAGTATACGTTCGATGAGGCATTGAAGAATGAAGAAGAGCTCTACAAGCTCTCGTTCACGTACGACGATATGGCGATAGTAAAGAAGATGAAGGAGATTGTTCCGGAATACAAGTCGCGTCAGTCGAAGTATGAGGTGCTTGATAATGATTGATGTTCCGGTCGTAAGGTTATAAGCTGAGCGGCCGTGAAACCTGTAAATGATAATTAACAGATATAATTGGGGCGAGGTGTGAGTTTCATGCTTCGCCCTTGGACTTTAAAAAACGATGCAATGGCATCACATTGCAACATGATCGCTATGAGAAATAGAATCAGCAGAATTTTGATGGCTGTCGTACTTCTCGGCTGCTGTGCCGTGGGTAGTGCGCAGGGACTTTTTGGTTCCATGCTTGGCAAGAGCAAGGCAGAGGTAACGGAACATCTTGACATGATGTGGAGGCACTTCTTCACGCCGGCCGACCTGTCGCGCTTCGATAAGGATGGCGAGAAGGGTGTTTATTACGAGACCTCCGACGGCCTGGCATTTATCATGGACACCGGCAGCAACGACGTGCGCACTGAGGGAATGTCGTACGGCATGATGATCAGCGTGCAGCTGGACAAGCGCGACGTCTTCGACAAGCTGTGGCAGTGGAGTAAGAGATACATGGCATACCCTAAGGACTCTGCCTGGGATGGCTACTTCTGCTGGCAGTGCGATACCAAGGGCAACAAGATAGGCACCAGCAACGCCTCCGACGGCGAGCTGTACTACGTCACAGCACTGCTCCTCGCCAGCGAGCGATGGGGTGAGCCACGCTATGCCGAAGAGGCAAACACCATTCTCGACAAGGTGATGAGCAAGGATGGCAGGAAGACGGGCGTCTATAACCTCTTCAACAAGGACAACTACCTCATAACCTTCGTTCCAGACCGCGTGGGCAGCAAGTTCACCGACCCTTCATACATGCTGCCGGCATTCCTCGACAAGTGGAGCCGTTCGGCACAGAGCAACAGGGAGTTCTGGAAGAAGGCTGCAACGGCGGCACGCCAGCACCTCATCGATGCTGCCGGAGAGATGAGCATATACCCAGACTACAGCACATACGAAGGCAAGCCATATCGCTGGAATGGAGCGGAGTACGACACGTCAATATACATGTACGACGCCCAGCGCTGCCCTATGAACGTCGGTATGGACTACTACCTCTGCGGTGCCGATAAGGAGCGCCAGCAGAAGGTGCTGCGCAAGTGGCTGCAGTTCGTGAAGAAGGACGGCTTCAAGCACTCACACTTTAACGTCAACGGTAAGGTGGCAAAGGTTCCGGACAATATGTACGGCGAGGGAATGGCTGGTGCTGATGCTGTTGCGGCATACGCACTTGCGGATTCTGAAGACCCTGCCGACAAGGCTCTCGCAAGGGAACTGGTGCAGCGTCTGTGGGACACGCCGATGCCAACGGGAAAATACCGCTACTATGCTGGCATGGTGATGTTCCTCTCACAGCTGCATGTGGCTGGAATGTTCAAGCTCGACTTCACCGGACACCAGTCTATGCGTGACCCTAACGTGAAGCAGACGCCTTACCAGCTGCGACTCCTGAACCATTGGGACAACCCTAACGGCACGATAGAGCGTGGATATGCAGGACGCAGTATCTTCTGGATTCCAGGCGGAAAGGTGAACGATGACGTCATTAGGGAATATGGCAGACGCAACCAGACGGTAGGCATCAACGGCACCGTGCTGAACAATGTCAATGCAAAGCCGGAGATGCTCTCTACCGAGAAACTGCTTGAGACGAAGCATATTGCAGACCTCCTGCGCCCATACGGACTGAAGGTGTATCTCTCCGTGAACTTCGCGTCACCAAAGGCACTCGGGGGCCTCGCTACTGCTGACCCTCTCAATGCTGACGTAAAGAAGTGGTGGAAGGAGAAGGCTGATGAGATCTACCGCCTCATTCCTGACTTCGGAGGTTTCCTCGTCAAGGCAAACTCAGAGGGAGAACCAGGTCCTATGGACTATGGTCGTACGCATGTAGATGGTGCCAACATGCTTGCAGAAGCACTGCGTCCGCACAACGGAATAGTGATGTGGAGAGCCTTCGTATATAGTGCTACTGGTGGTGACCGTGCCTCACAGGCATACGAAGAGTTCATGCCGTTCGACGGACTGTTCAGCGATAACGTCATAATACAGATTAAGATTGGTCCGGTTGACTTCCAGCCTACAGAACCACTGTCACCTCTCTTCTACGGACTGAAGAAGACGAAGATGATGGTTGAGGTGCAGCTGACACAGGAATATACCGGCGAGAGCATACACACCTGTTTCATGCCAAACTATATGATGCCGGCAGACCTCCTGCCAACAACTGCCACCAATCACCCGTCAGCCAACATCGTCGGCATTGCCGGTGTTTCAAATGTCGGCGACAACGACTGGTGCGGCAGCATCATGGCACAGGCTAACTGGTATGCCTTCGGACGTTATGCCTCCGAACCTACACTGACAAAGGAACAGATAGCACGTGAGTGGCTCTCTAAGACCTTCACACCAGACACAGCCTTCGTCAATCCTATGACGAAAGTGCTGGTTGACAGCCACGATGCCGTGAAGCGCTACATGATGCCACTCGGTCTGCATCATATCTTCGCCGGAGGACACCACTATGGTCCGGAACCATGGTGCGACCCGAAGGGATGGCGTGAGGACTGGAAGCCTCGCTATTACCACAAGGCGGCGAAGGATGGCATAGGCTTTGACCGTACGCTGGCTACGGGAACGAAGAACACACGCCTCTATCCCGACACCTTATATAATATATATGAGAACGCAGCAACGTGTCCTGACGAGCTGCTGCTGTGGTTCCACCATCTGCCTTGGAACTATAGGATGAGGTCCGGCGAGACGTTGTGGAACGAACTCTGCCATCAGTACGATCAGGGTGTGCGCGAGGCACAGTCGTTTGCTGATACATGGAAGCGCATGAGGCCGTTCTTTACTGCTGCAGATGCTGCGAGCAACCTCTCACCGGAGCGCTTTGCTGACCAGGAAAGGAACTTCGACCGTCAGGCTAAGGATGCCGTATGGTGGAGGGATGCCTGTCTGCTGTACTTCCAGCAGTTCTCTGGCATGAAGCTGCCGAAGGGTTCGCCGAAGCCTCAGCACAAGCTCGAGGACCTCATGAAGTTCCAGCTCAGAATGGACAACTATACACGTGCAGATATTAACAAACTGCCATAGGTTTCTTTTGGGGACTGAAGTAGTAAACACCCCTCGACACACACTCACTAAACAACTAACAACGGAATAATGATAATAGGAATAGGCGAGACCGTATTTGACATAATCTTCAAGAACGACAAGGTGCAGGCAGCAGTGCCTGGAGGCTCCACATTCAATGCCGTCGTGTCCGTCGGAAGAACGAACACCCCGAGCATGATGGTTACGGAAACCGGCGATGACCATGTCGGTGACATCGTAACGGACTTCCTCCGTCAGAACAATGTCGATACGCAGTATGTCTTTCGGCACGCAGGGACGCAGTCGCATGTGTCGCTGGCGTTCCTCAATGAGCGTAACGATGCGCAGTATTCATTCTACAAGCACCATGGCGCACTCGCTCTGCCTACGGAGATGCCGGAGTTCCAGAAGGGTGACATCGTCATCTTCGGTTCCTTCTATGCCATCAATCCCGTGATACGCGACTACACCCGCACCTTCTTCACCAAGGCGAAGGCAGCCGGTGCGGTGCTGTATTACGACATCAACTTCCGTGCGCCGCATGTGAAGGACCTACCCCACACCCTCGACTCGCTCCTGGAGAATATCTCACTCGCTACGGTGGTGCGTGGTTCCGCCGAAGACTTCCAGATTCTCTTCGGGCTCGACAATGCCGAGGAGGTCTATCTGAAGCACATTGCCCCACGCTGTCCCCTCTTCATCTACACCAATGCCGACAAGCCGGTGGAGCTCTTCACGCCTACCAAACACCTCCTCTTCCCTGCAAAGAAGATAGAGACGGTAAGCACCATCGGTGCCGGTGACAACTTCAACGCAGGCTTCTGCTACGCCCTCCACCACGGAAATATCAGTTCGCCTACCGCCCTGCTTGAAGCAACCGACGAAGACTGGACCTCGTTCATCTCCACCGGACAAGCCTTCTCCTCAGAAGTCTGCCAACAACTGGGCAACAACATCTCAGTGGAGTTTGCAGAAAATTTGGGAAAAGGGGTTTCTGTCCCCCGAAAACGGGGGAAAATGAAGGGGGTGTAAAGACCATTGAAGCCCCCTTTTCCCAACAACACACTTCATAATACCTCTTGTTTCTGTTGAAACTCCATTTTTATTAACTGCCTCGGCAGGGATATGGACTTCTTTCTCTCAAACCATATTCTAGAAGATCCCTCGATATGTCGCACGGTATGACTAGAGATAACATAGTAACTTAACTGATATTCATCCATACACATGGCGAAGGTGGATTTTATGCGTGCCGCCTTCTCGTTGACGGAATTGTCAAGAGGGCTGACCAGGCGGTCTATGCTTTTCGCTATCACTTGATCGTTGATGCGTGTACCGATGCTGCGATATAGGCCTGTCAACTCTTCCTTATATTCAACAAGTCGTTTGTATTCTATGCCCTCAGGGTGGTTAAGAAAGAGGATGTAGAGTGCTTTGTGAATAGGAGGCAGCACGACTTCTTTTTTGTATGTTGGAAGAAGGAATCTGTAGTCAGACGTTATGACAAGAGGGCTCAGACGTGCCTTTGCTGCTTCAAGGTTCATCTGTTGCAGGGTTGGCACACCGACAATGGACAGCAGTTCTTCATAACGACCTGCCGCCTTCAGTTTATTTACCACCGTTTGAAGGTGAATGATGTCTTGCTCCGAAATCATTATTCGTCTGGCTTTGTGAGTTCTGACAATCCACTGATGATACGCGCCTTGACCCTATTCAGGAAACTCTTGGCTGGGTCTTCATACTTAGGTTCCGGCTTTGTGACTTCTATTGGTTCATGTTCATTCGTTTCCTCTGGTTCAGAAGAATCATCTTTTATTGTCTGGTCTTCGTCAGGATCTATATCATTGCCAACCGCAATAAATCCATTTTCGTTCTCTACGACAGTATTCCCCTCGCAAGTCTCTGGGGCTTCAGGTACAACCACCGTGAATGGAGGATCTGCAACAGGTACTACGTCTTCAATTTTTTTGTTTCTTCCGTATAGCTTGTCTATAATCTCGTTGTAATCCTCTGTAGTCTCAGCCTTCTTCGTTTCAACAGGAATGGAATTGTCGAAACCCGTGGCAAGGATAGTTATCTTTGCATCCTCATCAAGGGTGTCATCTTTCGCCATACCCCATATCACCTCTATGTTAGAGTCAAGCTCATCCATGAAGGTATCAATCTCTGCCAGCTCGTCAACAAAAAGCTCATGCTCACTGCTTGTATAGATGTTAATAAGCACACGCGTAGCTTTGCTGATGTCGGCACCGTAGAGCAAAGGAGAGTTCAAGGCATCAAGCACTGCATTGCGCACACGATGCTCACCAGAAGCTCTTCCTATCGCCATGATAGCACCACCGCCATTGGTCATCGTTGTCTTTACGTCAGCGAAATCGACCTGTATCTTTCCTGTCAGCGTGATAAGTTCCGAGATACTCCTTACGGCATTACCCATCACATTGTCAGCAAGCTTCAATGCTTCATTGACGGAGATATGCGAGTCGCTATACACCTTGCTTATCTGCTCATTGTTGATGATAAGCAGAGCATCAACATTGGAGCGCATCTCGTCAAGTCCCTTCAGCGCCTTGATAATCTTCGGGCGTCGTTCGAAGTAGAACGGAATGGTGACAATGCCTATAGTCAGTTTACCCATCTCACGCGAAATCTTTGCTACGAGAGGACCAGCACCTGTTCCTGTACCACCTCCCATAGCAGCAGTGACGAATACCATCTTCGTATTGTCATCAAACAATGAACGTATCTCGTCAATGTTAGATTCTGCCTCTTTACGTCCTTTCTCAGGATCTGCTCCAGCGCCAAGACCAGATTTGCCAAGCATAATCTTTGTAGGTACAGGATTCGTTGAAAGGCTCTTGCTATCGGTATTGCATACGGCAAACCTTACCGACTCCATTCCATCAAGGAACATGTTGGCAACGGCATTACAGCCACCGCCACCAACACCTACCACCTTTATAATATCCTTTGTCGTGTCACGCACAGGACCGAAGTCTAGTATGTCGTTATTCGTAAAGTCATTCATTTCTTCTTCGTATTTTTCGTTTTACGTCGCAAAGGTAACAAGAATATTCGTCCCGTGCAACTTTCTTAAAGGATATTTTCTAAAACAAGCCTTGCAAATGTGTTCTCATTGTCGAATTACACTACTTGACCTTTTTCATGTGTTCTCCTTTTGTGTTATTTCACGCATCATAATATCGCACACTCGTTGGTCTGTGTATTCATCCATACCACACCATGGATTGGTTTGCACGAAATATGGCAGCTGTTCCTCTGTAAACTGCGAAGCATCCAAATCGTCTATGATGGCGTAAAGACATTCTTCTTCCCGGCTTTCCAACCATGCGTTGATTTCATCTCTACGATAATGAGGATTGACATTTGGAGTAACATCAAGGATATACCCAGGCAGTTTACGCTTCTTCCACATCTCACGTATATCTTCCAGTGTCATACATTCCTTCCATGTTGAAGATACAACGTTCTGTGCCCCTGTAGCGTTAAGGATGTTTTCCAGAGTCTTGACACATTCAGGATCAAACACTGGACCATACTCATCTACGTTAGGCATGTTGTGATTAACGAGATAGGAATCGTATGACTCCGTATCCATCACGCCGTCAAAGTCAAGAAATATAACTCTCTTCATATACGCTGTTTTTGCTAAAGGTAGGTTCTATTAATTCATAAATTCGAGTGAAAGCCGTTCCGTCAGATACAATCTTTCGGAATCAGTCACTCATCAGAGGACTTCG
>CAMADY010000009.1 GCA_945831805.1 uncultured Prevotellaceae bacterium
TTGAGCTGATCAGCAGCATTCATGCTTATTGCAGATACTAAAAGAACTGCTAAAAATAAAATCTTTTTCATTGACTTATTCTTTTTAATTGTTATTATTCCTGTGAACCAATCATGATCTCGTATATAGCGAGAGCGTCAGCTGTATCTACAGAGCCATCATTGTTGAGATCCTTGTTTGCTGCATACTCTCCAGCAACCATTGACTCATAAACACTGAGAGCATCTGCTGTGTCAACAACACCGTCACCGTTAAGGTCACCCTTAACGCCACCAGGGAGGAGCTCGTCGATCTTAGCCTGAACAGCCTTAGCTGCAGCAGCGTAATCGAAGCCTTCAACCTTACCTACAATCTGGAGCTTAGCGTTATCAACGTTACCGAAGCCACCTCTCAACTTCATGTGAGCACCGATGTTCATAGTACCAAGAACATCACCCTCAGCAACTACAGGCTTAACGTTCTCGAAGGTCTTGGTGTGCTCTTCCTGATTGAAATCACGAGAGTATTCAACTTTTGTATTGCCTTCCGCGTCAGCAGTTTGCTTACCCTGGTAAGCCTGCTGCTCTTCACCGCAGAATGCATAACATCCGTGACCTGGATTAGCTTCGTCACCTGCGCCACCATCCTCACCAATCTGGATAGAGAAGTTGTACATAGCAACTGGAAGAATTGTCAACATCTGCTGTACGTCATACTCAAAATCACCCCACTGTGTCTTAACAGCACAGTTAGCGATTGGTTTCTGCGCAGTTGGATAGGTATTATCCCATCCAAGATCAAATGCAGAAGTGATAGTACCCTGCTTTACTGCAATATTCCAATTAGGGAAGTTCTCTGGCTGCACTGCGAGGCTTCCACCAACCATTGGTTTGTTACAGTAGAATTCGTTGTTAGCAATGAATCCTGCGCCCTCCAATGCCTTTGGAGAATCAATCATGAGGTCTGGGTCAACCTCAACGAATGGGTTCTCCTCTGTTGCACAAGCATCATAGATAAGCTTGGTGTAAACGAGCTTGAGGAGTGTAGCGAGCTCCTGATCGTCAGAAACAGCATTGTCTGCCTTCTCAAGAACAGAAGCATAAGCATCACTACCATTCATATTCCTGATAGCATTCTTCAGATCCTGAATCTGCTTTGTGAGGAGGTTGACACCTGTTGTTGACATGAAGGTGTATGTATCGTAGTTAGCCTTGAGAGAAGCTGCGAGAGGTACGAGCTCATCGTTCTCAAGTGTAGTAGGATCAGCAGCGCCATACTTCTCGTTGAGATCAGCGAGAACCTTGTAGCTTTCAAGAGCCTTATACTTCTCTTCTGCTCCAGCTATAACACCAGCGATGTTACCGATAACGCCATCGTATGTAGCCATAGCGTCACGACGCTCCTTCATGTCTGCCTGTGCAGCAGCGAGTTCATCAATAGCGCCAAGGAATTCAGCCTCAGTGTACATGTTAGCAGGATTCTTGTACTTGCCAATAGTTTCAACGAGAACAGACTTTGTTGTACCATCGAGTCTCTCTGACTCGGAAGCTGTGAGTTCTGCCTCTGCCTCAACAACAGCATCAGCAAGTTTGCTGTACCACTTAGCAGCGAGTGAGCCAGGCTTAACGATATTAACATCACCAACGAGTACTTCACCGTCACCGCCGAACTTCATTTTATATTTTCCTGCAACAGCAACATCAACAGAGAACTGAACCTTCACAGCGCTTACACCTGCAGCATTTCTGTTACCACCCATGTTTGGATCCATCTTAATGAGATCCTCACGACTCGCCATTACATCGCCATTTTCGTTAAGAAGCTGGAAGTAAACCGTACGTTCATTAGTCTTCCAGTTAGCTGCATAATATGTAAACTCGAGGTTCCCAGCTGGAAGTTCAAGAACAGGTGCACCTTCACCACCATTACCATAAATAATGTAGTTGCCAGTACCATTACTCCAGTTACCATTGGTATAATAAGCCTTAGACAAGCCTGCTATGCCGAGGTTGAACATACGGGTTCCATTATAATTGAAGTCCTTATCAGCTTCGCGAGCATTTCCGTCCTGAACGATAGTCCATCCAGATTCAGCAGTTGGTGTTTTGTTATCACCGGCATCACCAAATGTCTTGTCTGTAAAGAGAACTGTTGGTTCATACTTATCACCTGGAGTCTCCTTATAGCTATATACCTCGAAACCACCAGCAAGAAGTTCGTTACTACCACTCTTCAATTCTATTGAGTACGTATATTCTCCACCGTTAGATACAAAACGGAAAGGATCCACCTGGAACATACCCTGTCTGTTCTTATCGAGTGGAGTTGAAACTACGATATCCTTATCAAGGACAACTTCACCATTAGCATCAGTAAGTTTTACGTTCAAGGTACCAGATGCACCCCAACCTGCAGTGAAAGCACGAAGCTCAACATCACCGGCAGGAATTGTTACAGGAGAAGACGTAGCCACAACAGGAGTACCTTCCCAGTCACGGAGGTAGAATGCAGACTGTACGTTAGAGTTTGAATACTTGAAGCCACGTGAGCCAGAACCGCCTTCATGTACCTTTGGATTACCGTCAGCATCAACACCTATAGTCAAAGTCCAACCTGCTGGAATACCGCCCTCTTTTTCAAGCTGAGTCTTACCATCAACAACAAGAGTGTAATCTGTATGTGCAAGCTGTATCTCACCTGTCTCGAATGAGAGAGTAGGATTTACAACAGTAGGAGTTCCTGTACCAACGTTCACAACGTTGATCAGTTCGATAGTGTAAGCACCCTTAGGGAACTCACCACCTTCGAGAGTAACAACCTTGCCTTCTACACTGAGAACATTAAGTGTTGTACCATTGCTAACCTTAGCAACGATTTCAGAACCGTCGATTTCGTGGTCGAACTCGAATGTGAACTTCTCAATAGATGTTGGGAGTGCGAATGAACCCTCAGCAGGAGTTGTCTTGACGATTTCTGCAGGAGCAAATGAGAATGGCATAGCAGCATGAAGTGATTCATCATCAGAGAACTCTGCCTTTACGCCGTCAGCGTTGAGAGAGAGACCAGCCCAACCAGCAGCGAACTGAACATCCTCTGGAGCGTTGAGTGTAACCTCTACTGTTGCATCAGCAGGAATCTCATCCATACAGAAGATATAGAGACCTGTAGGCTGGAGCTCTACGTCCTCAACTTCAACCTCTACACCATTAACCTTTACAGTAGCGAGAGAAGCGTCAAACACCTTACGCTGAGCGCCGTTGAGGATGGAAGTATTGAGAGCGCTGCCATAGTTCAGGCGGATATTGAATCCGTTGAACTCTATCTTCTCAAGTGGAGAAGCCTCCTCGAGGAGGAAGTTGTCAACAATATATTTACCAGGAGAATAGACATTGATACCAGCGAAGAACTTCTCTGGAGCATAGAGTTCCTTGCCTGCGCAGTTAGCCTCATACTTCTCGTTCTGAGCCTTGAGGTCAGCGAAGTAGAAGAACTTAGAGATTGTCTGTGGCTCACCTTTTGTAAGAGCGATGTTAGCGCGCTGCTCAGCACCGGCAGCATCGATGATGCAGATGTCTGCATTCTCGTCGCCCTGCATGAGCTTTACGTCAACATAACCAGGAACTGGATCAAATGTATTCTCATCAAGAGGAGTCTCAATTGGGTTGATGTCGAAGGTCATCTTGTAGAGAGTCTTCTCCTTCAGTGGTAGGTTGCGGAACTTGATGGCACGCTGCCATGTCTGGTTTGTACAAGGAAAGTCTGCGCTGTTCTCCATAGAGAGAGCACCGTCAACAATACCCCATTTGTCAACAAGGCTGCCATCGTCACCCTTCTGAAGGTTGATGAACTCATAGTACGCAGTATCTGTTGGAGCAGCTGTCTGCGCAGCAGAGAAGTCCTGCTGGAATACTGTCTGTGCCTGAACTGTTACGCCCGAACAGACAATCATTCCCATTGCGAGTAGATTAAAAAACTTCATAGTCTTTAATGTTTAATTTAGTGATATATAATTAATAATGGTGTTTAGCGGTTTGGTGGCTTAGTTGTTTCGTTGTTACAACTCCTGAGCCACACCAGCAATGAAATTCTGCGACAAAGGTACTACTTATTCATAATACCCTTGTCACGATTTGTTACATTTACTTTCGCAAATGTAACATGTATATCTGTAATATTTGCAAAAGTAACATACATATTACAATTCCTTAACTTTCAGGCTGCGCAGCCATGTGACATCACCGCTTGGAACGCAGTCGTGATGGAAGAGATACCACTTGCCCTTATACTCCGTAATGCAGTGGTGCGTGGTCCATCCGACGACCGGTTCGAGTATTACCTTCTCGAAGGTGAACGGTCCGTAAGGGTTGTCGCCCTTGGCAAGACAGAGGAAGTGCGTGTCTCCCGTAGAGTACGAGAAGTAATATACACCATCCTTCTTGTGCATCCACGATGCCTCGAAGAAGCGGTGCGGGTCGTCAGCCTTCAAAGGGTTGCCCTCCTTGTCGAGGATGATGACCGGACGTGGAGACTCAGCGAACTGCAGGCAGTCGTCGGTCATCTTGACGACGCGTGAAGGGATGGCATCAGCACCGTTGCTCACCTGCGTCTTATAATCCTCCGGCGCACCGTCAGGTGTTGGCTCACCCCAAGCCGGGATGTTGCGTGGAGAAAGTTTGTTGTCCTTGTACCACTGCAGCTGTCCGCCCCAGATGCCACCGAAATAGACGTACACCTCGCCATCGTCGTCCTTGAAGACGCAAGGGTCGATGGAGTACGAGCCGATGATAGGCGCAGGCTCTGCCTTGAAAGGTCCCTCCGGATGGTCTGCCGTAGCAACGCCGAGGTGCATCAGGCCGTTGTAGTCCTTAGCAGAGAAGATGAGGTAGTACTTACCGTTCTTCTCTACTATGTCGCTGTCCCACAGCTGCTTCTCTGCCCATGGAATATCGTCCTGATCGAGGATTACGCCGTGATCGACCACTTCTCCGTTCTCAAGGTCTTCAACAGACAGCACGTGGTAGTCGCGCATCTGGAAGTGTCCACCGTCGTCGTCGAAGCAATGCTCCGAGTCACGGTCGTGAGACGGATAGATATACACTTTGCCGTTAAAGACATGCGCTGCCGGGTCTGCCATATAGTCGGCAGGGAAAAGATATCTTGGTTCTTTCATAATAAAGACCCACCCCGACCCTCCCGTTTCGCTTCGCTAGGGAGGGAGATGGATTACTCTTGATTGTTTAATAAATATTGTTAATGATCACTTTTATTGTTTACAAAGCTTCTATAACCCTTCATCCCGTATCCCTTCCCCCTCCCTGCCAACGGGAGGGGGTTAGGGGGTGGGTCTTTTACCTTGCTTCGATAGCCTTGTTTATCTCGTCTATCTTCTCGTCGGTGAGCTCATACTTAGAGATGATGAACATTGCGAGGAAGAGAAGGGCAGCAGGAATGACGCAGACGAGCCAGAGGATACCCTCCTCTGCCATAGGAGTCTGGTCGATGACGTTCTTGTCGTATGCAACATATGCGAGAACAGCAGGAGCAACAACGCCGCCGAGCGTCATGCCAGCCTTGAAGAAGATGCCGGTGAGTGCGTTCACGATACCTGCGATACGCTTGCCGCTGGTGTATTCTCCGTACGAGATAACCTCGGGAACGAGTGCCCACATGTAGCCTGTTGCCACGATGACACCTGTTGACTTGATGAACTGTGCCACATATACCCACATCATGCTTGGCTCATCCATCTTTGCTATGACATAGAGCATTGCCATGCCGACGATGGCGCATGAGAGGAAGATGTAGAACATGTTTTTCTTGCCTACGGCCTTCTTGATGGCAGGAACGAGCGGCATGAAGATGAACGACGGAATGGAGCCGAGTCCCATGAAGAGCGAGAGCTCAGCCGCCGTGCCGTGCATGTTGCTGTTTATGAAGTATGCGCCGGCAGCATTGCCGATGGACATCATGGCGAAGGCGGTGATGAAGAAGAATGCGATGATACGGAGCGGACGGTTGCTGAGGAACTCCATCCACAAGTCGCTGATTTTCACGTTCTCACTCTCCTTGGCATCCATGACGACACGCTCCTTACACTGCGAGAAGCAGAAGAAGAGGAGCAGCATACCTACGATTGCGTAGATGGTCATGGTGGTAAACCATGCGCCGGAGTCCTTTGGCAGCTCGCTGCCGTCGGTGCTTGCAAAGAATGCTATCACGAGCGGGAGGCCTGAGCCAACGGCAAGTCCGCCGCAGTTAGCCATGAACATACGCACGGAGGTAAGCACCGTAATCTCGTGTGTATCACGTGTGAGCGACGAGTTCAGCGCTCCGTAAGGCACGTTGATGAAGGTATAGAGCAGCGTCATTGCTATGTAGGTAACGTATGCATAGAGCAGTGACGGAGCGAAGCCATCGTAGAAACAGAGTATAGCGAAGCCTGAGAGAGGTATGCCGACATACACCAGGTATGCGCGGTATTTTCCGAGCTTCGGTGTGTTCTTGTCTATCATGGCACCCACGATAGGGTCCCAGATTACGTTGGCAATGTTTCCGACGGTGAACATTACAGACACGTCAACAGGGTCGAGTCCGTAGATGTCGGTGTAGAAGAAGAGGAGGTACATGCACGTCACCTGGAATATAAGGTTCTGCGCGAGGTCACCGGAGCCAAATCCGATGCGCTGCACCCATGAGAGCTTGTAGAAGCCTTTTGATTCGTTTTCGTTCATTGTTTAGTGTTATTTTGTTTTTTATTCCGTTTTTTCTTTTTCATTTGCAAAATTACATATATAATATAAATAAGGTGTCACAAAATGTTTACAAAACTTTTTTTTATGTAACATGCGTATGCCATAAAGCAACTTTTTCTTCACTATGGTACAAATAGCAAATTTAATGGGATTAAAAATACTGTCTATATAAATAAATAGTAGTACCTTTGCATCAGCAAACAAGAAAAGAAAAGTTTTTTCATAGATAGTATTGAAAAGTTAGTTATTTAGTTAGTTAGTAAGTAGAAGCCCTGCCAGCCCAATAGCGATTGGACATACGGCAGGGTTTTTTATGCCCTTTGCATCCTGAAACAGAAAACCCGTCGTTTTTACGCGATCCTCGGCAGGCTCTTTTCCATGCGGAAATCCGATTTTGCAACTAATTGATAATCAAGCTTTAATATAGGGTAAAACAAAAGCATAGCTATTACGGTCTAATAGCTATGCTTTTACAGTGTAATATGATAGTTATTACGATGTAATATGATAGTTATTACAGCGCAATAGCTATACTATAGAAAACTCATTCATCTTTCCATTGAATTTCATGGGGTACGTAAAGCCCCTCATGACACCGCCTGTTCTCCTGCATGACACCGCCTGTTCTCCTGCATGACACCGCCTATTCTCCTGCATGCTCCCGCATATACTCTCGTGGTGACATGCCATACATCTTCTTGAACATGGTGGAGAACGATGTAGCGCTGGAGAAACCGCATCGGTACATGACATCCGTGACGCTCTGTCCCTTGTGCGACAGGAGTCGAGCTGCCTGCTTCATGCGCAGGTTGCGTATGAAGTCGTGAGGCGTCTGGTTCGTCAGTTCCTTCATCTTGCGGTGGAGGTGCACTCGGCTGATACCCACCTCCTTGCATATCATGTCGATGTTCAGGTCGCTGTTGCTGAGGTTATCGTTGATGACAGCCATGATGCGTGCCAGCAGCTTCTCGTCGAACGACTCTACCTCCACATCGTCAATCTGCGCACTGAGATCCTCCTTGCCGGTATATTTGTTCTGCATCAGGCGGCGGCTTGCCAGCAGGTTCGAGATGCTTCGGCGCAGAACTTCTATATTGAACGGCTTGGTGACGAAGAGATCGGCACCGCACTCCAGGCCTTCCAGCTTGTCCTCGTCAAGACTCTTTGCCGTGAGCAGCACAACAGGAACGTGGTTCGTATTGACGTTCGACTTGATGCGCGAGCAGAGCGTGTAACCGTCCATCTGCGGCATCATGACGTCGGAGAGCACGAGGCTTGGTATCTCGCGGAGGATAGCAGGGAGAGCCTCCTTGCCGTCCATGTACGAAACAATCTTGTATGTACCCGACAGCTCCGCCACGAGATAGTTCCTTATCTCGTCATCGTCCTCAACAACGAAGACAACGGATTTCTTGGAGTTCGTATGGACAGGCGCGGCATCCTCCTCATCCTCAGCCTCTTCCTCCGGTTCCTGAATCAGCTCCTTTATGAAGTCGGTAGGCTTCTCCTCCTCTTCCTCAAGCTCTATTATAGGAGCAGCCTTCTCCTCCGGCTTCAGGTGTGCGTCGCCAAGTGGTATAGTAACGATGAACTCCACGCCGGCATCCGTATTGCGTGCGACGAGGGTTCCGTGGTGGAGCATCACTATGGAGTGTGCGAGATGCAGGCCGATGCCCGTTCCCATCTTGCTGTCGTTAATGATGTTCATAGCCTGGTAGAACCTCTCGAAGATATGTTCCATGTGCTCCTCCGGAATCTTGCCTCCACTATCGAAGACGGTGATTGTCGCGTAGTTATTATCGCGTGCGAGCGTCACAACGACCTGTCCTCCTGCATTGACATACTTGAAGGCATTGGACAGCAGGTTGACAAGAATCTTGTCGAAATGCTCCGGATCTATCCATACAGGAATATGATCCTCGCTGTTGACGAGCCTCAGATCCACCATGCGCGATGTTGCCGTAGAGGTGAAGAGCGTTATGACCTCCTTCGTGTAGGCCACGATGTCGGTCTCCCTCATGCGCATCACCATCTGTCCGTTGTCGAGCTTACGTATGTCGAGAATCTTGTTCACGAGGTTGAGAATGCGCTCCGCATTACGCTTGATAACCTCGTATGTAGCCTGGCGCTGAGAGTCCTGGTCCTCCTTTATCAGCTGCATCAACGGAGTGACAATCAGCGTCATAGGCGTACGTATCTCATGGCTGAGGTTCGTAAACAGCTGCAGTTTCTGCTCGTTGAGCTCCTCGGCATGCATGTGCTGCTGCAGGCGCAGCTTCTGGTTGTTGCGCATCTTCTGGTCATGTATGTACCACAGAATGAGCGCTATGATAAAGAATGCATAGACGAACTTCGCAAACGGCGTGAAATACCATGGATTGTGCACCACGATATCAAACTCCTTGATGTCCGAGAGCGTACCATTATCGTTTGCTACGACCTCAAAGTGGTAGTCTCCGGCAGGCAGACGGCTTAGTGTCAGCGAGTTCTTTCCGTTTCTGAGCTTTATCCATTCGTCGCCATTGATGCGGTAGGAGTATGCCACATGGTCTGTTCCCGAGAACGAAAGGGTTGAGAAATAGAGCGTTATGGTGTTGTCCTCATGACTGAAATGGAAGAGTTTTGACTCTGAAACAGCCTCACGCGTTACGATATAGCCTCCCGACTCCATGAACGAGAGCACACGCTCGCCTGACACTTCAAGCATAGAAATTATGACGTTCGGCTTTATAGGCTTCGGACGTGGGGTGTTGGTGTAGAGTATCGACACTCCGGACGTTCCGCAGAAATAGAGCGTTCCCTTCTCGTCAATGCTCGATGCGCCCTCACTATACTCGTTGCCCTGAAGTCCGTCAGAGCTGTAATATGTGCGGAAGCTATTGGTCTGAAGGTTGATGTTACAGAGTCCGTAACTCGTTGACACCCAGACCTCGCCCTTTCTGTCAACCTCTATCGACGAAATATTATTGCTTGGCAATCCGTCTTTCGTGGTATAGTGGGTTATCTTGCGCGTCTTCATGTCAAAATGGTAGAGGCCCTTCGACGTACCCATCCATAGTCCCGTCTTACGGCTTGAGCAGATGGCACGCACCGCCTGTCCCTCACACAACGCGTTCTTTCCGAAGACGCTCGTCCAGCTGCCGGTCTTGAGGTCGAGGGCAGAGAGACCCATCGCCGTTCCGACAAAGAGTATGTCCTTGTCGTGGTTGAATTCCAACTCAAGCACGTAGTTGTTGACGAGTTTCTTTCCGTCGCCACCGACGGCACGGTATTCCGTAAGTTTGTCAGTCTTAGAGTCATAGCACTTGATACCATCTCCAAGTGTGGCAATCCACATCCTACCCCACTTGTCGAAGCGAATGTCAAAGA
Organism: uncultured Prevotellaceae bacterium; assembly: GCA_945831805.1. Taxonomy (GTDB): domain Bacteria; phylum Bacteroidota; class Bacteroidia; order Bacteroidales; family Bacteroidaceae; genus Prevotella. The sequence goes on from CAMADY010000009.1 coordinate 10,101, forward strand.
CGTTCTGCGCATTGCCGTAGGAGAAGGAAGCACGATGGTACTCGCCCGTCTTATCGTCGAACCATCCGCAGCCCTCCATATATGATCCGAGCCAGATGCGTCCCTGCTTGTCCTCCTTGATGGCGAGTACGGTATGCGGCACGGACTTAGGACTGTCGGTAGGTATGTAATGGCGCAGCAACCTATGGTTCTTGTCAAGATGGTACAGACCATCCTGATCTCCTGAGAGCCAGACGGTTCCGTCGTAGTTGCTGTTTTGTATCGCCATGAAGCACGACTCGTTGATCTCGTTGGCAGCACCCTGCTTCGGACCGAGCGTACTGAACACGGAAGAGCCTAAGTTCTGACAGAAGACACCCTTCTGGAACAGTCCGAGCCAGAGATTGTGATTGCGGTCTTCGAGTATTGAGACGACCTTCGTCTTTGCAAGATTTACCTGCTGTGATATCAGGTTTGCATCGCGCATGATGCCGTTCTGCGTATTGAAGACCTTCAGGCCCTCGCCATTGGAACCAATCAGGATGTTTCCATCGCGCTTCAATAGCAGTGAAGATATTGGCAAAGTCGCTGCAACCGGTATTGAAACAAGTGTTTTTCGCTGATTGTCAAGTTTGTAGAGACCTCCATTATAATATCCTACGTAGATATTGTCATACTTGTCGGCACACATTACCGGCAGCTGTCTGTTGCCTTCTGGCAGGAGCGTCGTCATCGTCTTGAACTCCGTACGCGCACCTTTCTGGTATGGCCGGAGGCCGATGATGCCCTTCTTCTCCGTAGCAACCCACAGGATTCCCTTCCTATCAACATATAGCGAGCGCGAGAACTGTAAACTAGAATCCGCCCCCCCCAATGGCATTGCCGTTGTAGAGCCCGTCATCATATAGAGTCCGCCGCCGGAACTGCCGAGAATAAGTCCACCCCTGGAAGTTCTGGCAAAGGAGGTGACGTACGCCCTCAGCGTATCGCCATTGTTTTCCAGCGTGACAGGATGGAAGCGTCCGTTTATCTTGACGAAGGCTCCGGTTGACGTACCAACGATGAGATTGCCCTCGGAGGTCTCTCCGGCACAGATCACACTTGGATCCGTCAGTCCGTCAGACTCAGTGAAGGTAAGGAACGAATATCCATCGTAGCGATTCAGGCCATTGTCGGTGGATACCCATACAAAGCCCATTTTGTCCTGATAGACATGATGCACGAAACTACTGCTCAACAGCTGATCGCCGTTGAAAAGTCGTCCCGTCTGTGCCATGGAAGTGAGCACAGAGAGAAATGCTATATATATAATAAGGTGTAGTCTGCTCATTGGGAACATCATTATTTATTCAGTTAGCTTTTTGTTTAAGTTCGTCGATTATTTTGTTTTTATGTTGCAAAGTTATAAAAAAAAATCAAAACAATAAAATTTTTCAAAGAAAAATGCATAATTTGTACCAAAAACTTGCCAAAAAGTTACATTGGGCAAGTATGATGATACATTTTCAAAAGTGTATTTAACACTTGTTACAATTTAACAACAAGTAGAAACATCGCGTAAACCTATTATATATAAAATATATTACCTTTGCAAAGGTTTTTTCAATTACAGCAACAGAAAATCCGGAACATTTCGTACAAAGAATAACAATCAACATAACAAAACAAGCTAACCAAATGAAAAAAGACAAAGAATTACTGCGAAAAGTGAGACAGGGCGTCTGCTCCGTCGCACTTCTCAGTGCTTGCATGGTGAACATGACATCGTGCAACGAGTATGATTTGGATGAAAGAGACCCAGAAGGTTGGGGCGCGAACATTTACAGCTTCCTTCAGGACAAGGGGAACTACACCAACGTGACTCGCCTCATCAACGACCTCGGCCTGACAGAGAAGCTGCAGAAGACCACTTCCAGCACGCTCTTCGCATCCAATGATGAAGCCTACAATCGTTTCTACCAAAACAATGAGTGGGGCGTAAGAAGCTACGAACAGCTCTCTCTCGCACAGAAGAAGATGCTGCTCCGCGGTTCCATGATCAGCAACCCTTACCAGGTCAACGACCTCTCAAGCGTCGAGAACAGGGACGAGGGTATGTGTATGCGCCGTACTACTTCGCAGACATTCCTCGACTCCGTACCTGTTTACAAGCCATCGGAGCTGCCTAACATGAAGGCTGAGGACTGGGCTCACAACAAATTCTGGAAGAGATTCCAGGACAAGCAGAACGTAGTGCTCTTCCAGGACGCTACAATCACGCCTATGCTGCACTTCATCGAGAACTTCATGGTCAACAACAAGATCACGAACGACGACTATGACTTCATCTTCAACATCAAGGATGCTGCACAGAAGCGCCAGCCTGGTGATGCCAGCGTCAACGGTGTGAAGATCGTTACACAGAACAACCGATGCAGCAACGGTTTCGTTCACGAGATGGGAGAGGTCATCATGCCACTGGCTAATATGGCAGAGACAATAAAGAAGGACAAGGAACTCACCATCTACAACAGGCTCCTTGAGCGCTTCGCATTCCCACACTACCTCGGAAAGGAAATCACAGACCAGTATAACTACAACTACGGAACAAGCGTTGACTCCGTCTTCGAGAAGAGATTCTTCTCTGAGAAGTCACAGAACGGACGCGCACTTTATACCGATGACTTCGGTAAGTCGTTCTCTGAGACTAACGACGTACTCGTCTTTGACCCAGAGTGGAACACATACTACTCTGGAGACGTGAAGACAACAGAGGACGAGCGTATGAAGAACGATATGGCTGTGATGCTCGTTCCCAGCGACAAGGCTATGAACGACTTCTGGAATGCAAGCAATGGTCCGGGCTACGTGCTCCGCAAGCAGTACCCTGGAGGTCTCAACACAGTGCCTAACAAGGTTATCGTGAAACTCCTCAACAACAACATGCTCACAGAGTTCACCAAGAGCGTTCCCAGCAAGTTCAACAACATCCTGAACTCAAACAACGACCCTATGGGCATCACCAAGAACGACATCGAGAGAGTAATACTCGCCAACAACGGTGCCATCTACGTGACAAACAAGGTGTTCGCTCCTACGGAATACGTCAGCGTGCTTTACCCTTCCTCCGTAAACGAGACAATGTCAATCATGGACTGGGCTATCAAGGAGAACGAGTACAACGTATATCTGAACTCACTGCAGGCAACCTATGCCCTCATCATACACACAAACGAATGTCTTGACTACATCGACCCACTCTCCGTACTCCTCAATAAACCGGAGGAATGGAAGCTATGGCGTTTCCACTATGATGCAACACGCGCTGAGTGCCCTGTTTATGCTGACATACACACATACAACTCTCTGACAGGCGAAATCATCATCGATCCGCAGAACGACAAGCGTGAGGAGTGGTCGGGAACTCTTGCAAAGCGCCTCAGAGACATCCTCGACGCTTCTATCATCGTAAACGAGAAGCTTGACAACAGTAAGAAGTACTACCGCACTATGGGCTACCAGACTATCCGCATCGACAACCCAAGCGCAGAGGCTGGAGGCATGACAGTAATGGGCAGCCGACAGATCAACGAAGAGGAAGGTAGCAAACCTCTCTATGTCACTGAGGTTTACAACCAGACAAAGGAGAGCAACGGCGAGGGTAACGGTATGTGCTACATCATCGGACCTAAGAACGGACAGCAGCAGAGCCCTATCATGGGTACATTCAAGTCTGCACTCGAGATGATGGAAGAGACCGTCAACGACGCTACACACAACCCAACAGGCGAAATGTCAATGTTCCTCAACCTCATCAAGGACAGAGCGGACCTCTTCGTAGAGGAAGTGCGCGACGGTAAGTATTTCGCATTCACTCCAAGCATCAAGTCGTTCAACACGTTCCATTATACTATATACGTGCCTACGAACGCTTCCATCAAGGAATGGCTCAAGAAAAACGACCTCGTAGATCCTAACAACCCTGACGTAATGGGCTGGGACTACATCGAAACACTCCCACAGGACAATCCTACACAGAAGGAGAAGCACGACAAAGACTCTCTGAAGCTCATGAACTTCGTCAAGTTCCACTTCCAGGACAACGCACTCTACATCGGAGCAAAGGCTGAGAAGGGTGACTTCAGCACATCGTACATTCAGGGCGATAAGTTCATGAAGGTAACGGCCAACCTCGACGGCAACAATATCTCCGTGCAGGACTACGACAAGGCAGGTCCTGCTCGCCACGTCGTTAAGACACCGGGACTATACAACATCATGGCACGCGAATACTTCTTCAGCGAACCATCAGGAGATCCAAAGACGGCAAAGAGAGAAGACTGTAATGACCTCTACGGTGCATCATCAATCGTCATTCACCTCATCGACGGACCTTTGGTATATAAAGACTGGAAATATTAATAATAAAACGAAATCAATTATATGATTACTGAAAACAAAAACAATAGAAGGTCAGCGACAAGCATGATGAGAAGCATTGCCATCACGGCAATGATGCTCCTCACATCGCTCTTCGCACTGCCTGCAATGGCACAGGACGGCATCGTCGTCTCCGGTACCGTCAGCGATGCCATGGGACCTATCATGATGGCAAACGTTGTCGAGGTTGATGCGTCAAACCGTATCATCAGCAGCGTCACGACAGATATCAACGGTAACTTCTCCTTCAAGGTGAAGAACCCAAAGAACAAACTGAAGTTCAGCTTCGTAGGATGCAAGACAAAGGTTGTGCCTATCAAGGCAGAACCATACGACATCGTACTCGAAGACCAGACGACACTGCAGGAAGTGACAGTCACCAGTAAGGCACGCTCACAGGGTTCAGGACTCTCTATCCCAGAGAACGAGCTCTCCATCGCTGGTCAGACCATCAGCATGAAGGAGTTTGAAGGTCTCGCAATGACATCTGTCGATGAAGCACTCCAGGGACGTATCGCTGGTCTTGACATCGTTGGTGGTGGCGGTAGCCTCGGCTCCGGCTCATCAATGCGTCTGCGTGGTGCCAGCACACTCTCTGAAAACTCAAACCCACTCATCGTTGTCGATGGCAACGTAATGGACACCAGCGTGGCTATGGACGGTGCCAACGAGGATAAGCTCGCTGAGCTCCTCAACATCAACCCTGACGATATCGAGAGCATCAGCGTACTGAAGGATGCTGCCGCTACTGCCATCTGGGGTTCGCAGGGTGCCAATGGTGTACTCGAAATCAAGACAAAGCGCGGTAAGCGCGGTAAGACACGTACGTCATACAGCTACCTCATCACTGCTACATGGCAGCCTAACGGATACAGGATGCTCAATGGTGACGAATACACCATGCTCATGAAGGAAGCACTTTTCAACCGTACGCTTAACAGCCAGGAGAGCCAGGTGCTCGTCATCAACTATGATGAGACTAACCCTCTCGGATGGCACAACTGGGATCAGAACACCGACTGGCTCTCTGAGGTGAAGAAGGTCGGCGTGCTGCAGAAGCATAACCTCTCGCTCACCGGTGGTGGTGAGAAGGCGAACTTCCGTATCGGTATCGGTTATGATACACAGACAGGTACACTCATAGAGCAGAAACTCGACCGTCTCTCTACACGCGTGGCTCTCGACTACTTCGTCAGCGACCGTATCAAGATCGTTACGAACCTCTCTTTCACATACACGAAGAAGAACCAGATATTCGACGAAATCCTCGGCATTGCATACCAGCGCATGCCTAACTCAAGCATCCACTTCACAGACAACGACGGAACGGTTACGGATGAGTACTACAACATCCCTAACACGGGTGATCAGGAGAAAGACCAGAACGGTCAGCTCATCATCGGTCCTTTCGCAGGACAGAACGGTACGCGTCAGTACAACCCTGTTGCTCTCGTGAACCTTGCAAAGAAGAAGGAGAGTACATACAAGATCTCTCCTGAGTTCAAGCTACAGTACAACATCCTGAGCACCGACCCTGACAAGACACAGCTCCGCTATGAGGGTCAGATCTACTTCGACGTGAACAACCAGTACAACGACAACTACTACCCAAGCACGCTGAACGTTGAGAAATGGAACAGTGGCAACATGAACAAGACCTACGGCTACAGCAGCAAGAGCCTTGGCATCACCACCACACATACACTCACATTCACCCCTCACTTCAAGAACGAGGACCACTCCCTCTCCATGATGCTCCGTGGTCAGCTCAACAGCTTTTCAAGCAACAACCAGACTACGGAGATCCATGGTCTGCCTAACGGTACTATCCAGAACACGGCTTCAGACGGACAGATCAACAATCTGACAAGCTACACCGGTGAGTCTCGAAGCATCTACTTCACTTACTCTGCCCACTACGCATACAAGTCACGCTACATGGCGGACTTCTCTATTCGTCGTGACGGCAGCACCAAGTTCGGACCAGGTAACAGATGGGGTAACTTCCCTGCATTCTCACTCCGTTGGAACATCAGCAACGAACCTTTCGTAAAGAAGAACCTCCCATGGCTCTCTATGCTATCGGTACGTCCAGGTTGGGGTATGGTTGGTGAGCAGCCTGGTAAGGAGTACATGCACCACAGCCGCTATCAGATACACGGAGGCGGATACATGAACACAACATACGCTACTCCTCAGAACATTCAGCTGAAAGAGCTCCGCTGGGCTAAGAAGACCACATACAACATAGGTTTCGATCTCGGCGTATTCCAGGATAAGGTGACTGGTAACATTGAGTTCTATAAGCAATATACCTCTGACCTCCTCATGGCATCACGCTCCATTCCTACATCTGCTGGTTTCAGCTCACTCGACTATGACAACGTAGGTAAGATGGAGAACACCGGTTGGGAGTTCAACATCAACACCAGCAACCTCGTGAAGATCGGTAAGCTCGGCATCGACTTCAACGTTACATTCGCTAACAACCGCAACCTCATCACAGAGATGGACGAAAGCTGTCTGAAGGTGATGAACAGAGACTTCAACCGTGGCAATCCACACGGTGACTACCTCTCACGCGTTGAGGTGGGCAAGCCTCTCGGCTCTATCTTCGGCTTCAGATACCTCGGCACTTACCAGTACTCAAAGTACAGCGAGACAGAGGTTAAGGGAGTCAGCGGTCCTAACGCTCCTGTCGTTCGCGACATCAACGGCAACGTTGTAAAGGACGAGAAGGGCTACGTCAAGGAGATGCGATTCTGCTACGAAGGAACAGAGATTGAAGAAATGGAGTTCCATGGTGGTGACGCAAAGTACGACGACATCAACCACGACGGTCAGATCAATGAGCTCGACATCGTATATCTCGGTTCTTCACTACCTAAGTTCACCGGTGGTTTCGGTATCAAGTTCAAGTTCGGCAACTTCACTCTGAACAACCAGTTCAACTTCCGCTTCGGTCATAAGATCATCAACAAGCGCCGTTGGACAATGGAGAACATGCGCTCCATCAACAACCAGAGCCGTGCCACTAACTGGCGTTGGCGCGTAGAGGGTGACGTCACAGAAATACCACGTGCACTCTACAACTACGGATACAACGACCTCGCAAGCGACAGATTCGTAGAGGATGGTTCAAACGTACGTCTTAACTACACACAGCTCAGCTACAACTTCCCACAGAAGTTCGTGAAGAAGCTCGGACTATCTTCACTCAGCTGCTACATCTCTGCCAACAACGTATTCTGTATCACCAAGTACTCCGGATCAGACCCTGACGTTGCACAGTGGGGTTACAGCCCTGCTACTGACAACAGCGTACCACGCTCCAAGTCTGTCACTGGTGGTCTCACAGTACAGTTCTAATAAGAAGCCAAGTAGTTAAAGTAGTTAAAGAAGTTAAAGGAAAATACAATCCTTTCGCTAAAATTACAAAAAACAGTATTATGACAAAAAAGCATTATATATATAATAAGGTAGCAGCAACACTCTTCGCTGCTGCTACACTTACTTCCTGCGGCGACTTCCTGGACACTCTCCCTATGAACGAGATTGTGAAGGACAACTTCTACACAAAGAAGCTTGACGCCACTCAGCTGCTCGACGGATGCTACTCTTCATTCGCGAACTATGACAACGTAGGAAGAATGGCAATATGGGGCGAGGCACGCTCTGAGAATGTCATCACTAAAGGAGGAAACAAGGGACTGTTGAATGCTGTCAGAGAACTCAATGGTGAGAACATGAGAACCACCAACGAACTGACAAAATGGTTGCCTATCTACAGAACCATCAACTACTGCAACACATTCATCAAGAATGCGCCAACAGTCCAGCAGTTAGACCCTAACTACTCACTGCAGGAGCTCAAGTCGAACATCGCTGAGGCAACAGCACTGCGAGACCTCTGCTATTTCTATCTGCTCAGAGCATACAGGGCTGTGCCTATCACGTTCACACCCAGTGACACCGACGAGCAGGACTATGAGATACAGCCAGACTCACTGATGCCTGGTATCAACAAACTCATTAATGACCTGAAAACTGTAGAGAACGATGCCGTGAAGCGTTACTACGACATCACACGCCTCACTAACGCCGAAATCTACAACAATGCAGAGATAAAGAAGAACTCTGCACGCATCACACGCTCTGCTATACATGCTATTCTCGCAGACATGAACCTCTGGTGCGGTAACTACGATGAGGCTATACGCTACTGCGACCTCGTCATAGAGAACAAGAAAGAGTCATTCAAGGAGCGCGTAGCTTACAGAAGCATCAATGAGTTCCCGGACATGATGCTCATCAACGAGATACCACTCATCAGAGAGAAAATCCTCAACACCAATCAGGATGGTAATGCATACAAGGAAATCTTCGTCTGGGGACACTCCGTAGAGAGCATCTTCGAGCTTAGCTATAACTCTGGAGGCATCACAAACTCATTCGTCGACGACTTCTACAAGAGCGGTTACGAAGTTTCTACTATCTTCACTTCTTCTATAATGAAGGGAGAAAACGCATACTTCACTATCGACGACTGCCGTGCATACGAGAACATCGTTGCTGATGACAACAAGACTCCTTCTATCAACAAGTATGTCGGAGGAGAATTGAGCAAGTTTGAGGTATCGACATTAAATGCCAACAGCGCAAGACCTAAACCTTCTGGAAGCATCAACAGTCCTAACTGGATCATCTACCGCCTCACTGACATCATGCTGATGAAGGCAGAGGCACTCATCGAGAAGGGTGGCGACGACAACCTCAAGGAGGCATTCAAACTCATCGATGCTGTTTATCAGCGTGCTCACAGTCTCAACAGGAGCCTCAACATCGCACTGTACATCAATGACGGTGACCCAAAGAATCAGGAGAAGATGCGCGACCTCTGCATGGAGGAGAGACAGCGAGAACTGATGTTCGAGGGTAAGAGATGGTTTGACCTCGTAAGAAGATCTGTACGCGAGCAGAACACTGACTACCTCAGCGACAAGGCTTCTGACAAGCAGAAGATCAATCAGGATGCTATCAGCTCTAAGTTCAAGGAGTTTGACTTCATCTTCTATCCATACAACAAGGAAGAACTGAAGCTCAACCACTTCCTCAGACAGAACAAGGCGTACGGCAACACCGAGGACTTCGTACAGTAATCAATTCATAATTCATAATGCATAATTCATAATTATTGTAATCATGAACATCAAAAATATAAAATACATGCTGCGTGGACTCCTGTTCATCGGAATAATAGGAACCATGGCTGCGTCATGTGTAGATAACGACTTCGAGGACGAAGGCAACGAGGGTACATTCTACTCTTCTACAAAGATCACGGCAGCAGAGCTTATCGACAGCCGTCTGGGCGAGTTCAGCAGTTTCAAGGCTATCCTTGAGAAGGCTAACTACTTCACCACATTGCAGACATACGGCACATACACCGTTTTCCTGCCTACCAACGATGCCATCAACATCTACCTGCAGTCACAGGGACTGACAAGTGTGGACCAACTCTCACGCGAGGTCTGCGACACACTCTCACGTTCACACATCATCAAGAAGGGCGCTTCATTCTTCACAGACCTTACTGAGGTGAACAGATTCCCAGAGATGAACATGGACGACCACTACGTAGGATTCTCAAGCGGACAGGACGCCAACGGCAAACAGGCCTACTTCATCAACCAGAACTCTCAGGTTATAGAGAAGGACGACTCTGTGACTAACGGTGTAGTACACGTCATCAACAGAATCCTCAAGTCAAGCTCCGACTTCCTACCTGACTATATCAAGAAGGATAAAGCCGTGACAATCTTCAGCGAGGCACTTGAGGCAACGGGACTCTCTAAGCTCCTGACAAAGTACATCGACGAGACCTATTCTTGCGGTGACGACTCCGTTCGCGGTAAGATTCCTGCTATGAAGTACGGTGGATGCGGAGGTACTGGTATACATAAGGAGGGCAGCCTGAGATACCCAGAGAAGCGTTACTTCAAATACACACTCTTCATAGAGCCTGACGAGTTGCTTAAGAAAAAGGGCATCAACAACCTTGAAGATCTCAAGGCATTCGCTAAGCAGGTCTATGACCAGGTTTATCCAGAAGATGCTGGCATCACTGACATCACAGACCGTAAGAACTCTCTCAACAGATTCATAGCATACCACATGATGAACCGCTGCGGTCTTTACGACGACTGGGCTCCATCAGGACAGATCTACTCTAACAACTGGAAACCGGACGTTGCGGATGCAGAAGACTTTTGGGAGACAATGTGCCCAGGACAGATAGTGCGCTTCTGCCGTCTCAGCGGTGGTAAGCTCTACGCTAACCGTAAGGGTAAGGGCAACACTGCCAAATTCCCTGGCGTACGAGTGCTCACAGATGAAGAGAGCAAACAGGTAAACCCTGACGTAGATCGCATAGCAGGCCCTATGAACGGTACATACCTCTACCTTGACGACATACTCGTATTCTCAAAGACAGTACGCGACGAAGTGCTCAACTGCCGCATGCGTATCGATGCTACGACGCTCAGCCCTGACTTCATGAATCAGGATGCACGAGGACACTTTGCAAAGGAAATACTCTGTATGTTCAAGAATGCATACGTACAGAACTTCACACTCTCCGACGAGACAATACTCGGCGTACACAACGATGATATGTGGTGGTCGTCATACCTCGGAAACGCTGTCTGCGTAAAGGGACGCTACGACATGACCTTCGACCTGCCCCCAGTACCAAAGGCTGGAACATACGAGATACGTCTCGGATATGTAGCACGTGGAAACGGCTCCACAATGCAGGTGTATCTCGACGGTGACCCTTGCGGCATTCCGTTCAACCAGACTATCGGTTCATGGGATGCACGTGTAGGATTCCAGGCTGACAGAACAGAAGGCACTTCTTCTGAAATCCTCGAGTACAACAAGAGCATCGACAAGACGATGCGCAACCACGGATATATGAAGGCTATGGACTCTTACCGTAAGGGTACTGGTGCTACAAGCTTCCGTGTGGATGCTCCAGAGTCTCTACGCCGTATCCTCATCTCTAATACATACCTCACTCCTACAGGTAAGCCAGGAGGCGATGGACACCATAAACTCAGATTCCGCAAGGCAGACAACAGTAGCCCTGATACAGAGTTCTCGTTCGACTACATCGAAATAGTACCTTCTGACATCTACAACAACCCTGCAGGTGAGGATCAGCACTAAAGCACCCGCCCTACCCTCCCCCATGTGGGGATGGATAAATGGGAACTAAAGTTCAAAAACAAATTCAAAAATTCATCGTTACTATAATCATGAATATCAAGAATATCAAACATAAGCTTCACAAGCTTTCATACCTTCTCGTTACTCTTCCCCTCGCGGGAGGAGTAGCAAGTGGGGTTCTCTCTTCATGTTCTGACTGGAGCGACCACTACGAGGACGGAAATGGCGTTACTGGCAGCAACACAACACTGTGGGAAGAGATACAGAACGATCCACAGCTCTCGGACTTCGCAGAGGTTCTCAGTGCTATCAGAATAACCCGCCAGAACAAGGCTACTACAACATCATACGCGGAAAACCTTATGGGCGGTCGCGCCTACACCCTTCTCGCACCTGTCAACGGTACATTCGACAAGAATGCACTCATACAGCAGGCTATGATGAGCAACAGCGGTGACTCTGCAGTAGAGAAGTCGTTCGCCATGAACCACATACTCAACTCTCCATACTCAATAGGTGGAACGAAGGACGGTCAGAAACTTCTCCTCCTCAACAAGAAGTATGCAGTGTTCTCCGGCAATAAGGTTAACAACATCAACATCCGTCAGAGCAACATTCACTGTAAGAACGGTATCATGCACATCCTCGAGGAGCCACTGCCTTACAGCTACAACATCTACGAGGCACTGACAAACCTACCACAGTTCAAGGATGCTGCCGGCGTGGTTCTCAAGAAGTATAACATCCAGGAGTTCGACGAGGCTGCTACAAAGGCAGGCAACACAGAAATCGGTCAGGAGGAAGGTCTTACCATCTATGCTGACTCAGTAATGAGAGAAGTCAACAAGATGGTTGACGCACTCGCACGACTCAAGGACATCGACTCCGTATATTATGTCACAGTTCCTTCTGCTGAAGGATGGAACAAGGCATGGCAGGAAGCAAAGGACGCATTCAAGTATCCAGCGCCTGTAGTAGAGAAGGCTGACTCACTCCAGGAGTACTACGCATACCGCGCACTCATGGATGACGCTATCTATAGCATGACAACCGTCAACGGCAAGCAGAACGACAGTATCGTTTCCGTGAAGTACAACTCAAAGAACTGGGACTTCGACCCACGTCTGCACGTCTTCCAGAAGCCTTATGAGGCAGGTGGTGTGCTCAACGGTGCAGAGAAAGTCATCGATTGTGCTAATGGTAAGATATTCCAGATGAAGGAATGGTCACTCGACGCTACAAAGACCTACCACAAGTTCATCGAGGTAGAGGGTGAGTCATACGAGAGCTACAGACTGTCATTGCCTGACAGCAAGTTCACTGTTGACCCCGTCAAATACACACCAAAGTATGAAGTGACAACAGCTGGAGGTGACTCTATCTCAAAGGGTAGATTCATAATCCTCAGTCCTAATGCACTCTACTCTACCAACAACTGGAATACTACGATAAGAATCCCTAACACACTCTCTGCTACATACGACGTAAAGATCGTGCTGCTTCCTGTCAGCGTAAAGTCTTCTTCAGAGAAGGCACGTCCAGTAAAGTTCAAGGCTATCCTCAACTGGATTGACGAAAACGGAAACAACGTATCAGAGAAGATCAATAAGGAATTCCAGAGTGATCCATACAAGGTTGATACCATCACCATCAAGGAGGACTGGGAGCTTCCCGCTTGCTCATACAACATGACAAACAACGGTATAGGACTTACACTCGAGACAACTGTCGGTTCACGTGAAACGGGCAAATTTACAAGAAATATGTATCTCGACGCCATTGTACTCACTCCAAAACCACGTAAGAAATAAGTAAAAGGATATGAAGAAAGTATTTGTTTCACTTGCCCTTCTCGCTGCTGCGCAGATGGGTATAGCAAAAGATATCAAGGGAACCATTACCGATGCGGCGACAGGTCAGCCTATAGCAGGCGTCAGCGTTGAGGCATACGGTAATCCACGTCTCGCCACAATGACAGCGAAAGACGGTACATACTCCCTCACACTGCCTGACGAGGTGTCCTCTCTCTTTATACATGCAGAGGGACAGCAGTCACAGCAGGTCGCAATAGGCACCAGGAGTCAGGTTGATGCACAGCTCTTCAGCGATGCCTTCCTGCCTAACTACAGCAAGACGACAACTGCTAACCGTTTCTCCGGCACAACAGACTTCGACAACAACGTAGAGCTCAGCATCGATCCGTTCATACAGCAGCGTCTCGGTGCAGAAGTTCGCTCCATTAGCCGCGGAGGCGTTGAAGGACTGGGCAACGTGATGTTCATCGGAGGTATCAACTCCATCAACACCAGCGCTCAGCCACTCATCGTCGTTGATGGTGCTATTCTCGACATGCAGTATGATGCAGAGATGCTCCACAATGGCTATTTCAACAACATGCTCGCAAACATCAATGTCAACGATATTGACAAGGTCGAGGTGCTGAAGAACGGTACTGCCATCTACGGTGCTAAGGGTGCAAACGGCGTAATCCTCATCACCACAAAGCGCAACAAGTCTTTGGCAACAAAGATTGACGTCACCATCGGCGCTAAGCTCATCACACAGCCACGCACTGCCAACATGATGGATGCTGAGGACTATCGTGCACTGGCATCAGAGCTCCTTTCTACAGAGACGACGAACATCTCGTCAATGAAGTTCCTCAACACAGACAAGAGCTACTACTATTATCCACAGTTCCACAACAACACCAACTGGAAGGACGAGGCATACCGCGACTCCTGGGCACAGAAGTACGGCATCAGCGTACAGGGCGGTGACGACGTAGCAAGCTACAACCTCTCCGTTGGCTACATGCTTGCCAACACTCCTCTTAAGCAGAACGACGTAAACCGTTTCGACATGCGTCTGAACACTGACATCAACGTCATCCGCAACCTCCACGTTCGCTTCGATGCATCATTCAGTGACGTAAAGCGCAACCTCCGCGATGTTGGTTTCATTGACAACGTAGAGACAGGAATCATGACATCGCCTAACGCTCTGGCACTCATCAAGGCTCCGTTCCTTTCACCTCTCGCATACGACAAGAAGGGTAACCTCAGCAACTATCTCGCTCAGGCAGATACATACCTCAACGACTGCAGCTCACTCATCACAAACGACAAGAGCCTTCCTAACCCTAAGGCTATCGTTGATCTCGGTGAAGGTGATAACCGCAACACCTTCGGCAACCGTCTCGTTACATTCAACGTCACACCAAGCTATCAGTTCAACAAGAACCTGAAGGTGTCTGAGCACTTCAACTTCACTCTCATAAACACCAACGAGAACTACTTTCTCCCTATCGAGGGTGTGGCTGACAACAACTCATTCATCCTTCCTGGTACATCAGACCTCAACCACCAGCTTTCCATACAGAACATCGTAAGCACACTCGCTGCACGTCAGACATCCATACAGAGTGACACACGTGTGGAATGGAACAAGCTCTATGGCAAGCACTCCATCAAGGCATTCGGAGGTTTCCGCATCATGTCAAGCAACTACAACCTCAACATACAGTCTGCCTTCAACTCAGGTAATGATAAGACTCCGCTCATCAGCAGCGCTGGCGCATTCCGCTCTACTAAGGGTAATGAGTCAAGCTATACAGACCTCACATACTATGCTACTGCTGACTACAACTATGCAGAAAAGTGGTATGCATCGGCCGGTTTCTCTGCACAGGCATCATCACGCTTCGGTCTTGATGCTGACGCACTCAAGCTCTTCGGAGTTCGCTGGGGACTGTTCCCAAGCGTACAGGGTTCGTGGGTGATGACTAACGAGAAGTTCCTGGCCAACACGGAGTGGCTCAACTACCTCCGCCTTAACCTCGGCTATGACCTCACTGGTAACGACAACATCGACTACACTGCAGCACGTACATACTTCGTTGCAAAGAGCATGCTCGGTACTAACACTGGTTCAAACCTCGTTGACGGTAAGGTAATGGCAAACGTAGGAAACAGCAAACTGAAGTGGGAGACAACACGTCGCATCACTGCAGGCGTAGAGGCAAACCTCTTCAAGAACAAGCTCTCCATGAAGTTCAACTTCTTCAAGTCTTTCACAAGCGACCTCCTCACATACAGCAGCCTGGCCTGGGTGAGCGGTATGTCTGAGACACTCGTCAATGATGGCAAGATGACAAACACTGGCATCGACTTCTCCGCTAACTACAAGGCTATCAACACCAAGAACTGGCACTGGGAGTTCGGTGCATCAATGGGACACTATAAGAATAAGGTGACACAGCTCTCAGGAGACATACTCACGAACATCTACGGTGCGACCGTCCTCACCTCAGAAGGCAATCCTCTCGGAGTCTTCTACGGTCACAAGACAGCTGGTGTCTTCGCATCAACAGAGGAGGCAAAGGCATCTGGTCTCTACTATCTCGACGACTCTGGCTCCAAGGTTTACTTCCAGGCAGGCGACATGAAGTTCGTTGATAGAAATGGTGACAAGTGTATTGACAAATACGACCGCATGGTCATCGGTGATCCGAACCCTGACATCTACGGCAACATCTACAGCCGCCTCAACTACAAGAAGTGGCAGCTCGACATGAACTTCACATACTCTGTAGGAAACGATGTCTATAACTACGAGCGCAGCCTCCTCGAAGGCGGCAAGTACTTCTTCAACCAGACAACGGCAATGAACCGTCGCTGGACAACAGAAGGACAGGTGACAGACATTCCACGTGTACACTACATGGATCCTAACGGCAATGCACGTTTCAGCGACCGTTGGATTGAGGATGGCTCATACCTCCGTCTGAGCAACGTAACACTCAGCTATACACTCCCGCTGAACTCCGCATTCCTGCAGGGCATCACCGTTTGGGGATCTGTACAGAACCTATTCACAATCACTCCATACCTCGGATCCAACCCAGACTGCACAATGTCAGGCAATTCCCTCTATCAGGGCATCGACACTGGTCTGCTCGGTCGCAACAGAAGCTTCTCTATGGGTGTTAAGATTAATCTGTAATCGTTTCAAAGTATAAAGACAAAAGAATTATGATTAAAATAAATCGTTCAATATTCCTCGCAGCAGCTATGGCGGTGGTATCTGTATTCCCACTCGCTTCATGTCAGGATATGCTCTCACCGGGTTCCGACACGGTGGAGTTTGTGGAGGACAACCAGCTGAACACCGTTCATGACACCCTTTACACCGTACTGGGTATCGTCAGCGAGATGCAGAAGATAGCTGACCGCACGGTTATCCTCGGAGAGGTTAGAGGTGACCTCGTGGCAAACACCGACAAGGCATCAACCTCCATCAAGGAGCTTGCCAGCTTCGACGTCAAGGATGGCAATGTGTATAACAACATCGCAGACTTCTATGCTGTCATCAATAACTGTAACTACTTCCTTGCCAATGCAAACATGAATCTCCACAAACTTGGAGAGCAGACATTCGAGAAGGAGTATGCAGTAGTCAAGGCATATCGTGCATGGACTTACCTCCAGCTCGCAAAGATCTATGGCGAGGTGCCATTGGTACTTGAGCCTGTCACCACTATTTCTCAGGCAGAGCTGGCAGAGCAGCAGGACTACAAGAACATCAAGGAAATCTGCAACTTCTTCATCGAAGACCTGAAGCCTTACGTGAACACCATCATGCCTAACTATGCTGTCACATCAAACGGCACACAGCTCCTCGGCACATCACGCAAGTTCTTCATCCCTGTACGCGTACTCCTCGGCGAGCTCTGCCTTTGGGCAGAACGCTACAATGAGTCTGCACAGTTCTTCCACGACTACCTCACGTTCAACAACCACGCTGTAACAACAGGCACAAGCAAGACTCAGTGGGGCTCAAACATCAAGGAAGCAATGCAACAGGGCAGCCAGTCTCCATGGAGCGGAGGATTCATCAGCGACATCACTGACCCGGAATCTGATGAGATTATCAGCTACATTCCTATGGAGCTGTCACAGTTCAACGGTACCATCAGCAGCCTCGAAGACGTATATCAGAGCACACTGAACAACAAGTACTACGCACAGGTTGTTCCTTCTGCTTCCGTCAAGCAGCTCTCACGCAGTCAGAAGTACTGTCAGGTAAACGATATCACTGCTGTATTGAAGGACACCGTTATACTCGAAGAGTCTGACTACAAAAACCTCAAGACAGACCTTCTCTATGGTGACCTCCGTCTCAACGCGTCATACACCTACGCCTACATAGGTCAGGACATCACCTCACACTACTCTGCTGACCGCAACACCATCATGAAGTTCAGCAGAACCTGCATTCCTACATACCGTGTGCAGCAGGTTTACCTGATGTTCGCTGAGGCACTCAACCTTGCCGGTTTCCCTGAGACAGCATTCGCAATCCTGAAGTACGGCATCTGCCAGTACAACATGGAGAAGATGCACTACATCTCTGAGAAAGAACAGGCACGCGCTGCACGTTTCCTTGGTTTCAAGGAGAACACCGTTTATGCCAACAACTTCGACCAGTACAACACTCAGGGTATTCACTCACGCGGTTCCGGCGATGCATACGCAAACAAGGATTTTTACAAGATCGACATGCCAAAGCAGGCTTCATACGAGGACAGCATTCCTGTCATGATGCCTCTCGTTGAGGAGAAGATTCTCGAAGAGATGGCTCTCGAAGAGGCATTCGAGGGTACACGCTACTATAACCTTATGCGTATGGCACTCCGCAAGAACAATCCTGCAATCCTCGCAGAGGCTGTTGCAAAGCGTAACGGAACAAAGGACGAGGCTCTCTTCACACGTCTTATGGACAAGAAGAACTGGTATCTCCCTATCAAGAAGTAATACATAACAATGTCAAAAGCGTTGGGCATTCATCCGTAGGGCTTGAATGCTCAACGTTTCTTGAACATATATGCCAATATAATAATTCAGAATATCCTGCGTTACTTATATGTAGGCATAACTGAAATATAAACAAACTTGTAAACATAACTATGAAGAAAAATCTACTCGCGGCCATAACACTGCTCGCTGCCTCCATGAGTGCCGGCGCTGCTACAAACATCACGATGACCATAACACGCGACAGCCTTCAGCACATCACTGGCTTCGGTGCTGCTGCAATCGGAACACTCATGTGCCCACTGCAGGACGTGGAGCCTATCAAACTCGCATACGGACCAGACTCCGAGATAGGCTTCAACATCATGCGTATCGAGGTTTCGCCTAATCCTACTGGCAACAACCCAGCCGACTCGCAATGGTATGACTCACCATACGACTGGCACGGCTTCGTCAACGTAGTGAAGGAAGGTCGCAAGCGCGGTTCCATAATCTACGCCTGCCCATGGTCGCCGATGCCTTCGCTAAAGACAAACAAGGATGCTTCTGGTGGTAACTATCCTGCAGACTCTGGCAAGACACCTGTCAGGGCAACACTCAACGACAACGGCTACAGGAACTTCTTCCGCTGGCTCAACAACTTCACGAAGTACATGAAGAACCAGAATGCACCGGTTGACATCATCTCGCTGCAGAACGAGCCTGACTGGTGGGTAAACTACAGCGGTTGTCTCTATGAACCACAGGATCTCGTGAAGCTCGTGAAGCAGTCGGCTTCAACATTCGATCCTATCACAAGTGCTGCAGACCCTTCAAAGCCTATCAAGCTGATGAGCGGTGAGCCACTCGGATACCGTGCGGACTATGCACAGGCTATTCTCTCCGACCCGGAGTCACGCAAGTACATCGAATACCTCGGAGGTCACATCTATGGTCACACGCCATTCCAGTATGACGATGGACGAGACGGTGAAATGAAGAAGTCTGCCGACATTGCAAAGAAGTACGGCGTGAAGGAAATCTGGATGACAGAACACTCCTACGACCCTTGGAAGGAAAAGACCATGCCTACATGGGAGGAGCAGATAGGATTTGCAAAGGAAGTCAACGAGGTAATACTCGCGGGCGGTACGGCATACGTCTATTGGTATCTCACACAGTTCTGGGGATTCATCGGTGATGGTGAGTCAGGCATCAACGGAAACGATGTTGACGGCTACAACACAAAGAACAAGATCCTTCCTCGCGGATACGTAGCAAGCCACTTCGCTAAGTATCTTGCAGGCTCTGACCGTCTGAAGAACGTGACAAAGACAGGCACTGCTACACTGAAAGAGAAAGCTGGTCTCCAGCGAAATGTCTTCACAAAGGGCGACAGCATCTTCGTCATTGCCATCAACAGTTCGGCAGCAGACATCAACCTCACAATGACACTGCCTGACGCTATCGAGGAAGGTCACATCATGACGAGTGTCGCTAACAACGACCTCTGCAAGATGTCAGACCTCAATGTCACGGTAGGTGCAAAGAAAGCTGTCGTTGCCATCAAGCCAAAGAGCATCAACACCATCATCCTCAAGCGTTACGACCCAACAGGTGTCAGCGAGATAAAGGCTGAGCAGAATACAAAGAACATCGTAAAGGGCATCTTCACACTATCAGGAACACCTCTCAACTACGATGAGTCTGCACTGCCAAAGGGCATCTACATCATCAACGGCAACAAGGTAGTGAAGAATTAATGCATAATTCATAATGCATAATTCATAGTGCATAATTCATAATGCATAATTCATAGTGCATAATTCATAGTGCATAATTATTTGCAAATTATAATCCACTATCAAATTATAATCCACTAACTGAAATGAAGACATTATCAATCATAGCAGCAGCTGCACTGTCCCTCGCTTGGAGCAGTGTGGCTGCTGCCGTAAAGCTGCCGCAGCTGTTCCAGAACGGCATGGTAATGCAGCGCAACCAGCCTATTCCTGTATGGGGAACGGCAGACAAGGGTGAGACCGTCACCATCACCTTCCTCAAGAAGACCTACGCCACCACTGCTGATGCCAACGGCAAGTGGCGCATCGACCTGCCGAAACAGAAGGCTGGCGGTCCATACACCATGACCGTCAACGACAAGACAATAGACGACATCCTCATCGGCGACGTATGGATTGTCTCCGGTCAGTCAAACATCGACACCAACCTGGAGCGCATCTATCCGCAGTACGGCAAGGAACTCGATGACTACAAGAACGACAACATCCGTCTCTTCCACGTCAACAACCGCTATGTTACGGAGCGTCAAGCTGACGTCCTTCCTACATCATGGAAGTACTGCAACAAGGACAACGCATGGCACTTCTCTGCCGTAGGCTATTTCCTCGGTCAGAAGATGTACAATGACACGAAAGTGCCTCAGGGTATCATTCAGGCAAGCATGGGCGGCACGGACATTCAGGCTTGGATGGACATCGACTCCCTGCGCAACTACCCAGGCAACTACTACACCAACTACCTCCTCTACACCGACAAGGAGTATGTCGATGCACAGACACGCGCCAACAACCGTGCCGGAGAGGTTTGGAACAAAGCCCTCAACAACATCGACAAGGGTGTCGGAAAGTATGAGAAGGCAGACTACGACGACTCGCAGTGGAAGAAGTACAGCCAGTACGACAACAACCAGTGGGCACGCCATAACGGCAGGGCTATCATCGGTTCAATGTGGCTCCGTCAGCACGTCACCATCGACAAGGCACATGCCGGCATGGCTGCAACGCTCAATATCGGAACGTTCCACGATATGGACTACACCTACGTCAACGGCAAGCAGGTCGGAGTGACATACTATCAGTATCCTCCACGCCGCTATAAGGTGCCGGCAGGACTGCTGAAGGAGGGCGACAACGTCATCACCATACGCCTCATCTGCAAGACAGGCATGGCTAACTTCTACAAGGACAAGCCTCACAACATCACCTTCGAGAACGGTGACGTACAGCAGACATCCACAGAATGGCTCACAAAGACCGGTGGCGTAATGCCTGAGGGACCTCTCGGCGGCAAGATAAACACTCAGAACCAGGCTTCCGTTCTCTACAATGGCATGCTCTATCCGCTCGCTCCTTACGCTATCAGTGGCTTCGTTTGGTATCAAGGTGAGAACAACACTGGCCGTGCATACGAGTACGGACAGATGCTTGAGAAGCTCACAGGTAACTGGCGCACACTATGGAACCGCCCTACCCTACCATTCAACATCGTGCAGCTTGCTAACTATATGGAGCCTTCGGACGGTCCGCAGGATGGTGGTTGGCCACAGCTGCGTGAAAAGCAGCGCGTCTTCACCGACAACGACCCGTACTCTACGCTCACCGTCGGCATCGACCTTGGCGAGGCTTCCGACATACACCCTCTGCGCAAGCGTGAGCTCACGGAGCGCATCGCCATGGCACTGCAGAACAGCGTCTTCAACAAGAAGTACGCTCTCTCACCAGAGCCTGTCTCTGCTGTTGATGCAAAGGAAGGCTTCGAGATCACCATGAGCCAGCAGCTCAAGGCAGTAGAGGAACTGAAAGAGTTTGAGGTCATGGCTTCCGACGGCAAGTTCCGCAACGCCAAAGCTTCATGCAAGGGCAACAAGGTCATCGTCTCACCGGACTTCACCGTTGTGCTGCCTGTCAAGATACGCTATGCGTGGAAGAACAACCCAGCGAAGGCGAACCTCTACGGTGTCAACGGACTTCCTGCATCTCCATTCGAGATAAAGGTACAGATGCCTAATGACATAAAGAACATCGACATCAGATAAACAAAATGAGTAGAAGCGCAATGACTTCTACTCGTTTTTTTGTATAACAAATTTCGTTTGTACTTCTACAGGAAGATATATTTCAGGATGAACAGCACTGCGGTGAGGAGTATTCCGAATTTTCGATAACTCGATTAACCACAAAACCGATAAACCGCTAAACCGTCAATCCTTATCACCGTACATCAGGTCACCGGCATCGCCGAGACCCGGGACGATGTATTTATGCTCATTAAGTATAGGGTCGATGTTTCCACAATATAGGACCACATCGTCCTCAGGGAAGCACTTCTTCAGGTGATCCACGCCCTGCTTACACGCAATGACACTCGCCATGATAAGGCGCTTCGGAGTTCCCTTCGTAAGGAACGCACGATAAGCCAGCTCCATGCTCTCGCCCGTAGCGAGCATAGGGTCAACGAGGATCAGCGTCTTGCCGTCGAGGTTTGGCGTTGCCATATACTCTATCTTTACGCCCACCTTCGTACACTCCTTGTCGAGGTAGTAGCGGTAGGCAGACACGAAGGCGTTGCCAGCCTCATCGAAGACATCGAGGAATCCCTGATGCAGAGGCAGTCCGGCACGGAAAACGGTACCGATGACGATGTCGTCCTCATACAGGTTTACGTCACACTCCTTCAGCGGAGTCTCTATCGTCTCGGTCTTATAGTCCAGTATCTTGCTTATCTCGTAAGCCTCAAGATTTCCTATACGGCGGACGTTCTCACGGAAGCGCATGCGGTCGTTCTGTATATTCACATCACGAAGCTCGCGCATATACTTATTAAGTACGGAGTTCTTTGCTCCAAGATTTACTACTTTCATAAAGAAGCCCCCACCCTGCCCTCCCCGAGGGGAGGGTATTATATTACCTTTCGGGGGTGTAAAGGGGTTAGAAGTTGTACTTGAATGCAAGCGTTGGGTTGAAATAGAACTTATTGTTCTTGCCTGTATCGTAGCTATACACGAAGTTGTTGCTCAGCTCAAACTCCGTACCGAGAGAGCAATGCTTCGATACATTATACCAAAGCTGTGGCTCTGTAAGGAAGACAAGACAACCATGACCATTCTCAACCCTCACGCCACGCCAGAGATCAACGAAACCAGAGAAGGTAAGCTTGTTGTTTGCAAAAGTAGTGCTCCATACGCCTGTCAGCTGGAAAGAAGAGTATGGCTTCACGGTGCCGTCAAACAAAGCAGCCTGACAGCCCTTGTCGAACTTCTGTCCGAAGAACTGCTTATACATCAGCTGTACGGAATACGTAGTAGAGAAGTCTGCATTGTGACCATTCCATGCAGCACCGACGAGTGCTGCGCTCTGGAAAGTGCTGGTCTTATCAAGTCCAGCGTCAAACTCCATGTGTGCAGCAAAGCCCTTCTTGCCTACGTTGAACTCACGGCTGATCTCGGTATATGCGCCCTTCAAGCCGTTCTTGTTGATGTCTGCATCGATAAAGTAGTACCACGAACCGGTGCCGTCGGCCTTGAAGCCCTCGTATGTAATAGTTACATCCTGACGGTTATGCTCATCTGTATTATAGATGTGCTTACCGAAATCATAGTGAATCTGAATGTTCTGTGCTGATGAAGTGAGTGCTGCTACTGCCATAATGGCTGCCATAAAAATCTTTTTCATAATATAATTCTTTATTTTGTTAATGACGGATTCTCTCTTATATCTGTAAAAACAGGCACTGGCGACCTTATTCCTCGTTTAACATCTCGTGGAACTTCTCATCTGACTTCGCCTTACCCTGATAGCTCTTTATCTTCATTCCCAGCTTACTAGGAAGCACAGCATTGAGGAAGATACCTACGACAGCAGCGAGAGCAAGACCCGAGATTGTTATAGGACCAATCTCCACGCCACCCCGTGTGCCATACTGCACGCCGATGGATATTACGAGAATGAGTGCTGCCACGAAAACGTTTCGTGAAGAAGAGAAGTCAACGGAACTCTCTACGAGGTTTCGCACACCTACTGCCGATATCATACCATAAAGAATAAGGCTCACGCCACCGATGGTAGCTGCCGGCATAAGACCTATAAGGCATGCGAACTTAGGACAGAAGCTGAGGAGTATGGCGAAGCAAGCCGCAAGTCTTATTACGGCAGGGTCAAAGACCTTCGTAATGTTCAACACACCGGTGTTCTCGCCGTAGGTAGTGTTTGCCGGAGCACCGAAGAGCGAAGCGAGGAGTGTTGCAAGACCATCGCCGCTGAGTGTTCTATGAAGTCCCGGATTCTTGATGAAGTTCTTGCCTACCGTACTCTGTATGGCACAAATATCTCCGATGTGCTCCATGATAGTAGCAAAGGCAATAGGGAAGATGCCAATGATAGCAGTAATAATCATCTGGTAGTTGGGGTCCTGCATTACGGCAACAACGGTGCGGTCAGTGTGAACAGGCAGTCCCACCCATGCCACTTCGCTTAGAGACGAGAAGTCAACCTCGCCCATCACGACAGCAAGGATATACGAACCGAGTACACCCAGAAGTATAGGAACAATCTTCACTATTCCCCTACCCCAGATGCTTGTGCAGATAACGATGACGATAGCAACAACAGCGAGCAGCCAGTTCTGCGAACAGTTGGTGATAGCCGAACCCGACAGCGTCAGTCCTATGGCAATCACCATTGGTCCCGTCACTACCGGAGGAAAGAACTTCATGACCTTCTCCGTACCGAACATCTTCAGCAGGAAAGCCATTACGAAGTAGAGTGCCGTAGCAGCCGCCACGCCGATACACGCATAGTTGAGTGCCATCTCTTCTGTCAAGCCCTGCTCTACGCCCATCTGCTTCACCGATGCGTAGCCACCGAGGAATGCGAAGCTGGAGCCGAGGAATGCCGGCACCTGCATTTTTGATACGAGGTGAAAAAGTAATGTTCCGATACCGGCGAAGAGCAGCGTGGTGCTTACATCGAGACCGGTGATAAGCGGAACGAGAACTGTGGCACCAAACATTGCGAACAAATGCTGGATACCAAGAATTAAGAACTTAGGTTTTCCCAATTTGGTGGCATCAGTGATGCCCTGAGTCTGCGATTCCATTGTTTTGTTGTTTAGTGGTTTAGTTGATTTGTTGTTTAGCGGTTTAGTTGATTGGTGGTTTGTTGGTTTGGTTGATTGTACTTTTTTTGTTGATTGGTAAAAACTACTTTTTACTTTTTATTACCAGCCTCCCAATCGTTCCACTCTTTTAGAGCAGCCTGCCAATCGGTGGTCTCCGTCTCTTCCGTCTGCGGCTTATTGGCCTCATCGCGTGCCTTGTCGCGAGCACGCTTAGCCTTCATATCGGCGATGGTAGCATCGTCGAGAATCTGTATTGCGCCACGCTCTATCGCAGCGATGAGTTCCTGGTCGCCGAACGCCTTTCCCGGCTCGTTGAAGTCCGAGATGTTGAACTCGAAGTCCACCCTCAGCTTATGGCGTATCTCCTTCTGCTGAAAGCGGTTGCCGGCGTTCTTCTTCTTCAGCAGACGTGCTATCTGCTCTATTTCGTTGAATGAGTATTTTGTTCTGCCCATAGGGGAGTGAGGTTATGCGGTTTTACGGTTGGGAGGTTTTACGGTTATGCGGTTTTACGGTTGGGAGGTTTTACGGTTGGGAGGTTATGCGGTTGGGAGGTTTTACGGTTGGGCGGTTATGCGGTTACCAGAGTCTCTGTGAAATGCGGAGGCTGATCTCTGGGAATACGGGGTACGACTTGATGGTGCTGACGTAGTCCTCCACCTTCTTTGGCATGTCCGTAGCATCCTTTACGAGGTTGATGTTGGTGTAGAGCTGCCTGCCATCAGCGTCAACACCGGAAGGCACACGCACGTCAACAGACGGAGTGCCACCCCAGAACATCACGCCAGCATCAACAGAGAAGCAGGTACGCTTATCCTTCGTGATAGGCAGTGAGTAGCCTACGCCGACGTAAGGCTTGAACTTGTTGACGGTGGATTTTGCAGAAAGCTGGTTAAGCTCATCTGGAGTAAGACGGATAGGATCGCCAGCCTTGTGCATCACCTCACCTTTCTTGTAGCGCAGCTGACGCTGACCGTTTATTTTCTCTACAATAGGACGGCCGTTGGCATCGCGGCCATACTTGTAGCCATTGCCGTTGGCATCCACGCCGTCAATATCATAGATATTCTCAAATTTATCCTTGTCAATGCCAATGATATTCAGTTCACGGATATCCTCTTTCCTTGAAGGATCCTTTTCCAACATAGTGTCATCATACTTCACCGTATAATCCCAATACACATCTTCCGTCGCAATAATGTCATGCGCATATTTTCCGAGAGCAATACTCAATCCATATTCTGCAAACGGTCTCTGAGCATAAAGAATTTTTATTTCTTCATCATCTCCAAAAAACTCCTTGTTTATGTATGTAAGAGCTAGGTCTGTGATTTCCGTTGGCTTATTATCCGAAGCTCCCCAATTCCTAAGTTTCTTAATGGCAGCCTCCAACTTAATGTCCTTTAGTTCCGGCTTGTCTATATTCATACTCTTGGCAACTTCATAGAGATCCATAGGGTTCTCCTTCGCCAGAGCCTTCTTATACATGCTGTTGAAGGTGTTGATGGCAGCCAGGGTCTTCACGTTCTCCGGTCTTGTCATAGCCTCTATGAGGGTGCTGTTGCCATAGTAGAAACCGAGGGTAACGTGGAAGTTGCGGTGTTTCTTGATAGGGAAGAAGTCCACGAGCATCTTGAAGTGGTTCATCTTCAAGTCGCCCGACATCTGTATGCTACGGTCCGGTGTCACGTTCGTGAAGGTCTTCATCATTGAAGACATTTTGCTAAAATTTCTGTCTATCTCCTCTTTCGTATAAGCACCCGCCATCTCGGTGGTGAACGTAGCCGTATAGGTCTTCAGCGGACGGAATACTCCGCCCACACGCAGTTGTGCCCACTCGCTCATTGGCACTGCGAGGTCGAAACCAATGCCGCTCGTTCCGCCCGTAATGGCGAAGTCCAGATGGTTGAACCAGGAGTATTTCTTCTCCTTGCCGTCCTTATTTATTATTGTAGTGGCAGGCAGAATATGTCTGTCCGTAAAGAACTTTGCGAACTTTCCCTGCGCCATTGTCGTAAGAGGCATGGCAGCCACTGCCAGTGCTATTATAGTCTTTCTGTTTATCATCTGATTACCAAATTCTCTGTGTGAAACGTATGCTTACCTCAGGGAATACCTTGTAGTCCTTAGCCTTGCGTACCTGATCGCCGAAATTGTCGTTGTAGAGCTCCACGTCCTCTGCGAGGTTAACGGTGTTATAGACTTCCTTGTAGATCATAGAGGTCTTGCCCGTCTCGCTGTTTGTAGTGTAAACCGGCTTCACACCCTCCGAAACGTATGTACTAACCTTCGGAGTGCCACCCCAGAATATCACGCCTGCATCGAGCGAGATCATCGTACGCTTGTCCTTCGACAACGGAAGGGTGTAGCCCAAGCCTACGTATGGCTTCACGCTGTTCACCGAAACGTCCGTCTTTATCATGTTGTTCTCGTCAGGAGTGAGGTAAGCCGTCTCTCCCTTGCGGTGCAACACCTGTCCCTTTGCGCAACGAAGGTCGCCTTTTTTGTGGATAGTGTTGTCGGCAGCATCCTTCTCAGTGTAGGCATAATAGATGTCCTCCTGCGCCAGAATGTCGTTTGCGTAGGTGCCGACGGCAATAGTCATCTCGCCCATATTACGTAGTCTGTTTACAATAGACTGTTCAACATCTATACCATTCTTCTTCAATTGCTCGAAACTATCATCAGTCAGATCCAATCCTAATGGCGAAAGGTCTATGAATTCTCCACTACGTGCTGTATTGTACATGTTATTATACATACGCATGGCGGTAAGGGTGTTGACGCTGATGTTGGTGTTCGAACCGTTCACGAGGTCCTTGTTTCCTATGAACGCACCGACGGAGATGTGGAAGTTGCGGTGCTTCTTGACAGGGAAGAAATCCACGAGCACCTTGAAGTTGTTCATTGCGAAGGTTCCCTGCATATTGATTGTCTTGTCCAAATCTATCGGCATCATTGTACGAACCAATGCAGAAACATTGATGTTACTCTCCAGCGACTGCGGAATCTCCACTGGCAGCGTGGCGCTGTAGGTGGTATGCCAGCGGAAGACGCCGCCCACACGCAGCTGCGCCCAGTTTGTTACGGGCGTAGCGAGGTCGAAGCCGAAGCCTGTAGTGCCGACGGTAGCGCTCACATCGATGTGCGAGAATATGTTTTTCTCCTGAATACTGCGCCATGTTCGGGTAATCTTTCCCTGCGCCATGCCCGTAAAGGGCAGGGCGAGAGCCATGGCTATCATTACTATCTTTCTCATTTTCCTTAATTTATGGGTAGCGGAAGCTCCGCCAATAAGTGGCGGAAACACCGCCACGTACAATGCTTTATTCCACCAATAACAATGCTTTATTCCACCACAACGTACTTGAAGACGCTGCCGTTCTTGCGTGCAGGGTCGGCACCCTTGCCGTCCATGGAGTATGGGCTGCCGGTAGTAGGGTGCTTGGTGATGTAGGTGTGGGTGCGTGTTGACATCAGCATGAACTCCTGGTTGAGGTAGTCCTGCCAGAGGAACTCCTCTGCCTTCGACTCATCCTTCGTCAGTTTCACGTCGCCAGGAAGTCCGAAGCCCGTAACCGTCACGTAGCGACCGTCGAGACACTGCAGGAGCACCTTGCCGTTGCCCTTGTCTATCAGTCGGAAGTATGTCTCCTTCTCTGAAGCCTTGGCATTCTTCGTGCCGGCAGGGAGTCCGCGCATTGGTGCCGAGTCATAGAGCATGCCGTGAGGCAGTGCGTTCATCGGACGGTTGTTTGCGAGGTTTATTATCTGTATCACCTTATTATAAGGTATGTTGTTCGAGCGGTCAGCGTCCGGCTCGACGGTCACGAAGTTGTCGAACTCCGCAAAACCGCCGTTCGCACCCTTGATGTTGAATGCGAAGAGTGCAGCACGAGAGCCCTGGAACGTTGTCAGCTGATAGGAGAGCTGCATGTTGCCGCCCAGCTGCTTGAACTCCATGCCGTCGAGGGAATACTCATAATGCGCCATGTTGTTGTCGTAGTCGCCGGAGAGGCGGAGCCATATCTTGCCATCCTTTCGGAATGTCTGCGGAAGCTCTGCAGACCACTTGCCCGCTTTGCCGGTAAGGTCAACAACCACAGTATCGTTCTTCAGTTGCTCGAAGCAGCGCAGCGAAAGCTTGCCACCCTCCTTTACGATGCCTATCCATGAGCAAGGGATATTGATATTACCGAGTCCTGCCACGTCGCCATCCTTCATACCCTTCGTATAGAGCTCCACGGTCATGGTGCTGCGAGGACCTATCACACGCTGTGTCAGCGTGTTGCGAGCCCACATCAGCTGCTTTGAAGGCATGCTGTTAAGGCGCAGCTTGCCACCCTTCAGTGCCCATTTGGTATCGTCCGGATTATGGTTCCACTGCCAAACCCTGCCGAGGGTCTTGCCGTTGAAGTCCTCGTTACGGTTGTATGCAGCGTGAGGCTTGATATTCTCTGTGCCAGGGATGTCCGGCTTCATCCACGTACGAGGTGCACGTCCGAGGTTACCCTCAAGACCAAGCATAGGCCATCCGTCCTTCCATGTTATCGGAGCAAGGGTTACGGTGCGGCCGATGGAGTGGAAATCCATCATCAGCAGGGCATACCAGTCGCCCTTCTGTGTCTGCACGATGCCACCCTGGTGGATGTTGGTGCAGGCAGTAGCATTGACGTCGAGGTTTCCGATGCGGAATGGGTGACCGTCATCCACTATCCTACCCCTCCACTCTGTCAGCGGCGCAGCGTGGTAACCGAATGTCTCATCGGCAGTGATAGTGCACTGCTCGTATGGTCCCCAGATGCTCTTTGAGCGTGAGCAGATGGTGCGTCCGTTAGGTCTGTAGTCGGTAGAGATGAGGTAGTACATGCCGTTTATCTTATACATGTGGTGTCCCTCACCAACAGCCGAGCCGTTAGGGATAATCACACGGTCGGTGCCCTCGACAGGTCCGCTCATGTCCGGCTTCAGCTCAGTGCAGTGAACCTCGCCGTAGCCGTGGATGGCGTAGATCTTTCCGTCGTCATCGAAGAGCACTCCGAGGTCGTAGATGCGGCCCTGCATGTTGTGATGCTTCCACGGACCCTTGATGTCCTTTGAGGTATAGCACTGCAGACCCTTTCCGTTGATGTTCGAGAAGAGGTAGAACTGTCCGTTGGCATAGCGTATGCAAGGTGCCCAGATGCCCTGACCATAGACCTCCTTGCCGTTCTTCAGCGAGAAGGCATCGTCGTCGAAGTCGAAGCGGTCGAAGCAGTATGAGACGTTCTCCCAGTTCACGAGGTCCTTGGAGTGGAGTATTACGAGGCCTGGCACAGCGTGCATCGTAGTGCCGGCGAGGTAGTAGTCGTCTCCGACTCGTATGACGTCAGGGTCTGAGAACTCGTCGTAGAGCAGTGGGTTGGTGTAAGTGCCATTGCCATTGTCGGCAGTCCATGACGCTGTCTGTGCCTCTGCGCCCAGCGTGAGGAGGCAGAAAGCCATGAGTGTGAGAACGATTCGCTTCATAATTTATCTGTTGTTAAATAGTAGTATGTATGCTGTTATTGTGAAATGGGTATGCTGTTGTGAGGGAAGTACTATGCTATTTTAGTGGAAAAGTATAGCTATTGTGCTGTTATAGCATTCTGGTTATCAATGTTTGAGTGCTATCAAAAGTTCGTTTGAGTGCAGACGAACGAATGTTTGAGTGCTAACGAATATCTTTCTGCTTGCAGTCACAACATCAATAAAAATTTTTCTATAGAGCATTGAGCACCTGTTCCTTTATCTGTTCGAGCTCGTCCTTCATCTGAACGACGATATTCTGCATCTCCGCCTGGTTGCTCTTGGAGCCCGTAGTGTTGATTTCGCGGCCCATCTCCTGGGCAATAAATCCGAGCTTCTTGCCCATACCCTGCGTGATGTCCTCGTCCATCGTATCGCGAAAATACTTCAGGTGGTTCGTCAGACGCTGGCGTTCCTCAGAGATGTCGAGCTTTTCGAGGTAGTAGATCATCTCCTGTTCGAGGCGGTTCTTGTCGTACTCAACGTCCGGAAGCTGCTTGAGGTTGTCCATAAGGCGCTGGCGTATCTTCTCGACGCGCGACTGCTCGAACGGCTCTATGGCCTTCATCAGTGCGGCGATGTTGCCGATCTTCTCCTCGAACTTCAGACGCAGTGCGGCACCTTCCTGCTTGCGGAACTCGTAGAGGTTCACGAGTGCCTCGTCGATAGCCTTCGAAGCAGCGGCCCATTCCTCGTCGGTAAGGGTCTCAACGTCCTGTCGGCTCATGATGTCCGGCATGCGCATGATGAGCGGAAGGATGTCCGTTGCCTTCATTCCCTCAGTAGAGAGGCCGAGAGTGTCGGAAAGTTGACGGAGCTGAGCAAAATAATCGGCAGCCATCTGCGTGTTGATGGTGGCGCAGTCGCTCGTTTCGTCCTTTTCAGTCCATATTGCGAAGTCTATCTTGCCTCTGACAACACTTTCCTGAATTTTCCTTCTTATCTCGATTTCCTTCTCCCTATAGATGGGCGCAATGCGTGTAGAACAGTCTAAAGCTTTGGAGTTAAGCGATTTAACCTCTACGTGTATGGTCTTGTTTTGGTAGGTTGCTACGGATTTCCCGTAACCTGTCATTGATAGTAACATAATCTTTTTGATGTTAAATTTCTGCAAAAGTACAAAAAAATGCGGAAAAATTAGTATTTTTGCAAAAGATTTTGAAGAAAAAGTTGATTTTGCATTAAAAAACGAAGAAAAACGACATAAATTATGGCTTGTATCTTACATATTGAGACGAGTACCGACGTATGCAGCGTTGCTGTAAGCAAAGACGGCTTCCGCGTGTTCGAAAAAGAGCAGCGCGGGGGCATGAACAGCTCCGAAAAGCTCGGCAGCTTCATCGACGAGGCACTGCAGGAGGCGGAGGATAAGCATGTGGAACTGGAGGCGGTGGCCGTCAGCAGCGGCCCGGGATCGTACACCGGCCTGCGCATCGGCGTGTCGATGGCGAAGGGAATATGCTACGGCAAGGACCTGAAACTAATCAGCATACCTACGCTGCAGGTGCTCTGCGTGCCAGCACTGCTCAGCGACAAGGTGCGCTGCGTGAAGCATGTCGATGGAAACACGGAGAACATGGAGGTCGAGATGGAGGACGACGCACTGCTCTGCCCTATGATTGACGCCCGAAGAATGGAGGTATATGCCGCTATCTATGAGCGTTCGCTGAAGGAGGTGCGCCCTACTCAGGCGGACATCGTTGACGGCGAGACCTACCGCAAGTACCTCGACGAGCACGTCGTTTATTTCTTCGGAAATGGTGCAGAAAAGTGCATGGACGCAATAAATCACCCTAACGCGCGTTATATAAAAGGTGTAGTGCCGCTGGCAAGGAACATGATGCCGCTGGCAGACATGAAGGTACGCAGGGAGGAATACGAGGATGTGGCATACTTCGTGCCTACATACTTCAAGGACTACGTGGCAAAACTGCCGAAGGACCTGCTGAAGACAAGGAGTTAAGAAGTTTAAGGAAGTTAAGAAGTTAAGACATTACAATGGACGGATTAGACTACAACACCCAGCGCGAGAAGCTTAAGCTGATGGCGTATGGCAGAGATATACAGCAGATGGTGACTGCATGCATGGAGCTCGCTACTAAGGAGGAGCGCCAGAAGGCAGCGCACACCATCATCGACACAATGAAACGCGTGGTGCCAAGCCAGCAGAGCTACAAGGAACGTGAGCCTGCGCTGTGGTACCACCTGGCTCTGATGAGCGACTTCAAACTCGACATCGACTACCCCGTGGAGATAATCTGCGAGGACAAGATGGCGAAGAAGCCGGAGCCCGTGCCTTACAGCGGACAGCTGAAGGGCGGCAAGCGCTACGGAAGACTGCTGCTCGGGATGTTCGACACGCTGAAGAGCATGCCGGAAGGCGAGGAGCGAAAGGCACTGGTGGAGCTGGTGGCAGCGCAGATGTACCGCAGCCTCATAGCCTGGGGACTGGGTGCTGCCGACGAAGAGAAGGTGGTATCGGACCTGGCACGCTATACGGACGGTGTGATACAGGTGGATCCTTCAGACCTCTCCTTTGTAGTAAACGAAGGCGGAGAGGGCAAGAAGGGAAAGAGAAACAGAAAGAAATAATGCAGTTGTTTGGTTGCAACAAAACCACCAAACAACAAAACCACCAAACAACAAAATTGAGTTATGAGCAACACATTTGTCATTGAGGGCGGACATTCCCTCAAAGGAGAGATAAAGCCTCAGGGCGCAAAGAACGAGGCACTGCAGGTAATCTGCGCCACACTGCTGACGAAGGAGGAGGTTACGATAAACAACATCCCGGACATCCTGGATGTCAACAACCTCATAAAGCTCCTGAAGGATATCGGCGTGAAGGTTTACGAAAACGGAACGCAGAGCGACGAAGACGAAAACGAAACACTGCGCTACGAAGACGAAAACGAAGACGGAGACGGACTGCTTAAGAACCGCTCGTTTACGTTCAAGGCTGACGAGCTGGACCTCGACTATCTCGCCTCCGATGAGTTCGTGAAGAAGTGCGCACAGCTGCGTGGTTCGGTGCTGATGATAGGTCCGTTGCTCGGACGCTGCGGCAAGGCTACGGTGGCAAAGCCTGGTGGCGACAAGATTGGCCGCCGTCGTCTCGACACGCACTTCCTCGGGTTCCATAACCTCGGTGCTACATACGAGAGGGTTGAGGGACGCGATGTCTATGAGCTGAAGGCTGAGAGGATGAAGGGATGCTACATGCTTCTCGACGAGGCATCGGTCACCGGTACGGCGAACATCATCATGGCATCGGTCATGGCAGAGGGTATCACGACGATATATAATGCTGCCTGCGAGCCATACCTACAGCAGCTATGCCACATGCTCAACCGTATGGGTGCGCAGATCAGCGGCATCGGCTCGAACCTACTGACCATAGTGGGTGTGGAGGAACTGCACGGTACGCAGCATAAGCTCCTGCCGGACATGATTGAGGTGGGGTCGTTCATCGCTATGGCAGCCATGGTGGGCGACGGCATACGCATAAAGGATGTGTCGATAAAGAACCTCGGCATCATTCCGGACAGCTTCCGACGACTCGGTGTGCAGATTATCGAGGAAGGCGACGACCTCGTCATTCCTCGTCATGAGCACTACTCCATCGACTCCTTCATCGACGGAACGATAATGACGCTCAGCGATGCACCATGGCCGGGACTCACTCCTGACCTGCTCAGCGTGCTGCTTGTAGTGGCAACGCAGGCGGAGGGTTCGGTGCTCTTCCATCAGAAGATGTTTGAGAGCCGACTGTTCTTCGTCGATAAGCTAATCGATATGGGTGCGCAGATTATTCTCTGCGACCCTCACCGCGCAGTTGTCGTTGGCCATGACCACCGCAAGAGGCTCAGGGCTGCACGCATGTCGAGCCCGGATATACGTGCCGGCATAGCACTGCTTATTGCGGCTCTCTCTGCCGATGGCACTTCGCGCATCAGCAACATCGCGCAGATAGACCGTGGATACGAGAACATCGAGGCACGACTGAATGCCCTCGGAGCAAAGATAACGAGAGAATAGAAGCCCGTATGATAAAGGAAGAAGAGGTCTATAAGATAGGCAAACTCGGCAAGGCGCATGGCGTGAAAGGCGAGATACAGCTGCAGTTCGACGATGATGTGTTCGACCGCGTGGAGGCGGAATACCTCATACTGAGGCTCGACGGCATCATGGTGCCGTTCTTCATGGAGGAGTATCGCTTCAAGAGCGACGAGGTGGCACTCGTGAAGTTCGAGGGCATCGACACTCAGGAGCGTGCCCGACAGCTGACAGGTACGGAGGTGTTCTTCCCTCGTGAGCTGGCAGACGGCGACGAGAGCGATGAGCTGAGCTATGCGCAGCTTGTTGGCTTCACGCTCGTCAACGATGCTGACTCTAAGGAGGTGGGTACTATCGCCTTCATCGACGAACAGACAATGAACATAATGTTCGAGATGGAGAACGGCACGCTGATACCTGCGTCGGAAGAGCTGATAACGGATATTGATACAGAGAACAAGAAGATAACGGTGGATATTCCACAAGGTATCCTGGATTTATAAAGTAGAAATGGAAAAGAAACAAATTTGCATATTAGGCTCTACCGGCTCCATCGGCACCCAGGCACTGGAGGTCATCGAGGAGCATAGCGACCGCTTTGAGGCTTACTGCCTTACGGCGAACAATCAGGTGGAGCTGCTTGCCCAGCAGGCAAGGAAGTTCAAGCCGGCATGCGTCGTGATAGCCAACGAAGAGAAGTACGACACGCTCGTGGAACTGCTCAGCGACTGTCCGGACATCAAGGTCTATGCCGGTGCGAGGGCTCTCTGCGACGTCGTGGAGTCTGGACCTATCGACATGGTGCTGACGGCAATGGTGGGCTTCGCAGGGCTTGAGCCTACGATACATGCCATAAAGGCTCGCAAGAAAATTTGTCTTGCAAACAAGGAGACGCTCGTAGTGGCTGGCGAACTGATATGCCAGCTCGTCAACCAGTATGCCATGCCGGGGCCTGATGGGCGTGGCGGGGCCTGCATCCTGCCGGTTGACTCTGAGCACTCCGCTATCTTCCAGAGCCTTGTCGGCGAGGGGGACAACGAGATAGAGAAGATACTCCTTACGGCAAGTGGCGGTCCGTTCCGTCTGAAGACTCTCGAAGAGATGAAGACGATGACGGCGGCGGACGCTCTGCAGCATCCTACATGGGACATGGGTGCGAAGATAACCATCGACTCTGCTTCGATGATGAACAAGGGGTTCGAGGTTATAGAGGCGAAATGGCTCTTCGGAGTGGAGGCAGACAGGATTCAGGTGCTCGTCCATCCGCAGTCTATCGTACACTCTGCGGTGCAGTTCCGCGATGGTGCCGTGAAGGCGCAGCTGGGCGTTCCTGACATGAGGCTGCCTATTCAGTATGCCTTCACATACCCTGACCGCCTTACAATGTCGGGTGAGCGCCTGGACTTCTTCAAGCATAACCTGGAGTTCTTTGAGCCGGACCTCAACAAGTTCAAGTGTCTCGCCCTTGCATTCGAGGCTCTCCGCCGTGGCAACAACGCCTGCTGCGTAGTCAATGCTGCCAACGAAATCGTGAACCTTGCGTTCCGCCAAGGCAAGATTGGTTTCCTCGACATGGGCGACATCATAGAAAAGACTCTCGACAAGGCATCAATAATAAAGTCACCTTCACTCGAAGATTATATAAATTCAGATAACGAAGCAAGACGAATTGCTTCAGAGTACATCAAATAAATGGAAGTATTTTTAATCAAGACATTACAGTTTATACTGGCGATTACCATCCTTGTGGCACTCCATGAGGGAGGACATTTCTTTTTCTCAAAGCTCTTCGGAGTGAGAGTAAACAAGTTCTACATCTTCTTTGACTATAAGTTCAAGCTCTTCTCCACGAAGTTCAACTGGTGGAGGAAGCTGCGCGGCAAGGAACCAGCAAAGAAGGATAAGGACGGCAACTACGAATACGAAGGTACGGAGTACGGCGTGGGCTGGATTCCACTCGGCGGCTACTGCCAGATAGAGGGCATGATAGACGAGACACAGCATGACCTCGAAAAGCTCAAGGAGCCTGCTAAGCCATGGGAGTTCCGTGGAAAGCCTTGCTGGCAGAGACTCCTGATAATGATAGGCGGCGTACTCGTAAACTTCCTCCTCGCACTCCTTATTTATATTGCAGTGTTCTTCACATGGGGCGAGGACTACTACGCACTGAAGGACATGCAGTACGGCATGAAGTTCAATCAGGATGCCATAGCCCTCGGTTTCCGCGACGGCGACAAGCTGCTCTCTACGAACAACGGCGAGCTCGTTTCCTTCAACGCTAACATGCTGCGCGACATCTCCACCGCCACGGAGGTGACGGTAGAGCGTGAGGGTAGAGAAGTGAAGGTGTCGCTTCCGGGCAACCTCTCGCTGCTGCAGATGCTTAAGACGGAGCCGGTGTTCTGCCGTCCATTCGTTCCAGCGGACGTTGACACCGTGATGCCGGGCTCTGCTGCCTACAAGGCTGGCATGAAGAAGGGCGACAAGATTCTCGCTATCGCAGGAAAGGATGTTGATTCATGGAACACCTTTATGTATGAGGCAGGACGCATTGCGGACCAGCTGACAGACTGCACCACGAAGGCAGACTCACAGAAGGTGCTCACCACTACCGTAGTATTCTCTCGCAATGGTGTGGCAGACACTGCTAAGGTGACGCTCGACAATGAGGCGCACCTCGGTGTCGGCATGACGACAGTAGCGAACTACACGAAGCTGACGCACAAGGACTACACTCTTCTTGAGAGTATCCCTGGCGGCATCAACTATGCCCTCGACATGCTCGGTGGCTATGTCAGCGACCTGAAGTATGTCTTCACGTCCGACGGTGCGAAGCAGCTCGGAGGATTCGGCGCCATCGGTGGTATGTTCCCACCGGTATGGGACTGGCATCTCTTCTGGCTCATGACCGCATTCCTCTCTATCATCCTTGCATTCATGAACATCCTGCCTATACCGGCACTTGATGGCGGCCACGTTCTCTTCCTGATCTACGAGATGATCTTCCGTCGCCAGCCAAACGAGAAGTTCCTGCTCTATGCGCAGTATTTCGGCATGGGCATCCTCGGACTCCTCATGCTCGTGGCAAACCTCAACGACATCCTGAGGTTCTTTGGAATAATGTATTAAAGTTTAGTGAATAATTCGTGATAAATTCATGGTAATTACTTCCCGTTGGTCAGCGGGTGCAAGCACGAGTCTCGTGTAGCTTAGCGCAGCGATAAAAGATTATATTATTTATGGCAAATGGCAAACTTCTGATTTTCTCAGCACCTTCGGGTTCTGGAAAATCAACGATAATAAACTGGTTGATGGAGAATCATCCGGAACTGAGCATGCACTTCTCCATCAGTTGCACATCAAGAAAGCCTCGCGGTAAGGAACAGAACGGCGTAGAGTATTTCTTCCTCACGCCGGAGGAGTTCCGCGAAAAGATAGCCAACGATGAGTTCGTAGAATATGAAGAGGTATATACCGACTGCTTCTACGGCACGTTGAAGTCGCAGGTAGAGGCTCAGTCAGCAGCTGGCGAGACAGTAGTCTTCGACGTTGACGTCCATGGCGCGATGAACATCAAGAAGGCCTACGGCGACAAGGCACTGAGCATCTTCATCCAACCGCCAAGCGTGGAGGAACTGCGCCGCAGACTCGTAGGTCGCAACACCGATGCGCCGGAGGTGATAGAGAAGCGTCTGGCACGTGCAGAATACGAGCTGACCTTCGCCGACAAGTTCGACACCGTAGTAGTCAACGATGATGTCACCGTAGCACAGCAGGAGACACTCCAGAAGATCCAGCAGTTCCTCGCTCTGTCTCTACCATCAATTTAAAATATTACTGTCCGCTAAACATTCAGACCTAAAATTTGATTTGTTGATTTGCCGGACAGCCGACTATATTCATGTATATCCACACGTCTACAGGAGAAAAAACTGTCTATTGAGTCGTAATCAGGCAAATTGGGGGACTTTTCAATCAACATAACGCTACCAACAGCAAAAGTTTTACCGGACAGCTGTTGTATTTACTTGATTATAGGGCTTATACATGACAAATAACAGCAAAATCAAGGACTAATGTCCATTTAGCGGACAACAATAATTC
>CAMADY010000010.1 GCA_945831805.1 uncultured Prevotellaceae bacterium
ACCCGTGACCTCCAGCGTGACAGGCTGGCATTCTAACCAACTGAACTAACGCACCGTTTCTTGTGGAGTTGTTTTCCAAATGCGGTGCAAAGGTACTCACTTTTTTTGAAACTACCAAATATTTTCGAAACTTTTTTAATAAAAAGTGCAATAAATGGTAATTTTAGCATGATTGACTACCATTATTCAGTAGTTTTTGGCTCAGAAGATGTCTGTTCAGTGTCTTTTTGTGCAGTTGATTTCTTTGAGCGTGAAGAGTTCCTCTGTGGTCTCTTTCGCTGGTTTCTGCCAGACTTCTGTTCTTTTTTCTCTGTTTCTGCAACAGGAGTTTCAACCTCAGGGACTTCAACTTTTGCAACTTCTACCTTTACGTTTTCAACTTTCACCTCTGCCTTTTCCTCTACCTTTGGCTGTTCCTGCTTTGGCTGCTCTGGCTTTGGCTGTTCCATCTTTGGCTGTTCCATCTTTGGCTGCTCAGGCTTAGATTGTTCCTGCTTTTGCTGCTCAGGCTTTTGTTGCTTCTGCTTTTGTTCCTGTTTTTGCTTTTGCTGGTTCTGTTTCTGCTGATTATTCTGCTTTTGCTGATTGTTCTGGTTATTCTGCTTCTGAGGCTGTGCCTTCTGCGGAATAGGTTCAACGTACAGATTATCACCACGGCGCTTGTCACCAGGACGGAATGCATCCATGTTGAGCTTCAGCGGCTCCACTTTCTCACGTTCGCGTGTTGTTGGCACATC
Organism: uncultured Prevotellaceae bacterium; assembly: GCA_945831805.1. Classification (GTDB taxonomy): domain Bacteria; phylum Bacteroidota; class Bacteroidia; order Bacteroidales; family Bacteroidaceae; genus Prevotella. Next base: position 738 of record CAMADY010000010.1, read on the forward strand.
ACAGAGCCAAGGCTGGCCAGCCGCCATCTGTATATAGTGGTACTGGCGTGTGTAGAAGTCGAGGAGTTTGAGGTCATCAAATGTGAATACCATAGGGCGGAGTGGGGCATAGTGTGCATCCCATTCCTCGTCCGTGATGTCGTTATGATATTGCAGGTCGTCGCATATACCCATAGCGCGTATAGCTACAGAGGCATCGTTGGTCATAAGCAGTACCTTCCTGCCTTGTGCGAAAAGTTCTGCCACCTTGCGAACTATGGCTGGGTCAGCAAAGGCAGCGTGATGTGACTCTGCTCCGATGCCCATTATGCGCAGACGGTTCTCCTTCTGCTGTGCAAGCATGAGGCGCTTTGCCAGTCGTGCTGCAGTATTGAGGCATACAATGTTGTCCGACCAGTCGGCATCGTTATGGTTCGATGGATCCTGCATTGACGCAAATCGATCAACCTCCTCGTATGTCTCACCCATGATGATAAATCGTCCACCACGGTATTTAGTAAACTTGGAGATAAACTCAAGCTGGCGTTCAAACTGCAGTCGCGCATTGACACGAGGGTCAGAGTGGCTTGATGAATGTCCGATAAGCAGTTCGAGCCAGATGTTCGTATCGCTTATCACAACGTCATAGTCGAGTACGTTTGTCAGGACTTCCTCAAGGAATCTGTGCCTTTTCTCCAACTCTTCTATTGTGAGTTGCTGTATCTGCTGATCCGTAAGGATGATGTTACGCTGGGAGGTCTGTGCCAGTTCCACGATGTTGCGTATCTTCACGTTTGGCAGAGACGGAATCCTAATAGCCTGCTTTTCTTCAGCAGGCTTCTTATCTATTGCATCAGTAGGTTTCTTCTCTGCTGCCTCTACAAGTTTCTGTTCTTTAACTTCTACAGCGAGCTGTTTTTCTTCTACTGGCTGCTGAACCTCTGTGGTTTGCTCCTCTGCAACGATAGCTGTCTGTACTTCATTGTCAGCCACAGCTGTTGCCTCCTCTATTGGAGCTTCGTCGTTCTTTTTATTTGTGCGAGGTTTGCGTGTAGTAGTCTTCTTTGCCCTTGCTGTCTTTGTTTTCTTTTCAGTCGTTTGAGCATCGCCAATAGCGATCTCTTCAGTAGTTTTTTTTGTTCTTACCATAAATTAAATTAAGAAGGCCGGAAGGGAAATACCAATGGTGGTATTCACTTCCAGCCATATAGGATTATTCTAAGTGGGAGCAGTATATGTTATTGTCTCTGTCACCACAAAACGATTACTCTTCGTAACCGTTAGGATTATTCTTCTGGAAATTCCATGAGTCACGGCACATTTCCTCAATACCAAACTTAGCCTCCCATCCGAGTTCCGCCTTAGCCTTTGCAGGGTTGCAGTAGCATGTAGCGATGTCACCCGGGCGACGTGGCTTAATAACGTAAGGCACCTTAAGGTCGTTAGCCTTCTCGAATGCCTTAACGACGTCGAGAACAGAGTATCCATGACCAGTTCCGAGATTATAGATAGCGAGACCTTCCTTCTTCTCGATAGCCTTGAGTGCAGCAACGTGACCTGTAGCGAGGTCAACAACGTGGATATAGTCACGAACGCCCGTTCCGTCAGGTGTATCGTAGTCGTCACCGAAGATACCGAGCTCCTTACGCATGCCGATAGCAGTCTGCGTGATGTAAGGCATGAGGTTGTTTGGAATGCCGTTAGGGTTCTCACCGATAAGTCCAGACTCGTGTGCACCGATAGGATTGAAGTATCTGAGGAGCACTACGTTCCACTCTGGATCAGCCTTCTGTACGTCCATCAGCACCTGCTCAAGCATAGACTTTGTCCATCCGTATGGGTTTGTGCACTGACCCTTTGGACATTCCTCTGTAATAGGAATGATGGCAGGGTCGCCATATACCGTAGCAGATGATGAGAAGATGATGTTCTTGCATCCGTTATTACGCATTACGTCAACAAGAACGAATACGCCGTTCATGTTGTTTTCGTAGTACTCCAATGGTTTTGCAACAGACTCGCCAACGGCTTTGAGTCCTGCGAAGTTAATGACAGCATCAATTTTGTAGTCCTTGAAGAGCTTGTCCATAGCTTCACGGTCGCGTATGTCAGCCTTTACGAAAGGCACTTTCTTTCCGATAATCTTCTCTACTCTGCTGAGAGCTTCCTCCTTAGAGTTAGCGAGGTTGTCAACAACGACGACGCTGTGACCAGCCTTGTCAAGTTCGATTGCGGTGTGTGAACCGATATAACCGGCACCACCAGTAAGCAGAATGTTCATAGTCTTATTTTTAGTGTTAGGGTTTGAGATTTTTCTTATATATACAATAAGGTGTAAACGTCTGTCGCACGCGTATTATATAATAAGTTGTAAACGTTTGTCGCACGCGTATTATATAATAAGTTGTAAACGTTTGTCGCACGCGTATTATAAATAAGGTGTAGCAGGGTATGGTTTACGGATTAGTCTTTCTCACCGTATCCGTAACCATATCCGTAACCGTATCCGTAGCCATAGCCGCCATATCCGTAGCCACCGTATCCATAGTGATAGCCATAGCGTCCGTGACCACCTCTTGTAGCATTGAGAAGCACAGCCATGTTGTTGAACTTCTTCTCATCGTAGTAGCCCTGGATGATAGGCAGCATGTCGCGCTCAAGGAGGTTCGCACGAATGATGAAGAGAGTCATGTCTGCGAAGTCAGAGATGATAGAGGTGTCGGCTACGATGTCCGTAGGAGGACAGTCGATGAATATGTAGTCATATTCCTGACGCAGCTTATCAAGAAGCTCTGTGACGCGTGGGCTGAAGAGCAGCTCCGTAGGGTTTGGCGGAATAGTGCCAACAGGTATGATGTCGAGGTCTTCAGCCTCCTCAACCTTGTATATAGGGCACTCGTTGATAGCGCCAGAGAGGTAGTCAGAGAGACCCTTCTCCGGCTTGTTACAGAATATACTCAGCGAAGCCTTACGCAGGTCAATATCAATGATGATACACTTCTTGTCCTTCAAGGCGAAGGTATTAGCGATGTTCGCAACGAGGAATGACTTACCCGATCCAGGGTTACAGCTCGTCACCATGATGACCTTCTTCTCGCCGTCAACGCTTCGAAGCATGAATTCAAGGTTCGTACGTGTAACACGGAACGCCTCATTGATGATGGTACGGCTGTTTTTCTTAACGACAATCTTATAGCCGAGACCCTTGTTCTCCTTATGCTTGCTGACCTTCGGTTGGTCTGTCTTCTTGCTTGTTTTATAGAGAGGAATCTCGCCGACGTATGGTACGTTGAGGTCCTCGATATCCTTACGTCCACGAACACGTGTGTTGAGAATCTCGCGGAGGTAGATGATGCCGACCGGAATCATGAGACCTGCCAGGAGTGCAATGAGCATTACCTTCATCTTCTGAGGAGAAGTAGGAGTGTTGGTACCCATTGGAGGAGTTATGATACGAGTGTTGTAAGCCGTGAAAGCCTGGTTGAGTTCGTTCTCCTCACGCTTCTGCAGGAGGAAGAGGTATAGGCTCTCCTTTACCTTCTGCTGACGCTCTACGGAGAGAAGTGTCTTAGCCTGAACCGGGCTCTTTGCTATCTTGCTTGTGTTCTCGTTCATATTGCCCTGCTCACTCTTGACGAGAGTCTGGAGCTTCGTTGCCTCGTTGTCAAGACTTACGAGTATAGACTTGCGCAGTTCCGTCAGCTGGTTGTTGAGGTCGAGCACGAGGGCATTCTCCTCAGAGCTGTTTGATGCAAGGCTGTTACGCTGGAGGAGCATCGTATTGTACTGCGCGAGTAGTGTCTCAATGGCACTGTTCTCAATGCCGCTGTTAGCAGGCAGCAACTGGTACTTGTTCTTCTCAGCAGACATGTAGTTCTTCACGAAGCGCACCATGTAGAGCGCATTGGAGTAGTTGCGTGTCTGAGTGCCTGAATGGCTTGCCTCCTGTAATGCCAATGCTGTTGTTGCAGCAATATCCGGCACGAGGTTCTGGGTCTTGAATGTAGAGATGTCCGAATCCACAAGACCGAGTTCTCTCTCAATAACCTTCAGGCGCTCATTGATGAACTGGCTTGTGCTCACCGCAATCTGGTTCTTGTCCTTCACCCAGTTCTCGTTATATACGGCGATGATAGTGTTGAGCACATCCTCAGCGCGCTGGGTGTTCACATCGTTGTATGTGAGGTTAATGACGGCAGACTGCTTGTCGTTTAGTGCAGCAGAGAAATTGTTCTTGATGCCAGTCATCGCAGCCATGATGCTCTTACGTGCAACAAGGATCTCCATATTGTCGCCGGTGAGTGCCGTAGAGAAATAAGGTGTCGGTGTAACCTTCATCTGACCGGCAATGGTAGGCACGGCCCTGTTGAATGCACCCTTTATCTCATCCTTGTGCTCAAACTCCGTGTTGCCCTTCTTTGTCTTCAAGTCCTTGATGGTAAACCCATCCTTGCTGACATACAGCTTGAAGCTAACAGTCTGCTCGTCGTCGAGACCTGCAATGAATACGTTGACAGGGAGAGTCTTTCCGTAGAGAGTGGCATTCTGGAAAGTGCCGCTTGTCTGGTATGAGAAGTCCTGATGCAGGCGCTTTGCCACCTCAACGAGTATCGATGGGCTCTGAATAGATACCAACTCATTGTTGACGTCAGATGCTGCACTGAACATGCCGAGGTCTGCACCTCCGCTGAGCTGTGCCATCATAGAACGTGAGTCCTTGCCGTCTTCCTTGATCATCACCGAAGCATTACGGGTGTAAACCTTAGGTGTCTTCAGGAGATAGAACACTCCGATTGTCAGTGTCACCAGCACAGAAACAACGAACCACCACCATCTGTGCAGGCACATGCTGTAGATGTCCATGAAGTTGATGCCCTTATCTATCGCTGTCGTCTTGGCAGGGGTTGCCTGATTCTGTATCTCTTGCTTTGGATTTTGTTGTTCCATTGGGATTTTATATTGAATTATGCTGTTTTGCAAAGAGTTATTCTGATTTCTTGTCGTCTATAGCTTACGAAGCGAAACGAGAGGGTAGGGTAGTGCTCTCTCTTATTTCGTTGCGTTGATGACAACGTTTGAAACGGTCATCAGGAGCGATGCCACCGAGATCCAGAAACTTGTACTGAGCGCATTGTTGCCGTTTACGGTTGTCTGGCGCTTACGATATGGGTTCGGCTCAACATAAACCACGTCGTTCTGTTGGAGGTAGAAGCCCGGGCTCTTTGTCACGTCAGCAAGTTTCGTAAGGTCCATGGAGTACGTATGTGTCTCACCGTTCTCGATGCGGATTACCATCACGTTCTCGCGCTGGCCCTGAATGTTGAGGTCGCCAGCCATTCCGAGTGCGTCGAATACGGTAAGCTGATCCTTCGTCATAGCATAGCGTCCGGCTCTGTTCACCTCACCGAGGACGTTGATATACAGATTGTCCATCTCTACCGTTACGACAGCATCCTTACACTGGTTCTCGTCCACGAGTCTTTTCTTAATCATTTCCGCAATATCACTGCGCTGCATGTCGCTGACCTTCATGCGTCCGAGCACAGGGAAGTCGATGTTACCATCCGGATCAACGGTGTAGCTCATGGTAGATTGAGAGGAGTTAGTAGATTGGCTCATACCGATGCGGTAGCCGGAGATAGGCAGGTTGAAGAGTGCTGCCAACTGAGGGTCCTTGCTTGATACTACGATCATAAGTTTGTCACCAGGAGAAACCTTCAGCGTCTGCACCATGGCAGCCTGGAAGATAGTGTCCTTGTTTGTAGCATCCTGGAAATAGGCAATGTTCGCAGGAGTCTTGCATGAGCTCATTGCGAGGATAGCGACGAATGTCAGAATTGCTGTCTTCAGAAAAGTCTTCATCAGTTCTTTTTATTTTGATTGTTTATTAGTTTTTGAAATATTTTATTTCTTTACAAAAAATGTTAATCTGTAAATTTTATTTATATAGTACGAATAATGCGTGTATGCGTGTCATAATGTTGCAAAGTTAATATTATTTTCTGAATTACGCAAGAAAATGACAGATTTAACAGTTAATCAATGTTAAACATCCTTGTTTTTACCGTATTTTGCTTGCGATTTTTCTTAAAAAGTAGTAATTTTGCCCGAAATACAAGATAAGTTAATGGGCATATAGGAAGTTTTCCTTTTAACAAATATACACAAAAACAAAGAATACAAGATGAAGAAGTTCTTATCAATTGCGCTGGCTTTTGCTTTCAGCTCACAGATGATGGCACAGAGCGTTGTCTATGAAACGAGGGACATTGTGGGATTACAAGCTCATGAGCCACGATAAACGGAATTGACAGATTGTAAGCAGATACGCATAAAATCTGACAATATGACATTTCGAAAAGTTCGTGGCCAGCACCTCAAATAGAGAAAAATACACCCCGGAAAGTCGTCAAAACTATGTCTGAAAGGCATGATTTGACGACTTTTTTGTAAAAGCATAGCTTTCACAATGTGATTAGATAGCTTTCACATTGTAATTAGATACCTTTTATAACGTGATTAGATAGCTTTTACAAGGCCGAAAACATGCAAAAACAGCCTTATAAAAACGCGTTGCTTCCTTTGTTGTTGATTATCAATAACTTGCAAATTAGCGTAGATTTGCGCAGAGACGACCCGATTTTAAGTTCATTGTTTTCAAGCCAAGGAATCCGCACTTATAAAAATCAGTTTGTAAGCAAAACATTACAATTCCTTTCGTTTTGTTATTTTGAGACATACCTTGATTAAATTAGAAATCCATAACTGGACATCTTTACGTTAAAAGCTAATAATCCTGATGTCAAAAGTGATAACACGTACCATAATTTATACCTTATATGAATATGATCAGACAACTATCAGAATACCCATTATGATAAATAGTAACAAAAAAGAGCAAAGAACCAGCGGATGGTTCCTCACTCTCTTGTCGTTTTTTAATAAGTAAAGCTTGATCCACCGAGAAATTCTCTCAGAAGACTGAACGGCGGGATGTTTGCCTCAGGTATCGGCTTGATGTAACGAAGAAAATCAATCAGGCGCTTTGCTTCGGAATATTCCGGGCAGTTCTGCGGTACCTCCTCAAGTGCCTGCATTGCTTGGTTCTTTATCACGGCAAGCTCAAAGAGCATCGCAGTATTGAACATAGCGTCTGCATTCTCCTGATACGGGAATATCCACTTATCTTCTCCGGCACGTACACTTGGCCATCGAGACAGCGTCATCTGTGCCGTATTGCCACGATACTTATAGTCTCTGATGATTCGGCGCAGCAAGCGGTTGTCGGTCGTAGGAATATAGTTGTGGTCGTCAAGCATTATCGACGTGAGAGCCGAAGCATAAACCCTGAAAATCTGATCGTTAGGAATTGATGAGGTAAGCTCCGGATTAAGCGCATGGATGCCCTCTATGACGAGCACCTGATCCGGGTTCAGACGCAGTTTCTTGCCACTCATCTCGCTCTTGCCCTCTATGAAGTTATAGCGAGGCAGCTCAACCTCTTCGCCGTTGATAAGTGCCGTTAGCTGCTGGTTGAAAAGTGGCAGGTTGAGAGCATAGAGAGACTCGTAGTCATAGTCTCCCCCACCCTCCTGACGAGGCGTCTTCTCTCTGTCAACAAAATAGTCGTCAAGAGAGATTCCGACTGGCTTCATACCATTCGTCAACATCTGAATAGACAGGCGTTTACACGTTGTTGTTTTACCACTGCTTGAAGGTCCGGCGATAAGAACCACACGTACCTTTCCGCGTCCGGCAATCTGGTCGGCAATACGTGAAAGATGCTTGTCCTGAAGAGTCTCAAAGAGGCAGATCATCTCAGTGGTGCTTGTCTCCTTTGTGATGAAGTCGTTGAGTGCTCCGATAGTGCTTATTTCCATCATGTCCTGCCATGAGTGGAATTGCTTGAACACTTCGTACATCTTATCCTGGCGTATGCATTCGCCAAGCACCTCTGGATTTTTGCGTGAAGGAACACGAAGCAAGAGCCCATCGTAGTAAGCATCAAGGCCATAGAGCGTTATCTCCTGCGTATTTGTCAGCGTAGGACCATAGAAATAGTCGCTGTAGGAGTCAATTGTCTGATAGTTAAGATATATGCGCCCCAGGCTTTCGAGGAGCAGCACCTTGGAGTTGTCACCCTTCTCGCGGAACATCTCTATCACCTCCTCTGCCGGGCGCTGATGGCGCACGATAGGCGTAGAAGACGCAATGATGTCGTCCATCTGCCTGCGGATAGCCTTTACATCGTCCTCCGTTATGCTTCGACCTATGAGAAGCTGGCAGAAATATCCGTTGCTGACCGGAAACTCTATCTTCAGATGACCCTCAGGAAAGAGGTCGTTGACGGCCTTGCTTAATATAAAAAACAATGTACGCGTATAGACACGATAGCCCTCCTGCGACGTGATGTCGATGAACTCGACCGTCTTGTTACCGAAAACGCGGTATCCGAGCCCCATAATCTCGTTATTTACCTTTGCAGCCACCGGTGGAAGCGTCATTTTTGGGTTAATTTCAAAAAAAATGTCAGAAAGTGTGCTTCCGATTTCGTGTTTTGAATTTTTTTTATTATTTTTGCAACGAATTTCTACTGTTTTCATAATTATAAGAGATTTTTAACGGTTAGTTCATTCTTGTTGTGCTTGCAAAAGTACAAAAAAAAGAGGGAAAAGCAAACATTTATGTATTAAAAAAACTAAAATATGTCGATTTGGGTAATTTTGAAGTTAATCGGATCGTTGGCATTGCTGATGTTCGGTATGAAATCTATGAGTGAAAGCCTACAGAAGATGGCGGGTCCTCAGTTGCGCCATGTTCTCCAGGCAATGACCACAAACCGTTTCACGGGTATGTTTACAGGAGCCTTCGTGACGGCTGCCGTTCAATCGTCAACAGCAACGACGGTGATGACCGTATCGTTCGTCAATGCGGGATTGCTGACTCTTGCCCAGGCTATCTCCATCATCATGGGTGCCAACATAGGAACGACGTTCACGGCGTGGATTATGTCTGCCGGCTTCTCCTTCAACATTACCGACTTCGTATGGCCGGCATTCTTCATCGGCATACTCCTTATTTATAGTAAGAACAAGCGCATCATCGGCGACTTCCTCTTCGGCGTCAGCTTCCTGCTGCTCGGTCTCGGCACGCTGAAGGCCACCGGAACGGAGATGCACCTGGAGTCGATACCTACCGTGATGAACTTCTTCCAGCAGTTCGACGACAACTATCTCAGCTACTTCATCTTCCTCATCATCGGTGGCATAATGACCGTCTGCGTGCAGTCGTCGGCTGCCGTCATGGCTATCACGATGACGCTCTGCTCTACCGGTGTGCTGCCAATATACCTCGGCATAGCACTCGTGATGGGTGAGAACATCGGCACCACCGTAACGTCAAACGTAGCAGCCCTGACAGCCAACGTACAGGCTCGCCGTGCTGCCTTCGCACACATGTTCTTCAATATCTTCGGCGTGGTATGGGTGCTCATCATCTTCCGTCACTTCATCGACATGATCTGCGGCATCGTAGGCTACGACCCCGCAACGCCAAACCCTATACTGCTGCCTGTAGTGCTTGCTACGTTCCACACCACGTTCAACGTCATCAACACGGCTATCCTCATCGGATTCATCGCATGGATTGAGAAACTTGTGTGCAGCGTTATCACCAGCAACAAGTCAAAGGAGGATGAAGAGGACTTCCGCCTCAGCTTCATCTCCAGCGGACTTATGCACACGCCGGAGCTCTCCGTACTTGAGGCGCAGAAGGAGATATGCAACTTCGCTGACCGTACACAGAGGATGTTCGGATTCGTTCGCGAGCTGCTGGAGGAGAAGGATGATACGGCATTCGTGAAGCTCTACTCGCGCATCGAGAAGTACGAGGGCATCTCAGACAATATGGAGGTGGAGATAGCGAAGTATCTCGAACAGGTCAGCGACCGCCATCTCTCTGACGATACGAAGGCAAAGATCCGCGCCATGATGCGTGAGATAACGGAGATAGAGTCCATCGGCGACTCTTGCTACAACATTGCACGCTCCATCAACCGCCACCATAGTTCCAAGAACAAGTTTACGGACGAGCAGAGGGAGCGCATACACCAGATGTTCCACCTCACGAACGAGTCGCTCTCACAGATGAACGTGCTGCTGAAGGGTCGCAAGGACTTCCTCAACGCCAACAGTTCCTTCAACGTGGAGAACGAGATCAACAACTACCGCAACCAGCTGAAAGAACAGAATATCAGCGACATCAACGACCGCAAGTACGACTACATCATCGGTACGATGTACATGGATGTTATCAACGAGTGCGAGAAACTCGGCGACTATGTGGTAAACGTAGTGGAGGCCCGCATGGGCATCAAGCAGCACAATGCTTAGTTCATAATTATAATTCGAAAAATATTCTAAGTGAAGAAGATACTTTTAGGACTCAGCAATGAAGAATTGCGCCAGGTTGCAAAAGACCTCGGCATGCCGGCATTCACCGGAGGACAGATAGCCAAGTGGCTTTATGGCGCTCATGTAACGTCGATTGACGAGATGACGAACATCTCGAAGAAGAACCGCGAGCTGCTGTCGGAGCACTATACCATAGGCTGCATGCCTCCTATCGACCAGCAATGCTCGAAGGACGGCACCATAAAGTACCTCTTTCCCGTGGAGTCGGGCAAGTTCGTGGAGACGGTGTTCATACCGGAGAAGGACAGGGCAACGCTCTGCGTCAGCTCGCAGGTGGGCTGTAAGATGAACTGCCTCTTCTGCCAGACGGGCAAGCAGGGCTTCGAAGGGTCGCTGACAGCTGCCGACATACTGAACCAGATATACTCCCTTCCCGAGCGCGAATGCCTCACGAACATTGTGTTCATGGGACAGGGCGAGCCGATGGACAACCTCGACAACGTGCTGAAGGCTACCGAGGTGCTTACTGCCGATTGGGGATATGCGTGGAGTCCGCGCCGTATCACCGTCAGCAGCGTGGGCATCAAGGGTAAGCTGGAGCGATTTCTCAACGAGAGCGAGTGTCATGTGGCTATTTCCATGCACACGCCGATACCGGAGCAGCGCGCTCAGCTGATGCCCGCAGAGAAGGGTATGCCGATAGAAGAGATAGTGGAACTGCTGAAGAGATATGAGCCGTTCCGTCGCAAGGGCTTCGACGGCGAGTACAACGAAGCGCCACATCAGCGCAGATTGTCGTTCGAATATACCGTCTTCGATGGCGTTAACGATACTATGACGCATGCGAAGACCATAGTACGACTGCTCCAAGGACTCGACTGCCGCATAAACCTCATCCGTTTCCACCAGATTCCGGATGTGCCGCTGAGGACGAGTGACGAGAAACGAATGGAGTCATTGCGTGACTACCTGACGAAGCACGGCATATTCACCACCATTCGTGCCTCGCGTGGACAGGATATCTTCGCTGCTTGCGGACTGCTTTCAACGGCGAAGAAGGAGGGGAAGTCCATAGTTGACAATTCATAGTTCAAGATTGCATAATCCTGATAAAAAATAAAAGATAATGAATAAGATAGCGATTGTCGGCAATCCGCCGGCAGACAAGATAGAAATGCTCGATGCCCTCTTGGGTGAAGAGGACCTGAAGGACCTCTGCCACGTCGTGATTTACAGCGATACGGAGAAGTCTGACGAGCAACTGCTGACAGAGGCCATTGCCGACTATAAGGATGGCCACGTAAAAGGCATCGTGTGCCTGCCAATGAAATGTTCCGTGAAGGAACTGGTAGCAAAGAGTTCGGAGACGGAGAACCCCGACCTCATGAAGGTGTATGTTAACACCTTAGCACGCCTTGCGTCGGTTCGTGAGGCAAAGAGCGAAGCAGCACTTACCATGGAAGATGTCGTGGCAAGGGTGACGCTGCTCTCAAAGTCGTTGAAGCGCGACCTCAACATTCTCAACCCGCGTATCTGCATGCTCTGCGTCAACAAGGAGGTGACGGAGACATCGGAGGAGATGACGCTCATGGCACCTGCCATCAACGAACTAGTGAAGAATGGCATACAGGTTTTCGGTCCCCTGCCCTACCAGGGATTCTTCGAGCGCAAGGACATTGAGGCGTTCGACGGCATCGTGCAGATCTATGCCGACGAGGCGATGCAGAACAGCCATCACACTGCCGATGCCATGCAGAAGAACTGCAATGAACCTACGGTAACCATGCTTACAGGGGGTGAGATGCCGGTAGTGCTGACTGCTGCTGAAGGTATGATAACCGCCATAGGTATCGTCCTCGACATGATACACAACCGCTATGTCTATGACATACCGTTCCGCCATCCACTGCCAAAGCTCTACCATGAGCGCAAGGAAGATGGCGACAAGGCACGGTTCGCAAAGGTGAAGAAGGGATTCAACCCTGCGGAGCATCGTAGGGAGAATGTTACCTATACTACGACAAGACAACCAAAAACAGCACCGGAAACAGCTCCTGCAGCAGCAAATAAAGCGGAAGGTGCAGAATAATTGTTAATAAATGTGCAAAAATACTCGTTATTTCAAAAAAAATGAGTAACTTTGCAACCTATTATGAACTGTGGGATACTACCACGGGACATGTAAAAGAGAAAAGGATGAACCAGATAGAGCTACAGAAAATAAAGGAACGCTACAACATCGTGGGCAACTGCGATGCGCTGAACCATGCTCTCGACATAGCTCTCCAGGTGTCATCGACAGACCTCTCTGTGCTTATTGAGGGCGAGAGCGGCGTGGGTAAGGAAATAATTCCGCGCATCATACACGACACGTCACCACGCCGACGCGAGAAGTATTTCGCCATCAACTGCGGATCGATACCTGAGGGAACGATTGACTCTGAGCTCTTCGGTCATGAGAAAGGATCATTCACGGGTGCCGTAGGTTCCAGCGAAGGATACTTCGGAATAGCCAACAAGGGCACTTTGTTCCTCGATGAGGTCGGCGAACTGCCAATGTCAACACAGGCACGACTGCTAAGGGTACTCGAAAACGGTGAGTACATAAAGGTAGGAGGCCAGGAGGTAATAAAGACCGACGTGCGAATCGTGGCTGCTACGAACGTAAATATCCAGAAGGCTATCAGGGAAGGACGCTTCCGCCGTGACCTCTACTACCGTCTTAACACCATTCCGGTGAAGATGCCGCCGCTGAGGGAACGCGGAGAAGACATTGTGCTGCTGTTCCGACTCTTCGCTCTTCAGATGTCAGAGAAATATCATCTCGACCGCATCTCGCTGACAAACGATGCCAAGCAAGTGCTGATGAAGTACAAATGGCCAGGCAATGTGCGACAGCTCAAGAATATCACGGAGCAGATGTCTATACTATGCCCTAAGCGTGAGGTCGATGTTGACGAACTGCTGAAGTTCATTCCGCTAAACGAAGAGAGTACGCAGCTTGCTACGATAAATCCAAAAGGCAACAACGCCAACTCCTACGAGAACGAACGAGAGATGCTCTTCAAGATTCTCTTTGAGATGCGTTCCAACGTGGCTGACCTCAAACGAGAGATAAACTCGCTGAGGAAGCAGCTCGACGAGAACCCTTCAACGGTGTCATTACAGTCCACTATGCCACAGACCTCTATGCCGGTGCATTCCGCTGGACACATTCCTGTACATCCTGCGCAATACCCTATGAAGGGAATACCTGTTCAGCAGGAGTACGATGCAGAGGCGCAGGAGATTTCGGAGCCAGAGAACCTCAACCTCAACGATCTCGGAAGGATTGTACTGGAGAAGGCACTCGAAAGGAATGGAGGAAACAGGCACAAGGCTGCTCTTGACCTCGGACTCTCTGACCGCACGCTCTACAGAAGACTGAAGCAATACGGCCTGCAGTAAGTACGCTGACGATGATTTGGGGAACACGCCCTGCAGTAAACCGTTTCACTACGGAAAAGTTCAAGGTATAACAACACTTTGATAAACGAAGAAAAGAGAATGAAGACTCGCTATATATTGGCATTCGCCATCTGTTGCATCACTACGCTGACAGCACTTGTGGCATGCTCTGTTTCGTACAAGTTCAATGGCGCAAGCATTGACTATACACAGACGAAGACCATCACCATCAGTGACTTCCCTATAAGAGCTACATACGTATGGGGACCGATGCAGTCCATCTTCAACAACCGTCTGAAGGATGTCTATGCACAGCAGACACGTCTCTCACAGGTCAAGAAGGGCGGCGACCTGAAGGTAGAAGGCGAGATAACGCAGTACCAGCAGCGCAACAAGTCCGTGTCGGCTGATGGATACTCGGCACAGACGGAGCTCTCGATGACCGTCAACGTGCGCTTCACCAACAATAAGAACCACACACAGGACTTCGAGCGCAGCTTCACTGCTACGGCGACCTACGAGTCAACAAGGAGCCTTAACTCCGTTCAGGAGCAGCTTGTAACAGAAATGACAAAGGACATTTGTGACCAAATCTTCAACGCAACAGTAGCCAACTGGTAAATGAACATCAACGAACTGATACAACATCCGGAAATGCTCAACAGGGAGACGCTCTATGAGCTGCGCAGGTTGACGGCTGACTATCCCTATTATCAGCCGGCACGTCTGCTGATGTTGAAGAACCTGTACCTGCTGCATGATCCGTCATTCGATGAGGAACTGCGAAGGGCTGCAATGTACTTCACTGACAGAAAAGTGCTGTTCAACCTCGTTGAGGCTGCTCACTACCGACTGAAGAGAAAGTCACCACAGAGCTTCTCATCAACGCCAGACCGAAGACACAACTCCAAGGTGGCGGAAGAGGTCAATAGTTCAAGAACGGTGTCGCTCATCGATAACTTCCTAAGCACCATTCCTGACGATGAGGAGGAGAAGAAACTGGAGGTCAAGAAGCAGCAGAAACACCGCAAGCCTACGGCAGCTGACGCAACGGTAGATTACGTGGCATACCTTTTGTCAACAGACTTCGAGGAACTAAATGAGTCGCAGGACTCTCAGCCTGCTGACGACACTGCGGGGAACACGAAAGCCATGAACGGCGGTGACCTCATTGATGCATTCATAATGAATGATGGCGGACGCATAACACTACAGGAAGAGCCGGAGTTCCTGCCGGAGGTTCCGATAGCAGACAATAGCGAAAAGGAGCCGGAGGAAGAGTTCCTCACCGAAACCCTTGCCGGAATATACATCAAGCAGGGACGATTCAAGAAGGCACTCGACATCATGAACCGCATTCACGAGAACAACCCCGAGAAGAGTCCGTTCTATGATGACCAGAAGAGGTTCCTCGAAAAGCTCATCGCAAACCAAAGGAAGAAATAGCGTTTGCTGCAAAAAACTAAGAAACGGCATCCGCTACAAAACGAAAGAAATAGCGTTAACAAAACGTCGAAATAAATAATAATCAATTAATAACAAAAAAAATGTACACATTATTCGTAATTCTTATCGTAGTGGCAGCACTACTTATGATTGGTATCGTACTCATTCAGGAGTCAAAGGGCGGCGGTCTCGCTTCTGGCTTTGCCAGTGCTAACAGCGTTGCTGGCGTACGTCAGACAACAAACTTCATCGAGAAGGCTACATGGGGTCTCGCTGCTGCAATGATTGTCATCAGCATCATCTGTGCTTACACCGCACCTAACGCTGTAGCTGAGGGTAGCGTTATCGAGAATGCTGCTACAGAGCAGGCTACAACAAACCCTAACAACGTTCAGGGATTCGGCGCATCTGAGCAAAAGGCACCTGCTGCAGAGGCTGCACCTGCTGCACCTGCAACAGAAGCTCCTAAGGCAGAGTAAACCTGCTTATTAAGACGTTCCATCCACAACAAAAAGGGGAACGACAAGGAAAAGTATGATTTCAGGTAGGCAGGGTTTACTATCATAACGATAGTGAATGCTGTAAACAACCTTGAATCATACTTTTTATGTTTTATCATATCTACAATCCTATATGGTAAAGATATTCATTCCGCTGACACTCATAGCACTTACATTGCTGTGTGACTTTCACCTCTTTAATAAATACGTGCGCGTAGAGAGTGTATGGAGGTGGGCATGGTGGTTACCTTCTGCGGTCGTCATAGGCTTCATTGTGAAGTTTATGTTCTTTCATCATGGACTCGTTGCGGAATACTCCACCACCAACATCTTCCTACTCCTCATGCTGCTCTTCTGCGTACCGAAGATGCTATACACCGCCTTCTCATTCATACCGAAGGTTGGACCTTACATCGGAGGTACACTTGCAATAGGCGTCGTTTACATCATAATCTACGGCATCACGTATGGCTTCATGCAGCAGAAGGTTACCCACGTGACGTATGAGGACGAGAGCGTACCGGAAGCATTCGATGGCTATAGGATAGCTGTATTCTCAGATACACATACCGGAGTATTCCGTGGACCATACCAGGACCTGCTCAAGGAGAGTCTCGATACGCTCAACAGCTATAATCCCGACCTCATCTGCTTTGTAGGAGACATAGAGAACTTCTCGCCAGAAGAACTCGAACCGCACAAAGAGGCTTACTCCTCACTCAAGGCCAAGGATGGTGTCTTTGCCATAATGGGCAACCACGACTATTCCACATACATCAAGCAGACAGACAGGCAGAGGGCTATGATGGTAAAGCGCACACGTGAGATGCAGCGCGAGTTCGGATGGACACTTCTCGAAGACGAGAACCGCACCATACATCGCGGTTCAGACTCCATCATCGTTATGGGCGAAGAGAATTGGGGATTGCCACCATTTCCGCAATATGGCAATATCAAGAAGACTATCAAGGGCGTTAAGCCTGAGCACTTCAAGATTATGCTCAGTCATGATCCTAACGCATGGCGCGCGCACATTCTTCCGCTTATAAGGCCTAACATAACATTCTCTGGTCACACACACGGAGCGCAGTTCTCACTCTTCGGATGGTCGCCAGCGTCATCCATTTACAGGGAATGGGGCGGAAGGTTCGACGATAAGGAGGCTATGATATACACCTCGACGGGTCTAGGAGGCAATTTCCCGTTCCGCTTCGGCATGCCACGCGAGATTGTCATCGTGACACTCAAGAAAAAGAAATAAACCAAACTTTCTTTACTGACAATCAAGAGAAAGAAGTGTATTAAACTTTCGCTACTGACAATCCGTCAAAATAAGTACAAAATAATCAACATAAATACTTTTGGGCAATATGAAAAAATACCTCTTAATGCTTGCACTCTCCCTCTGCACCCTCTCCATTGCGGCAGCAGACGATGATGCAGAAGAATACACTCCCATCGACGAGTGGCCATTCGCATATCGAGATTTCTCACAGGCAACGATCTTTGTCGGAGCAACCAACAAGCGTGTCAGGGCAAAGGCTAACATACACCTGCGCAACAGCAACCTTTGGTTCATCAGTGGTAAGGATAACACCACAAAACTCGAGGCACAGGCAGGAACCATCAACCGTGTGGAGTTCACCAACGGCGATGTATTCATTCCTGTTGAGGGACAGCTCGTTAAGATAATACGTCAGGATACCATCAACGGTTCGCCTCGCGCACTCTATGCACGTCAGGAAATCAACATGGATGAATTCAAGCAGATCAGCGCAAGCCGTAATCAGGGAGTACTCAACGGTGCCGGATTAGGACTTGAGAACTTCTCCATTGAGGTTGCTACAAGCATCAGCGGATCATCACCTAACGCCATACCGCTGCCTATACGCGACGTGTTCTACTTTAAGGTGGGCAAGGATACCTTCCGATTCCTCGAAGGCAACGTCCTGAAGCATATCGACTCTAAAGAGGAGCGCGCAGCATACAGGGCCTATACGCGTAAGGCGGAGATAATCTATAGCAACCTTTCTTCTGCAAAGAACGTATATACGACATTCTTCCTTAAGTAGGTAATGCCCAACCCTATTCTTCCAATTAAAGAAGAGTAGGTCGCAGTGTCCTACCTGCCTCTTTCATCCTCAAGATAAAACCTCTATCAAAACAATATGAAAACTACATTACTGACTACACTTCTACTGACGGCCACACTCTCCCTCTCCGCACAGAACAAGAAGGAGCAGGGCGACATCTGGCTCGACATCAACGGCGTGAGAGACCTTACCGCCGATTCCATTGACATCGCTAATCAGGCACGTCCTGTTCCTGGCTCTTCACGTAAGGGCAACAACCCTGTACTCTTCCTCGTCGGCAACTCTACCATGCGCACTGGTACGCGCGGCAATGGAGACAACGGACAGTGGGGATGGGGATACTATGCCCACGAGTATTTCGATGAGAGCAAGATTACCGTTGAGAACCATGCACTCGGTGGCACATCGCCACGTACCTTCTACAAGTCTCCAGAGCTATGGCGCAGAACCCTCAAGGGTGTACAGAAGGGCGACTACGTATTCCTTGAGCTCGGTCACAACGACAATATGCCTATCGACTCCATTCGTGCACGTTCAAGCTACAAGCCTCACGGCACCATTGCTGTCAGCAGCGACTCTGTCATTATATTTAATAAGGTGACACACCGTCAGGATACTGTCTATACCTTCGGTGGCTACACACGACGCTTCATCAACGAGGTGCGTGCCAAGGGTGCTACACCTGTGCTCTTCACGCTCACACCACGTAATGCATACGAGAAGGACGGCAAGACCATCCAGCGCAAGCTTCACGACTTCACGCCTGCCATCAAGGCTGTAGGTAACGAGATGGGCGTTCTCGTCATCGACCTCAACGACATCTCCGCTACGAAGCTTGAGCAATATGGTCCATGGAAGACCGACTACCACTTCTACATCGACAAGATTCACTCCTCTGCTTTCGGTGCACGCATGAATGCTGAATCTGCATGCGAAGGACTCATCAAGGCTGATCTCGATGACGTCCCTACCCTTTCACGCGATGAGCGCCAGAGCCTGAAGCTGCTCCAGAGCTATCTCATCAAGGAGAAGGTGCTGCCAGACTATGAGGAGAAACTCCTGGCATGGGAACCACAGAACTACGACTCCAAGGGCAACGTCATCGCCAAGACGAAGACTGCAGAGGAGAAGAAGCAGAAGACACGCATTTTCTTCTGCGGAGACTCTACCGGCAAGAACGAGGACAAGAAACCTGACGGCATGTGGGGATGGGGCTCACAGGCATACACCGTATTCGATGAGGCAAAGTGTACCTTCATCAACTGTGCAAAAGCTGGTCGCTCTACACGCACATTCCTCCTTGAAGATCGTTGGGAAGAGGTTTATCGCATACTCCGCCCAGGCGACTACGTTCTCCTCCAGTTCGGCCACAACGACATCGGCGGCATCGATAAGGACAAGGAGCGCGGTGTAATCCCTGCTGCCAAGGACACCTCAAAGGTTTTCCACCTCAAGTCCAACGGCAAGAACCTCGTTGTATATTCATTCGGATGGTACATCCACAAGATGATTCAGGATTGTAAGGAGAAGGGCGCTATACCTGTAGTCCTTTCATTCACACCACGCAACGAGTGGCACACCGGTAAGGGCGAGCTGAAGGGTAAGTTCTATCCTGTAAAGGAAGAAGCCGGCAAACAGTACATCGAGCGCCGTTCTGACAAGTATATCGTAGAATGGGACAAGCAGGTTGCCGATGCAAACGGTGCTGAGTTCGTTGACGTTCACAACATCTCTGCAGACTCCCTCGACAAACTTTTCTCCAAGTGCAAGACTGCGGAGGAGGCAAAGCAGAAGGCTAACGAGTATTTCAATCACGATCACACCCACACTTCCCTCAAGGGTGCTCGCAACAATGCACTGAGCCTTGCGAAAGGCCTGCGCGCCATCAATTCACCACTCGTACAGTATCTAAAGAAGTAAAACTTGCTTCAACACGCAATTCTTTATAAATAAAAATTCCCAATCACAGCGATAGTGTCGTGATTGGGAATTTCTCGTTATATGATGATAATGAAGTGTTTCGTTATATGATGTTAATGAGTACTTTCGGTTTATGATGAGAATAAAGGGTCTTCATAATAAGATACATTGGTAAATCTCGTTATTAGGAGATTACCAAATTGTTAACGCACAAAAAAAAGGGCTCCGCTGAGCCCCAATCTTTGTTAACCTTAAATCTAATACTATGAAAAACACGTTGCAAAGATACGGAGTTTTTGCGATACCTGCAAGTTTTTTATCGATTATTTTTCGTTTTTTTGTGGAATAATTGATAAATATCAATCGAACCGTTGTGTTTCAACTGTTTTTTATTGATTTTGTCATATTTCAATGACTTGTCCGTCGTATGCGAAATGGAAGCCGTAGGGCAGGCGCCTGTTGGCAAGTTCGTGAGTGCCGATGTCGTGGGTGACGTGGATGAAGTAGGTTTGCTTAGCCCCTACCCTAAGCGCAAACTCAACGGCGTCGGTAACGAGCTGATGGCTATGATGTTCCTTCTCAAAGCGCAATGCATTGATGATGAGTGTCTCTACGCCGTGCAGCAAAGCTTCGTTCGTCTTGTCTATGGACTTCATATCGGTAATATACGCCAGCTTACCGAAGCGGTAGCCGAGGATTGGTAACTTGCCATGCATCACGCGTATCGGCAAAACTTCCAATTCGTCATCTGCAGCAGGTACGGTGACGGTTGTCGGCTCACGGTACAGCAAACCATTAAGCGTTGCGCCACTTGGTGGCATCTGCGCCTTGATCGGTTGCGGACGTCTGATGTAGAATGGCTCTCCCGCCTCTATACTGTGAAGTTTGAGATGCGGTACGCCTGGGTACAGATTCGTGCGGAAGCAGTATGGCATCGTCTGATGCAGCCCGTCGATGACGTCGCTCTGTGCATAGACGTCAACATCGCCGAACATACAGAATGGTCGCAGGTCGTCGATACCTGCCACGTGGTCATAATGGATGTGGGTTATCAGCACGCCGTCGAACTTTCCAAACGGCTGCGGAAGTGTCTGGCTACGGAAGTCCGGTCCGCAGTCGATGAGCACACGAAGACCTCCCTCCGTCTCAAGAATGGCAGAGCTGCGGTAGCGTTTGTCGCGAGGTTCGCTGCTTCGGCACACCTCACACTGACAACCAATAGCAGGCACACCGATGGATGTTCCTGTACCAAGAAATGTAAGTTTCATTGAATGCTATGTTAGACGATGTTTACCTCTGGGTGAATATCGATGCCGAACTTGTCAAGGACATCCCTGCGGACGGCATTACAGAGTTCTACAACATCCTTACCTGTTGCCCCACCCTTGTTTACAAGTACGAGAGCCTGTTTGGAGTGTACACCCGCGCGTCCGAGAGTCCTACCCTTCCATCCGCACTGGTCTATCATCCATCCGGCTGGAATCTTCTCGTGGTTGGCATCAACGTTATAGTGCGGCATTGCAGGGTACTTTGCCAACAGTTCCTCAAACTTCTCCCTGCTGACGATAGGGTTCATGAAAAACGATCCCGCATTGCCCTCAACCTTCGGGTCTGGCAATTTTGCCTCACGAATGGCGATGACGGCCTTGCGTACATCAGCAGCCGTAGGCTCTGTGACACCCATCTCGCTAATCGTGGTGCGCAGGTTTCCGTAGTCGAGCCGTGGTGTGAAGGAGCGTGAGAGGCGGTATGTTACATGCGTGATGATAAACCTGCCCTTCCATTCGTTCTTGAAGATGCTCTGACGATACGCATAGTGCAACTCCTCGTTGGAGAAACAGTAGTCGTTGCCGGTAGCAATCTCTACAGCCTCCACCTTATATATTATATCCTTCGCCTCCATGCCGTATGCCCCTACGTTCTGCACGGCAGACGCACCAACTTCGCCCGGTATGAGCGAGAGGTTCTCCATATCGTAGAGTCCTTGTTCTATGGTGTAGGCAATAACGTCGTCCCACACTTCTCCAGCACCGCAGCGCACAAGAGCAGTACCGTTCTCCTGCGGGAGAATCTCGATACCCTTCATCATTGGGTGCAGCACGTTGCCATCGAAGTCTTTTGTAAGCAAAAGGTTACTGCCTCCGCCGATGACGAGGAGTGGCTCTGTAATGAGCTGCGGAAGCATGGCCTTCAGCTCTTCAACGGAAGAGGGTTCGAAGAGCGCCTTGCAACTCTGGTCTATTCCGAACGTATTATGTTTGAGTAAGCTCTGCATTCCGTACCAATTTATAAACTATGAATATGCACTAAAATTAAGTGTTCATCTT
Source organism: uncultured Prevotellaceae bacterium (assembly GCA_945831805.1). Taxonomy (GTDB): domain Bacteria; phylum Bacteroidota; class Bacteroidia; order Bacteroidales; family Bacteroidaceae; genus Prevotella. The sequence goes on from CAMADY010000010.1 coordinate 22,862, forward strand.
TTTGAGGAGCCACTTGCTGCCCTGTCGCACGAACATCATGTCCATCTGGAAACCATTGGCAATTCCACAGATGTACAGTAAACGCGTATTTGTCTGTGGATAAGGCTTTTCGGCATAGATGATGTTATACAGAACCCCGGAAGGCATCTGTGGTGCAAACGAAGGCCACTGCTCCGGCATCAGCTCACCTGTCATTGTAGAGAAGTCATCTTCTGGATCAGGTCCTGTGAATGTGACAGGGTCGAAGAGTGACTGCTGCTGGAAAGTGGAGTCGGTAGCAAACTTCTGATAGAAACTGAGGAATGTGGCATCAGGATGCTTCGACAGTGCAAGGTGCTTCATCGATGTCATGTGCCAGAGCCCGTTGACACGTGCGAAGTACCACTGTGTCACGAACTTGCGATTCATGTCGATGCGTTCTACCGTGACGTTCTTAAGCTTTGTGTCCTTAGCATACTGACGCTGCTTGGCATTTGTCATGATAAGGGTATAGAAGCCCTGGCGCATGAAGAAATGCTCCATCTGCCACTGCTTCTGCTCAACGATTTTCTCCTTACCGTAGTTGTCAACGGTTAGTGGGAAGTCAATACGCTCACGCTGAACCTTACGACTTGCCGCAAAATTGAAGAAGAAGTCGTCGAAGATTTCATCGGCGGCTTCAGGCATAGGTGTCTCTTCTATGAATTCGGAGAGAGAGTCCTGAATGGCAGTGTCGGCAATTATGGTATCCGACTCTAAAGAATCCTGACCGGGAGTGTTGGAGTTCATGCAGCCGGTAGTAACAAAAATGGCAGAAAAACATGCTGCTGCCACTAAAAAAATGCTTTTTCTCATCATATTCCTATCAAATTGATGCAAAATTACAACTATTTTTTTAATTTATCGTCATTTTTTGAAAAGAATTTAGTAACTTTGCATCAAAATTGATAAAAAACATCTAAAAATATGTTATTACAGAAGATTGAAAGCCTCATAAATGAGGTTAACGACTTACAGGCACAGAATCTCGAGGAGATAGAAACTCTTCGTCTAAAGTATCTCTCAAAGAAGGGAGAAATCAATTCTCTCATGCAGGACTTCCGCAATGTTGCTCCAGAAGACAAGAAGGCTGTCGGCATGAAGATCAACGAGCTCAAGCAACTCGCATTCGACAAGATCAACGGACTGCGTGACGAACTCTCATCCCAGGACAGCGTGGAGGCAGACATCGACCTCACACGTACACCGTACCCAGTGGAGCTTGGCACACGCCACCCTCTCTCCATCGTCAAGAACGAGATTGTGGAGATATTCCAGCGCATGGGATTCACACTCGCGGACGGTCCGGAGGTGGAGGACGACCTTCACATCTTCACAAAGATGAACTTTGCTGCCGACCATCCGGCTCGCGACATGCAGGACACTTTCTTCGTGGAGGAGAGCCAGCTCAACGACGTAACAAAGAACATACTTCTCCGTTCCCACACCTCAAGCGTTCAGGCACGTGTGATGGAGAAGCAGCAGCCACCAATCCGCGTTATTTGTCCGGGTCGTGTGTATCGTAACGAGGCTATCACAGCACGTGCGCACTGCTTCTTCCACCAGATAGAAGGTCTCTATATCGACGAGAACGTATCATTCACCGATCTCAAGCAGGTTATGCTCACATTCGCTCAGGAACTCTTCGGTCCTGACACAAAGATACGACTGCGTCCATCATACTTCCCATTCACAGAGCCATCAGCAGAGATGGATATCTCTTGCCACATCTGCGGAGGGGTAGGCTGCGGCTTCTGCAAGCACACCGGATGGGTTGAGATCCTCGGATGCGGCATGGTTGACCCTAACGTTCTTGAGCTCTGTGGCATTGACTCGAAGAAGTATTCCGGCTATGCATTCGGACTTGGCGTAGAGCGTATCACGAACCTTAAGTATCAGGTGAGCGACCTCCGCATGTTCTCCGAGAACGACAAGCGCTTCCTTGAGGAGTTTGAGGCTGCAAACTAAATTTTCACTAACACTTTAATACAACATCGCAAACAATGGAAAGAGATCAGAAGATTTTCGATCTTATCGAGAATGAACACCAGCGTCAGCTCAAGGGTATTGAGCTCATCGCATCAGAGAACTTCGTAAGTGAGCAGGTAATGGAGGCAATGGGCTCTTACTGCACAAACAAGTATGCAGAGGGTTACCCTGGTCACCGTTACTATGGTGGCTGTCAGATTGTTGACCAGATAGAGCAGCTTGCCATCGACCGTGCTTGTGAGCTCTTCGGTGCAGAGTATGCCAACGTACAGCCACACTCTGGTGCTCAGGCTAATGCTGCTGTGCTCCTCGCTGTACTGAAGCCTGGCGACTGCTTTATGGGTCTTAACCTCGACCACGGCGGTCACCTCTCTCACGGTTCACTCGTAAACACTTCAGGTATTCTCTATCGTCCTGTTGGCTACAACCTCAACAAGGAGACTGGCCGCGTTGACTACGACGAGATGGAGAAGCTCGCTAAGGAGAACAAGCCAAAGCTTATCATCGGTGGTGGTTCTGCATATAGCCGTGAGTGGGACTATGCTCGCATGCGTAAGATTGCTGATGAGGTAGGTGCTCTTCTGATGATCGATATGGCACACCCTGCTGGTCTTATAGCTGCAGGTCTGCTCGATAACCCTGTGAAGTACGCTCATATCGTTACAACAACAACCCATAAGACTCTCCGTGGTCCACGTGGCGGTCTCATCCTCCTCGGTAAGGACTTCGACAACCCATGGGGCTACACAACTCCTAAGGGCGTAGTGAAGAAGATGTCACAGCTCCTCAACTCTGCTGTATTCCCTGGTCAGCAGGGCGGTCCTCTTGAGCACGTCATTGCTGCTAAGGCTGTTGCATTCGGAGAGGCTCTCAAGCCAGAGTGGAAGCAGTATGCTATGCAGGTCAAGAAGAACGCTGCTGTTCTCGCTGACGAGCTCACAAAGCGTGGATTCATGATCGTTTCTGGCGGTACGGACAACCACTCTATGCTCGTTGATCTCCGCACTAAGTACCCTGACCTCACAGGTAAGGTGGCAGAGAACGCACTTGTTGCTGCTGACATCACCATTAACAAGAACATGGTACCATTCGACACACGCTCGGCATTCCAGACATCAGGCTTCCGCCTCGGTACTCCTGCTATCACCACACGTGGTGCTAAGGAAGACCTCATGGTGAAGATTGCTGCATGGATTGAGGAGGTTCTCAACGACCCAACAAACGAGGACGTTATCGCTAAGGTACGCGGTGAGGTTAACGCAGAGATGAGGAACTATCCTCTCTTCGCGTGGTAAACCACTAATATTTTAACTTGTTTAAATGGCAAAGAAAAGACGTTGGCACTGCTTGCCTGGTCAGGAACCTACAGAGATGGATCGCAAGATCATGTTCTGGGAAAGCAAGAACAAGCTCGTGCCTACAAGGGATCTCATAAAGACCCCGGAACAGATAGAAGGAATCAGGCGCGCTGGTGTTATCAACACTGGCGTGCTTGATGCTGTTGCTGCGGCTATTCATCCTGGAATGAATACGCAGGAGATTGACGATATCTGCATGCAGTACTGCAAGGATCACGATGCCATACCGGCATGCCTCGGATATGAGGGCTACCCAAAGTCTGTATGTACAAGTATCAACGAGGTAGTGTGTCACGGCATCCCTAAGGAGGACGATGTGCTCATGCCGGGTGATATCGTCAACGTAGATTTCACTACGATAAAGGATGGCTATTACGCAGACGCGTCACGCATGTTTATAATAGGTGGAAAAACAACGCCTGAGAAGGAACAGCTGGTGCGCGTGGCGAAGGAATGCCTGGAGATCGGCATGGAGGCTGCAAAGCCTTACAGTTTCGTCGGTGACATCGGCCATGCCATAGAGAAGCACTGTAAGAAGTACCACTATGGTGTAGTACGCGACCTCGCAGGACATGGCGTAGGACTCAAGTTCCACGAAGACCCTGAGGTTGACCACTTCGGACACAAGGGCGAGGGCATGCTCCTCGTGCCGGGCATGGTATTCACCATAGAACCGATGATCAACATGGGTACATGGAAGGTATTCATCGATGCTGACGATGAGTACGGATGGGAGGTTATTACCGAAGACGAACTCCCATCAGCACAATGGGAGCACACACTCCTCATGACAGACCACGGCGTGGAAATCCTCACCTACTAAGCCCTCGTTTACCAAGTGCCCTGTTTTATGTAGTGTTTCCACATAAAAAACCGTAAACAAGTGGCATTGTTTTATGTGGTGTTTCCACATAAAAACTCACGAACATGGAAGAAGAAAAATACATACTCGCTATAGAATCAAGCTGCGACGACACTTCGGCCGCAGTGATGAGGGGTCGTGTGCTATTGAGCAACGTCACCGCATCACAGAAGGTACACGAAGCATACGGTGGCGTAGTGCCGGAGCTTGCATCACGCGCACACCAGCAGAACATACTGCCTGTCGTTGACCAGGCTATCAAGCAGGCGGGCATCAAGAAGGAACAACTCGCTGCCGTCGCATTTACGCGCGGTCCGGGCCTGATGGGTTCCCTCCTAGTCGGTGTGAACTTCGCAAAGGGCTTCGCACGCTCGCTTAACATCCCGCTCATTGACGTCAACCATTTGCAGGGACACGTCATGGCGCACTTCATACAGGAAGAGGTCGTTGACAATATCTCAGCAAGTGGCTCTACACAAAACAACAACACTGCAAGGCATACCAAAGAAAGCCTCCCCACGAGGAGGTTGGAGGGGGCTGCTCCCCCACTCCCATTCATCTGTCTGCTCGTCAGTGGCGGCAACTCACAGATTGTCAAGGTCAACGCCTACAACGACATGGAAGTGCTTGGACAGACCATCGACGATGCTGCCGGTGAGGCTATCGACAAGTGCTCTAAGGTCATGGGACTCGGCTATCCGGGCGGTCCTATCATCGATTGCCTCGCGCGTCAGGGCAACCCTAAAGCATATCAGTTTGCTGAGCCACACATTCCCGGACTCAACTACAGCTTCTCGGGACTCAAGACATCATTCCTTTACAACATGCAGAAATGGGTGCAGGAAGATCCTGACTTCATTGAGCATCACAAGGAGGACATCGCAGCAAGCCTCGAATGGACCATTGTCGATATCCTGATGAAGAAACTGAAGCTCGCCGTTAAGCAGACAGGCATAAAGCATGTCGCAGTAGCAGGTGGCGTATCGGCAAACAACGGACTACGCAATGCCTTCCACGACTATGCGAAGCGGTTCGGTTGGACGGTCTATATCCCGAAGTTCTCATACACCACCGACAATGCAGCCATGATAGGATGCGTAGCCTCTTTCAAGCTGAAGGACAAGGAGTTCTGCTCTATTGAGGCTCCGGCATTCTCGAAGGTGACATTCGAATAGACCCTGCAAAATATCGAGCTGTCGCTCCAATCGAATCATCACCCCTTCGAATCATCGACTCTCAAACTATCGAAACATCGAAAATAAAATCATATTAAAAAATAAGAAACAAAACTATGGCATTAGAAAACAAAGTTCTTAGCAAGGAGATCCTCTCTAAACTCTACGAAACAGGCAAGACCATCGCTACCGCCGAGTCATGTACCAGCGGACGCATCGGTGAGAGCATCACCTCAGTACCTGGCGCCAGTGCATATTACAAAGGTGGCACCATCTGCTATGCTGACGAGATAAAGTCCAAGGTGCTTGGCATCGATGCAGACCTCATAACCGAGAAGAACGCCGTCAGCGAGGAGGTTGCTCGCGAGATGGTCAAGGGCATCATCAACCTCATGGACGTGGACTATGCTGTCGCTTCAACAGGCTTCGCTGGTCCTGCTGCTGCCCCTGGAATCCCTGTAGGTACTATCTACATCGCTTGCGGCACAAAGGATGACATCCGCATCATCAAGCTCGAAGGCGACGAGGGGCGTGAGGAGAACCTCCGCAATGCAACCCACGCAGGCCTTAAGTTATTCCTTGAATTCCTCACTGAGATATACCCAGAACCATCAGACATGGATCAGGTGCCAAAGCCTGAGGCAAGATAACCTGTATTCTTAGGTAAAAGGTAATAGGAGAATAGTTTTTGTGGTGATATTGTTTCAACCTAAAAAAACTATTCTCCTATTTTCTATTTCCTTTTACCTGTTACTCCGTATATCGGACGAGCAACTTTACGGAATTCAGTTTCAGAAGGCCTGTTGCTGGAGCATGATCCAGCAGGGCCTTTTGTTGTTTCTGAAGGTAGATGGGATAATCCTTCATCAGCGGCAGCATTTTCAGCTCTACCCTCTTCATTGTGCCGTCAGCATTGACGAGGTCAGAGAGTCTTACGAGCATGGCCTTGCCGTTCCAAAAGTTATCCTCCACAAGTATGCCGTCAGCATAAACCCTTGCGCAGTCGGCAGCATAGTCGATGGTGAGGAACAAATTGTCGATATTGTCTTTTCCGATGGCAGAGAGGTCTAAAGCATAAACCTCCGCAGCTTCAAAGTCCTCGTCCGTTGGCATGGCTGCAACCTTCAGCGTACCAAGAGCCACCTTGCGTGGAGCACCTGCCTGCTTAGTCTTGTTGGTGCCGATAACGATCGACGGATCCACCGCCCACCATTCCTCCACAACCTTGTCGCCTGCCTTATAGAGAATGCCGCCATCGTGCTTCGCGTACATTATCTTATCATCAATCTTGAATGCCTTGCGAGCCATCTCGTAAGAGAGTAGCATAAGACTAATGCCGTTAACCTTAACCGCCTTGTCAGCTTTGAGCATTACCTTCTTGCCGTCAATATAAGCCATTGGTTTCTTGCCTTTTATCGCAATAAAGTAAAGTTTTTCTCCAATCTTACAATAAGGTTGTGCATCAGCCGTCACCTTATGACCCATAAACGGCATTTCAACAGGTTTAACGTAGGCACTGCCACCCTCGTTCAGTATGCGCACATAATCGTTATGGAACTCAAAGCATCCACGGCGGGCATAATGCTCCGAGAGTGTATCGACATCCATCTGTGAGAGCTTCTCTCCCCAGTCCTGAAGGAACTGATGCAGTTGGCGCGTCTGGTTATAGACAACAGGGAACGGCTGTCCCATCTCACCCAGTGGACACTGGAAGTCATACGAAATCAGCGGCATATCGTTGTAGTTCGTTACAGAAGAGGCCTGTGTCTCTGCCATCGTATGCTTCGGGTTGTATGGGTTCGTACCGCCATGGTACATGTAGTAGCCGGGGAGGTTTGAGCCGGAACCGAGTTTGCAGATAGCCATCGGCATTGCCTCGTTGCCCGACATGTTTATGCGGCGGTGGTAGGCTGGCATCATGCCGCCACCAAGTTCGCAGGTGAGGTAAGGATACTGCAGATCCTTCTGCTCCATCAGTGTGCTTTGGTTTGTGCCGAGTGCTTCCGTAGCGATGACGGCAGAGAGACGTGTGTCCTTGAAGATGAACGCCTTAGGGTAGTCGCCTGGCATATCCTCAAGCTTACGGTCCCAGAAGCCGTCGGCATAGTCACCGTAGAGCGGCAGCATCTTGCCGAACTCCTCCTTGCCGTTGAGCTTTGGCCATCCGGTGCGAGTGTAGAACGGAGTGTCGAAACCTATGCTGATAGCCATATTTTTCAGCGTCATGTAGTAATTCCATGGTCCTCGGCATTCGTTCTCTATCTGCACGCCGACGACGGGTCCGCCATGCTTCCATAGCATGTCACTCGCCTGTGCGAAGATATTGCTGTAGAGGCGTTGCGTTTCTGCAATGAAGCCCGGAGCCGTAGAGCGAAGCTTGTAGTTCTTAGGATCCTTGACATGACGTTCCACCACCCATTCCGGGAAGCCGCCCTGATAGACCTCGCCATGGCAGAACGGACCGATGCGCAGCACTACCGGCATTCCTTCCTCCTTGCACACCTGAAGGAAGGCATGGAGGTCGTTGTTGCCCGACCAGTCCCACTGACCCTCAACAGGCTCATGGTGAATCCAGAAACTGTAGGTCGAAAGGATGTTGATGCCGCCAGCCTTCATCTTGCGGATTTCGCGGCGCCAGTCCTTGCGTGGCACACGCGCATAATGCATCTCGCCCATCACCGGAAGGACGTGCCTGCCACCAACGATGAATCCGCGTGAGTCAACCTCAAAGGATACGCCTTGAGGATTCGTCTTTGTTCCAAACTGAAAGGTTGCTTGGGCCGTGCCAGACAGAGAGCATATGCCGAATGCAAGTGCCATAAAGTATGTCTTTAGATTCATGATTTATGATAATGTAGTCTATGGTTTATTGTTCTAGATTAGCTTTTCGCATGCAAAGTTACAAAGTTTTATTTGAATATACAACAATAAATGAATAAAGATTTGCATATTCCGAAAAAAATACATACCTTTGCAAGCACATATATAAAAGAATGTATATGTTTATGCAAACTTAAACCCTACAATAAAAGAAAACACAATGAAGAAACAACTGAAGAAGGTGCTCGTACTCGGTAGTGGAGCACTGAAAATCGGACAGGCGGGCGAGTTCGACTATTCCGGCTCGCAGGCCCTCAAGGCATTGCGCGAGGAAGGCATCAAGTCGGTACTTGTCAATCCGAACGTGGCAACCATTCAGACCTCTGACGGTATTGCCGACAAGGTCTATTTCTTGCCTATCACACCATCGTTCATCACTAAAATTATCAAGAAGGAGCGTCCTGACGGCATCATGCTCGCATGGGGTGGTCAGACAGGTCTTAACGTAGGTACCGCACTCTATCAGTCGGGCGTGCTGAAGGAATATGGCGTGGAGGTGCTCGGCACAAGCGTAGAGGCCATCATGAACACCGAAGACCGCGACCTCTTCGTTCAGGAACTCAACAAGGTTGACCTGAAGGTTCCTGTATCTCAGGCTTGTGAGACGATGGAGGACGCCATAGCTGCGGCACGTAAGATAGGCTATCCTATCATGATACGCTCGGCATACGCACTCGGAGGTCTCGGTTCTGGTGTCTGCCCTGACGAGAAGACCTTCATCGAGATTGCTGAATCGGCATTCACCTTTGCGCCACAGGTACTCGTAGAGGAGTCGCTCAAGGGCTGGAAGGAGATAGAGTTCGAGGTCATCCGCGACGCCAACGACCACTGCTTCACCGTTGCATCAATGGAGAACTTCGACCCGCTCGGCATCCACACCGGTGAGTCTATCGTTGTGGCTCCAACCTGTTCGTTAAGCGAAGCACAGGTAAAAATGCTCCAGGAACTTGCCATCAAGTGTGTGCGCCATCTGAACATCGTTGGCGAGTGTAACATACAGTACGCTTTCAACGCAGAGACCAACGACTACCGTATCATCGAGATCAACGCACGTCTCTCTCGTTCGTCTGCACTCGCATCAAAGGCAACGGGCTATCCGCTCGCTTTCGTGGCAGCAAAGATTGCCCTCGGCTACACACTCGACCAGATTGGCGAGATGGGTACTACCAACTCTGCATACGTAGCACCATCACTCGACTACCTCATCTGTAAGATTCCTCGCTGGGACCTCACCAAGTTCACGGGCGTTAGCCGTAAGATCGGCTCTTCTATGAAGTCCGTAGGTGAGATAATGTCCATCGGTCGCTCTTTCGAGGAGATGCTCCAGAAGGGTCTCCGCATGATTGGTCAGGGTATGCACGGCTTTGTGGGCAACGACCACACCAAGTTCGACAACCTCGACGAGGAGCTCGCTAACCCTACCGACCTACGAATCTTCGCCATCGCACAGGCTCTTGAGGAGGGTTATACCGTAGCCCGTATCGAGGAGCTCACCAAGATTGACCCATGGTTCATCGAGCGCATGAAGAACATCGTCGATTACAAGCATAAGCTGGAGAGTTACAACACTGTTGAGGAGATTCCTGCCGACGTAATGCGCCAGGCTAAGATCATGGGATTCTCTGACTTCCAGATTGCACGCTTCGTGCTCAAGACAAAGGAGGGCAACATGGAGAAGGAGAACCTCGCCGTTCGTGCTCAGCGTAAGAAGATGGGCATTCTCCCTGCCGTAAAGCGCATCCCTACCGTAGCTTCTGAGCATCCTGAGCTCACCAACTACCTCTACATGACATACGCCGTTGAGGGTCACGACATTAACTACTACAACAACGAGAAGTCCGTAATCGTGCTTGGCTCTGGTGCATACCGCATCGGTTCTTCAGTGGAGTTTGACTGGTGTTCCGTCAATGCCATCAACACCGCTCGCAAGCTGGGTTACAAGTCCATCATGATCAATTACAACCCTGAGACCGTTTCCACCGACTACGACATGTGCGACCGCCTCTACTTCGACGAACTGTCGTTCGAGCGTGTACTTGATGTCATAGACCTTGAGTCGCCACGCGGTGTCATCGTTTCCGTGGGTGGTCAGATACCAAACAACCTCTCTATGAAGCTCCACCGCCAGAGCGTGCCTATCCTCGGTACCACACCGGTTTCCATCGACCGTGCCGAGAACCGTGGTAAGTTCTCCGCTATGCTCGACAAGCTCGGCATCGACCAGCCACAGTGGAGTGCACTCACGTCGATGGACGACGTAAAGCAGTTCGTGGATCGCGTAGGATTCCCTGTTCTCGTGCGTCCATCATACGTACTCTCTGGTGCTGCCATGAACGTATGCTACGACTACGAGGAACTGGAGCGCTTCCTCCAGATGGCAAGTGAGGTCAGCAAGGAGTACCCTGTCGTTATCTCGCAGTTTATGACCGAGACAAACGAGATAGAGTTCGATGCAGTGGCACAGAACGGTGAGGTTGTGGAGTACGGTATCTCCGAGCACGTTGAGTACGCCGGCGTTCACTCAGGTGACGCCACCATGGTGTTCCCTGCACAGAACATCACCTTCGCACAGGCACGTCAGATAAAGAAGATTTCACGCGCTATTGCTAAGGAACTCAACATCTCTGGTCCGTTCAACATACAGTACCTCGCAAAGGGTAGCGACATCAAGGTTATCGAGTGTAACCTCCGTGCATCACGCTCGTTCCCATTCGTCAGTAAGGTCCTCAAGCGCAACTTCATCGAGACAGCTACGAAGATCATGCTCGACGCACCATACACACAGCCAGACAAGTCCGTCTTCGACATCGACCGCATGGGTGTCAAGGCATCGCAGTTCTCGTTCGCACGTCTTTCAAACGCAGACCCTATTCTCGGCGTTGACATGTCTTCAACAGGTGAGGTAGGCTGTATGGGCGACACCTTCGAGGAGGCACTCCTCAACTCAATGATAGCCACCGGCTACAAGATGCCTGCCAAGGGCGCAAACATCATGCTCTCTTCAGGAGGCGCAAAGGAGAAGGCATCGCTCCTCGACTCTGCCATAGCACTCGTAAAGGCTGGCTACAACGTCTTCGCTACCGAAGGCACCGCCAAGTACCTCAATGAGAACGGCGCAAAGGCTACCGTCGTAGGATGGCCAGACGAGAACGGTGCTGCTGTCGCAAACGTCATGGACATGATTCACGACCACAAGTTTGACCTCATCGTGAACATCCCTAAGAACCACACCAAGCGCGAGCTCACCAACGGCTATAAGATCCGTCGTGGTGCCATCGACCACAACATCCCTCTCATCACCAACGCGCGCCTTGCTTCCGCATTCATCGAAGCCTTCTGCGCACTCTCCGAGAGCGACCTCCAGATCAAGTCATGGCAAGACTACGAGTAACCGACAAATGGTAAAAGGTAATATACCTTTTTACCTACACATATCAAAAGCAAAAAAGGTCAGTCTTGAAAGCTGACCTTTTTCTATATATCTACACAACGAATCATCTAAAAAGCGAATAATTATACAAAGGTGTCAGGCACCTTTGTGTAAAAACTCATGCTACAACGCGTTATTCCCAAATTATGCGCTTTTGATTTTGCAGGTGATGATTAGGGCGTCGGTGGTTGTCTCCTGATAAAGGGCTTCGCAGATGCCGTTGATGATGGAGTGCGATATGCGGTTGTTCTCGGAGTTGAGCTGCAGTGGTTCCTTCTGTCCCTTGGCAGTGAAGAGTACGGATACGGAGTAGTCGAGCTCGCTATAGTTGACTGTGACACTAACGGGTCCGTTCCATAGTATCATACGCTGTGTGATCTCGTCGATAAGCCCCTGTATTTTATAGAATATGTTGGCGATGGCGTATTTGTTGCAGAAGTTTTCGAGCTCATGGCTGTAGGCGTCGTACTTCTCGTCGTTGATGCTGTTGAGTGTGAAGGTGTATGAGCGTACTCTTCCGATGAAGTTCTGCGTTTCAGGCTTCTGTGGGTTGTTGAAGATCTGATCTGGTGTACCCTCTTCGTAGATGCCTCCTCCGTACATGAAGAAGACACGTGTTGATACATCCTTCGCGAACTTCATCTCGTGCGTTACGATGAGCATCGTCATACCATGCGAGGCTAGCTGCCTGATAACGCTGAGTACCTCGCTTACCATCGTTGGGTCGAGTGCTGATGTAGGCTCATCGAAGAGTATGCAATCAGGCTTCATTGATAGGCATCGTGCTATGGCTACACGCTGCTTCTGTCCTCCAGAAAGGTTTCGTGGCATGACGTCGGCCTTATCTTCGAGCCCTACCATGTGCAGGAGGTTGAGTCCTTCTTCTTCAGCTACCTTCTTTGACTTTCCAAGGAGTCGTATAGGTCCGTTGGTTACGTTTTCGAGTACCGTCATGTGCTCGAAGAGGTTGAAACTCTGGAAGACCATTCCCATCTTCTGACGTACCTTATTGAGCTTTGTCTTCTTATCGAGAATGTTCTCTCCGTTGAAGATTATCTCGCCGCTTGTTGCAGGGTCGATGCTGTTGAGGCAGCGGAGGAATGTTGACTTACCCGTTCCAGAAGGTCCGATGATACTTATCACCTCACCTTTTTCTATTTGACAATCAATGCCTTTTAGAACATTGAGCTTAGTACCGTCAGGCATGCTGAAGGACTTTGTAAGGTTCTTTATTGTTATCATTTCTGTATCTTCTGTAATAAAATGTCCAACGACTTGCTCAGCATCCATGCGAGCGTGAAATAAATAACGGTAACGAAGATGAGTGGGAAGAACGCCTCGAAACTTGAGTTACGTATGAGGTCTGACGCTTTTGTGAGGTCAACGATTGAGATGTAACCCACGATTGAGGTTCCCTTGAGCAGTGATATAGCCTCACCCTGGAATACCGGTATGATGTGGCGTGCAGCCTGTGGTGCAATGATGTAGGTGAAGGTCTGCATCGGTGTGTATCCTAATGCGAGTCCAGCCTCCTTCTGTCCCGGGTCAACAGCCTTGATGCCTGTTGTGAACATGACGGCGATGTATGCTCCGAAGTTCATGGCTGATGCAATGATTGCAACGCTCATGGCAGATAGTCCAGAGTTTGCGAGTATGATGTAATACATCACAAGGAGGAGCACGAGAATAGGTATGTTACGCATGAGGTCGATATATACGTTTGCCGTAATGCTGAGGAGCTTTCGTGGGCTCATCTGCATGTAGCTGATGACGGCTCCGAGGAGTATTCCGATGATGAGTGATCCGAGGAATATCCATATTGTAGTCCAGAATCCCTGTACGATCATCTTCCATCGGTCCTGCTGTATGAGTGAGCGGTCGAAGCTGTCGGCGATGCCCTCGAAGAATCCCTTGTCGGAGACTACTTCCTTGCGTATGAGGCAGGTCGTTACAGAGTAGTCGTCGGCCGGTGTGAAGAGCACCATCTTCTCTCGTTCCGGCGTTACGCTCATGCCGGCAGCGATGATGTCGATACGCTTTGACTGCAGTGCCGGCAGGAGTGCGTCGAAGTTATACACGTCGCATGAGAGTCCGTAGTTGTGTGCAATGCAGAAGCGCTGCCAGAGCTCTACCTCGTAGCCGGTGTATTCGTTGTTGACGGTTATGGTGTAAGGAGGGTATGAGTAGTCGGAACCCATGTGGAGCACTCTCCTACCCTGCTTAGGTACGTCTGCGCTCTTGATGACAACCTTCTTGAGATTGTTTGTTACGAGCGGGTTGAGCCATCGTCCCTTGATCTCGTCGAGTGCTCCGGAGGCTTCGAGACTGTCGAAGAACTGTGTGAACTCATCGACGAGTGCACGATCGTCCTTGCGGAGTGCGCATGCCAGGGGCTCCTGTGTCGTTGAGTCAGTGAACGCCTCCTCGATAGCCATTCTCTTGAAGTCGTCGGAGAACATGTTGTTACGCTCAACAAGAGCGACGTCACACTGTCCTGCATCCAGCGAAACGAGAGCATCGAGTCCTCCCGGGAGACACTGTACCTTGTCGGCATCAGTACACATACGGGCAATCTTCTCCTGCGTAGTGCCGGAGTTGGCTGCAATGGTGTGCCCTCTTAGGTCAGCAAGGGACTTAGGCACGAAACGCTCCTCCTTATTGCCGCAAGCCGTAAGGAGTAATGCCATGAGGGCTGTCATGAATAGCCCGCATAATGATTTTCTAGTAGTCATCTTCACTTTCATTTAGTTCTGCAGCATCGAGTGTCAATGCGTCAGGATCCTCTTCAATAGTAGTGCGGTATGATTCCTCTGTCAGTGTATCGTCATCGAGCTCGTCGTCATCCTCGTCCTGCTTGTAGTAGTCGTCCTTGATGATAACGTCTGAATCGTCATCCTCGTCAATGTCATCGCTGATTCCATCATCTCCAAACTTCACTCTTGGCTTGAATGCCAGAGGCTTGACCTTAGCAAAGATAGCCTCTACCCATCCGCCTTTTTCAATTTCGAGAACCTCGAATCCGTCGTTGACCTTGATGTCGTAAAGTCCGCCCGGCTTGTGTATGCGTGCCTTTGGCAGTGTGGTAGTGGAGATGTCGAAGGCGCTGAGTATGATGTCCTGAATAGCCTGATTTAGTGAATCCCATCCACCACCGAAGTTCCGGTCGATGACCTCAAGGAGCTTGGCAGCCGAGATGTGACGTATGTTCTCGTAGGTGAGGTCGGTGATACGGTTGATAGGACGCTTCTTGATAGCCCATTTCTGGTCTTTGTCCTTCAAAGGAATTATTCCGACGCGCATGCCACGCTCTTCATATTTCTTCAGTATCTCTGGCTTGTCAACCTTTATCTCTTCTACCTCGAAAGCAGTTCGTATGATGTCGAGATAATGCCTTCCGTGTTCAGCAATAGCATCATCCTTGTCAGCCTGTGCCCAAAGCATAAAGACGTCGGTCTCCTGTAAATCCCATACGCTACCCTTAGTGAGCGTACGGAGGTTGAAGTTCTCGTTGTTTTCTTTCATAAATATATTAGTAATATTTTGTCTTTCTAATTATTATCAGCCGATGCCAATATGGTGCTTTAACCTCTTATACTGTGGTTAAGTTTAACCTCTTTGTGGTTAAGTTTAGTCAATCCATCTGACCTTAATGACGCAGACACGGATGGTCTGGTTGTCGGTATCGTTGTTCACCTTTGCTATGTGCCAGTCTCCTGGGAAGAAGATGAAGAACTTGTCAGGTGTAGAGTCATAGAACTTAGCGCGCGCCTTGTCGTAGCTGTAGTGTATGACGTCTGGCTTGTACTTGGAATTAGGGGTAGAAGTGACGTGGTCGATGATACCGAATCGCTCTGTTCCCTTTACGCAGTACTGGAAGTCGATGCCGTGGTAGTGACTCTCGCTCTGACGCTTCTCCAGCGGTCCGTTCTCAGAATCCTCAACAGAGATGGTGAGGTCGCTGCCCTCTATTGGTAGCTTTCCCTTAGGCAGTGCAAGTAGGTCTGTCTTTGCGAGATACTGGAAGAGCTTTGTCCACTGCTCCGGATTCTTCTTGTACTGCATGTAGAAATCCACGATGTTTACAGACTCGTGTGGGTCTGCACCGTTGAAGCCCTGACGCCACTCGCCCTTCTTGATCCACTTCTTAGCTTCCTTGATGAGTTTCTTGTCGTAGCACTCGTTGGTATATACGGCTTTGGCAGGCTTCTGCACAGTCTCCTGTGCTCCCACCGTGAGGCAGGAACAAAGGAGGCATGCTATGATAAATAATGTTTTCTTCATAATCGTTGTGTTGTTTATAGAATGCACTGTCTGTTTCCTTATTATAAAAAAAGACCGTAATCCACAGCCAGTTTAGTGCTTACTTCTGAACGCCGAACTTGTAGATGGTTGTCTGGCGATAGCGCTCACCCGGGTTGAGAACAACAGGTGGGAAGTATGCACGGTTAGGCGAGTCAGGGAAGTGCTGTGCCTCGAAGCAAACGGCAGAACGGCGCTGTGCGGTGCATCCAGTGTTGATAGCATAGTTAGACTGGAAGTTACCGGTGTACATCTGTAGTCCTGGCTCAGTGGTATAAACCTCCATGGTACGTCCTGACTTAGGGTCTGCGATGCGTGCAGCGAACGAAAGCTCACCAACTTCCTTCTTGTTGAGGACGTAGTTGTGGTCAATGCCAGAACCGTTCTTGATCTGCTCGTCGTCAGCATTCATAGCAGGTCCGATAGCCTTTGGAGTGCGGAAGTCGAATGGTGTGCCCTCTACCTTCAGTATCTCACCGGTAGGAATGCTTGTAGCATCGATAGGGAGATAGAAGTCAGCATTTACCTCACACTCGATATCGTCGATTGTTGGTGTAGGGTTTGCAATGCCCTGGATAGAGAAGAACGCATGGTGTGTGAGGTTGAGGATTGTCTTCTTGTTTGTTGTAGCAAGGTAGTCAATCTTCAGCTCGTTGTCGTCAGTCCATGTATATTCTACGTATATCTTGAGCTCGCCAGAGAATCCCTCGTGTCCGTAAGGGTCGATGAGTGAGAGTGCAACGGTGCGCTCGTCCATCTGGTTTGCGTCCCATACCTGTGCGTGATATCCTGTAGGACCACCGTGGAGATGGTTGGGACCATCGTTGAGAGCAAGTGAATACTCCTTGCCTCCGAGTGTGAACTTTCCCTTATTGATACGGTTGCCCCATCGTCCGATGAGTGTAGAGAGGAAGCACTCCTCAGAGTTTACCACCTCGTCGATGCTGTTGTGGCCCTGGATGACGTTGACGATCTGTCCGTCCTTGTCAGGCACCATGCATGCCACAATGGCACCACCGTAGTTTGTTACTGCCACTTCATATCCGTTAGCATTGCGCAGGATGAAGAGGTCTGTCTGCTTGCCGTCAATTGTCTTGCGGAAGTCTTTCTTTGAGAGTCCGCAGATGTTGTTGCTTTCTGTCATAGTTGTTTAGGATTTATTTGGTTGATTATTATTAGAGGATTTCTTCTTGCTACGATGCGCTGAATCCTTTTTCTTGCTGTTGGAACTGTTGTCAGACTTAGCCTTGTCCGACTGCGATGCAGTCTTTGAACCGTTGCGCTTTTTGGGAGAACCATGGCCATCCTTACGGTGACTGCCCTTACGCTGCGGCTTGCGGCTACCGCTTTTCTTTGCGGATGCCTTGTACTCCGGAACTTCGCCACAACCTTCCGGCATTGGGTTCTTGAGAATGATGCGCTCCAGGAAGTCCTCGATCTTCATGAAATAGCCGATTTCATCGTCAGAGACGAGCGTTATGGCAACACCATCGCGCTGTGCACGTGCAGTACGTCCGATGCGGTGTACGTAGTCCTCCACGTCACGCGGCACGTCGTAGTTTATGACCATCTGTATTTCGTCGATGTCGATGCCTCGTGCCACGATGTCGGTAGCCACGAGTATGTCAATCTCGCCACTCTTGAACTTGAACATTATGTCGTCGCGCTCTGCCTGCGAGAGGTCGCTGTGCATCTCACCGCAGTTGGCGTGCATCTGCTTCAGCACTCGTGATATCTCTTTCACCCTCTGCTTCTTTCCAGAGAAGATGATTACTCGTTCGAGCTTCATCGGCTCGTCACCCTCCTTCGCATTCTCAGGTACGAAACCCTTCTTGAAGATGTCCTTGATGATGAGGTTCTTTTGCGGTGCGAAGCATACGAATGCCGACTGCTGAATCTTCTCTGCCGGCTTGCTGACTGCAATCTTCACGTGTACCGGATTCTTCAGCAGAGTATTTGCCAGTTCCTCTATCTTGTCAGGCATGGTAGCCGAGAACATGATAGTCTGGCATGTCTGCGGTATGTTCTTCGCAATGGCGAGAATATCCTCTGAGAATCCCATGTCGAGCATGCGGTCCGCCTCGTCGAGAATGAAGAACGAAAGTCTTGACAGGTCGAGGTTTCCCATCTGCATGTGCGAGATGAGACGTCCCGGCGTTGCAATGACCACCGATGCGCCCTTGCGCAGGGCAGAGAGTTCCTGGTCGTAGCGGTTTCCGTCGTTGCCTCCATATACGGCAACGGAGCTGATGCCGTCGAGGTAGTAACCGAAGCCCTGCATCGCCTGGTCTATCTGTTGTGCCAGCTCGCGTGTAGGCGCCATGACAAGACAGTTGATGGAGTCCTCCGGGAACCCTCCGTCGTCCAGTTTTGAGAGTACCGGCAAAAGGTATGCTGCCGTCTTTCCCGTACCTGTCTGTGCCACACCCATGATGTCGCTACCCTCAATGATAGGGTCGATGCATGCCGCCTGGATAGGTGTGCACTTCTCAAAACGCATGTCGTAGAGTGCATCGAGGACATTGTCGTTGAGCAGTGTTTCGTCGAAATATGTTATGTTATTTTTTTCCAAAGTGTATTTTTTTTGTTTTGTTAATTCTAATTGAGGTTACGAACCTCATTTATATAAATAATGTGTATGTCTCTCAGCAGATAGTTCTCAGACTTACTTCGGAGCCTTGCGGTAGCAGAGGTATGCTACGATGCTGAAGATGATGTTCGGCATCCATGCCGCAATGACAGGTGGCGTTCCGGCATTGATGGCGAATGTTGCAGAAACGGTCTGCAGCATGATGTATATGAAGCTGAGCGCCAAGCCTATACCGAGGTATGTTCCCATGCCTCCCTTACGCTTTCTTGCCGACAGCGAGGCACCTATGATGGTGAGTATGAATGATGCGAAGGACGACGCAATGCGCTTATGGTACTCCACCTGATACTGCACCACATTACCGGAACCACGGTCTATCTGCTTTGATATGTATTCAGAGAGCTCCGGCAGCGTGAAGGTCTCCTGCTGACCTTTCGAGTAAACGAGGTCTATAGGCTCCATCAATATCAGCGTGTCCATCTCCATGCCGCTCGTGATTTTTTCCCTCATGCCTTTCAGCTCACGTATCTTCCAGTTGATGGCCTTCCAGTGAAACTTTGAGTCAGAGATGGTATCGTACTGAATATCAGTGGCTGTCATGTGCGACACAAGCTTCTTGTTCTCGAACTTGTCAAGGCAGAAGCCGTATCCACGCTTCATCTGGTTGTCGTAGTGTTGAATGTATGCTATGACGCCCTTGTCAACCTGCATCTGCACGTTTTCTGCCGACATGTTCTTCTTCTTGTTCTTGTAGAGCGACTCGAAGTTCTGGCGTATCACCGTGCCATGTGGTATGATGAAGGCACTGAGTACGAACGACATTATGGAGATGATGACGCATGATATCATGTATGGCCTTAGTATTCTCTTGAAACTCACTCCTGCTGCAAAGATGGATATTATCTCGCTATTTGTAGCCATCTTCGATGTGAAGAATATGACGGCAATGAATACGAAGAGCGCCGAGAAGAGGTTTGCGAAGTATGGTATGAAGTTCAGGTAGTAGTCCAGCAATATAGCCTTCCATGGTGCATGGTATGACGTGAACTTCGACAGATTCTCGTTGAAGTCGAATACTATCGCGATGCTGATGATGAGCAGTATGGCGAAGAAGTATGTACCGATGAACTTTCCTATTATATAGCGGTCAAGACGTCCTGGCAACACCTTATATAAATATGGCGCTGCCCACTCCTTCATCTTCCTGAAAATCGGAATCAGAACATTTCCGATCTTCCTCAATGGCTTGAAGACAAAGGAGAGAATGCGTTTGTAGAGGCTTATCGCCTTCTCTGCATATCGTCTATAACGCTCTTTTTCCATTGCGTGAAATCACCGTTTATAATATGCTGGCGCGCATCGCTCACCAGTCTCAGGTAGAACGCGAGGTTGTGTATGGATGCTATCTGCAGTGCCAGATACTCTTGCGCCTTGAAGAGGTGGTGCAGGTACGCCTTTGATGTTATGACGTCGATGTCGCATCCCTCAGGATCAATCGGCGAGAAGTTGTCCTCCCACTTCTTGTTCTTCATGTTCATCGTGCCTTCGTAGGTGAACAGCAGTGCGTTACGTCCGTTTCTCGTCGGCATGACGCAGTCGAACATATCCACTCCTCGCTCAATGTTCTCAAGCAGGTTCCATGGCGTTCCGACACCCATGAGGTATCGTGGCTTATCCTTCGGCAGAATCTCGTTTACCACCTCCACCATCTCGTACATCACCTCCGTTGGCTCACCCACGGCAAGCCCTCCTATGGCATTGCCGTCGCAGCCCTTGTCGGCAACGAACTTGGCGGACTCCTGTCGCAGGTCCTTGAAGGTGCAACCTTGAACTATAGGGAAAAGGCTCTGCCTGTGTCCGTAGAGGGGCTCCGTCTCGTTGAATCGCTTTATGCACCTGTCGAGCCATCGGTTTGTCAGCGAGAGGCTCTTGCGGGCATAGTTCCAGTCGCTCTGTCCTGGAGGGCACTCGTCGAATGCCATCATGATGTCGGCACCGATGATGCGCTCTGTGTCCATCACGTTCTCAGGTGTGAAGAAATGCTTGCTGCCGTCGATGTGGCTACGGAACTCGCAGCCCTCCTCCTTCAGCTTGCGTATGCCTGTCAGCGAGAAGACCTGGAAACCACCGGAGTCGGTGAGCATAGGTCTCTCCCACCCTATGAATTTATGCAGTCCTCCAGCCTTGCGCAGTATGTCGAGTCCCGGACGGAGATACAGATGGTACGTGTTGCCAAGTATTATCTGTGCCTTGACTTGCTTGCGAAGTTCCTCGAAATGAACGGCTTTTACGGAGCCTACCGTTCCCACCGGCATGAAGATCGGCGTGAGAATCTCTCCATGGTCGGTGGTTATCTTTCCGGCTCTAGCGGAGCTGTATGGGTCGGTATGTTGTAGTTCGAATGTCAAGTTTTGATTCATTTTTTTGATTTTTCAAATAATCGAAAAATCATTGATTCGTTTTTTTACTTCTTTTCCTCTTCTTCTGGAATGGTGAGGTCAACAGGATTATCTACTATCTGCTTTGTCAGTGCAAAATCCCATACGTCCTGTACGTTCTCAACGTAATGGAACGTAACGCCCTTCAGGTACTCCTCTGGAATCTCCTGAATGTCCTTCTCGTTGGCGGAGCAGAGCATGATATCCTTTATTCCGGCACGCTTGGCAGCGAGGATCTTCTCCTTTATGCCACCAACAGGCAGCACCTTTCCACGAAGCGTTATCTCACCCGTCATCGCTACGTTCTTGCGAACCTTACGCTGCGTAAGTGCTGATGCGATGCTCGTAGCGATGGTGATGCCGGCAGACGGACCATCCTTCGGCGTGGCACCCTCCGGCACGTGGATGTGTATGTTCCAGTTGTCGAAGATGCGTGGGTCTATCTTAAGGTAGTCGCAGTGTGCCTTGACGTATTCCAGAGCAATGACGGCACTCTCCTTCATCACGTCGCCGAGGTTTCCTGTCAGTGTCAGCTTGCCGCTCTTCCCCTTAGAGATGCTCGTCTCAATGAAGAGAATCTCTCCTCCGACACTTGTCCAAGCCAGTCCTGTCACCACTCCGGCATAGTCGTTGCCCTGATAGATGTCACGATAGAACGGTGGCTTGCCGATGAGGTCTTCCAGCTGTTCCGGCGTTATCTTGTCGTAGATGGTATTGCCATCCTTAGCGATGAAGAATGCTATCTTGCGGAGGCATTTGTTTATTTGCTTCTCCAGCTGGCGCACACCACTCTCGCGTGTGTATCTCTCAATAATCTTCTCCAGCGTAGGCTTCCTGAAGGCCAGTGCCTTGTCTGACTTCAAGCCGGTCTTATCCTTCTCTCGTGGCACGAGATGTCGCTTCGCTATCTCTATCTTCTCCTCGGTGGTATATCCGCTGACCTCTATTATCTCCATACGGTCGCGCAGAGGGCCTGGTATGGTGCTGAGGTCGTTTGCGGTAGCAATGAACATGACCTTTGAGAGGTCGTAGTCCATGTCGAGGAAGTTATCGTGGAAGGCGGTATTCTGCTCCGGGTCAAGCACTTCGAGCAGTGCCGAAGCCGGATCACCGTGGTTTGCATTCTGCATCACCTTGTCTATCTCGTCGAGGATGAAGACAGGGTTCGAAGTGCCGGCCTTCTCGATGTTCTTTATTATGCGTCCCGGCATGGCACCGATGTACGTCCTTCTGTGACCACGTATCTCCGCCTCGTCGTGTAGGCCACCGAGACTCATCCTGACATACTTGCGGTTCAGGGCGTCGGCGATGCTCTTGCCAAGGCTCGTCTTACCTACTCCCGGAGGACCGTAGAGACACAATATAGGCGATTTGAGGTCGCCCCTGAGCTTCAGTACGGAGATGTATTCTAGTATGCGCTCCTTTACCTTCTCCATGCCGTAGTGGTCTCTGTTGAGCACCTTCTCGGCCTTCGTCAGGTTAAGGTCGTCTTTGGAATATACGTTCCATGGCAGATCGACCATCTGCTGAAGGTACGACAGCTGCACGTTGTAGTCGGGGCTCTGCTGATGGAGTTGGTTGAGCTTCTCATACTCCTTTTTGAAGATAGCCTCCGTCTTCTCGTCCCACTTCTTGTCCTTTGCCTTCTCGCGCAGTTCCTTCTTCTCTGGCGAATCCTCGTCGGTTCCCAGCTCCTTACTGATGCTCTTGATCTGCTGGCGCAGGAAGTACTGCTTCTGCTCCTCGTCGATGGTGTGCTGCGTACGGTTCTGTATGTCAAGCCTTAGGTTGGCGTATTGTATCTCCCTGTTCATGTATTCGAGCAGTGTGAATGCCCTATGCTTCAGGTTGTCGATGTTCAGCAGCTTCATCTTCTCTGCAAGTGGCAGCGGCATGTGGTATGCCACCATGTTTACGAACATCGTATTGTCCGTGATGCCATGTAGCGACAGTTGCAGCTCAAACGGAATGGTGTCCGTCTTCTCGATATACTCGTGAACCCTCTTCCTAAGGTCGGTGATGATGGTCTTGTACTCCAGGTCGCCATCCTCCGGCTCCATCTCCACAACAGGAGTAACCAGCGCCTTCATGAAGGGCTCATCAGTGACGCACTCTACGATGCGGCATCGAGTCATAGGCTGTGCTATGAAGGCATAGCGGTTCTCCTGTCCCGGTATCTCGAAAACCTTGAGGAACGATGCCATCACGCCGTATGTGTTGAGATCCTCAACAGAAGGCTCCTCTATGTTTTGGTCTTTTTGGCAAAACATGGCGAACTGCTGCTTCGGATGCTTCTCGATATACTTCACGAGCTGTCGTGTAGTATCTCGCGCTATCGTGACAGATGCCAATACTCCAGGAAAGCTAACCATGTTTCGGGTAGTGAGGACAGGCATCACGCCTTCTTTGCCTTCGTCAAAGAGTTTCTTTAAGTCACCCTCAAACTCCGCTATCATCTGAAGCGGAGAATCCTGTGCCATCATTTTCTGTAATATGTTCATTGTCAGTATATTGTCTATTTTTTCAATCGTTTCTTAAGCAGCAACTCCGGAATCTTCACCGTATCGCCCGCCTTTACTTCCTTCTTGCCGTTGTAGGCCTCAATGTAGCACTCCATGTCTGGTCCGAGGTATGTCCTGGCAATCTGCTTCAGTGTCTGGCCTTCCTTGACCTTTACTTCCTGCTTGGTGCCTATGATGTAATATGCACCGGTGCGTACCCTTGCATCAGAGTCGAACTGCCTCATTGGCTGAGGTTCTTTCTTCGCAGCAGACTCTGCCTTTGCAGTAGGAGTTTCTGCCTTCGCTGTTGCGGTTTCTGTCTTAGAAGTAGGAGTTTCAGCCTTCGCAGAGTTGTTCTCCGTTGCCTTCGTTGTTGCCTCTTCCGCCTTGTCGGAAGGTTTTACGGAGTCTTTTTTCTCCACAGATTTTGATGGAATGGCGGTTTTTTGCGGTTTTGCAACGGTCTTGCCTGCCGTAGCAACCTGTTCCGTATTCTTTTCCGGCTCATTGCTGGTCGAGAACCATTCGTTCTCTGCTGCGAAGTAGCCTATGAAGAAGAATATGATTGCCACTATTATATTTATAAGGATACCATAATATATAAGGATGTTCCTGCAGAGCGGATGTTTCTTATCGCATTCGCAATATTCCTCATCCTCGTCGGCATCACCATTTTCGCCGTTTTCATCGCTTTTCAGCGTTACGTTTGCCTCTACGAAAACCTTCGCGTCGTATTCCGGTTTCTGCTCTTCGCCAGACAACTCAGGAACCTCATCATCATCGTCTGTCTTAGGTTCTTCGATCTTCTCCTCGGTCTGAGGCTCTTCCTCTGCAACCATAGGTTCTGGTTCCTCGGCAACAGGCTCTTCAACGACAGGTTCCTCAACAATAGGTGTTTCAACGACAGATTTCTCCACAACAGCCTCCTCGGCAACCGGTGTCTTAACAACCGGTGTCTCTACCGTAGGCTCTTGCTTCTCGGTTTCTAATTCAGCATTCGTCTCAGTATTCGTCTCATCATCATCGTCCTGCAGCTCAAACGACTCATCGAGCAGAGGGCTGTCATCCTCTATTATCACCGTCTCGAACTGAGCGAAAGGCTTGTTGATGATGTCACGCATGACGTTGTCCGGAGTAAACGTTATCTTGTCGTGCTCACCGATGGTCACACGCTCTCCCGTCCTGACGTTGACGCTGTTTCGCTCCTTCATCGTTGCAAGCTTGAAGGTGCCGAAGCCCTTGATCTTTACCAGACGATCGTTGACGAGACCCTCATGGATCACTTCCACCATCTGCTGAACAAAGGTCTCTGCCTCCACCGAGCTTATCTGATGCTTTGCAACAAGCAGTCGTGCTATGTCTTTTAGCGTTATCATTTATCTAATTCCAGATTTCTTTTTTGTTTTGTAATTCGCCGACACCCTCATGCCGCTTTACCGCTGGGCGTCTATTCACTAGCACTCTTAACCTTCTCCTTCATCGTGGCGAAAGGTTTGAAGTTTGCTACGAGCTTCGGTGGCACAAGCATCTTCTGTCCCGTACCGGGGTTGTTGATGATTCTCTCCATGCGCTTCTTCACGTCGAAACTGCCGAGTCCCGACACGTTCACTGTATCGCCCACTGCAAGATGGTCGATGATATTATATACGGCCGTACGCACCATGTTCTGCGTATCGTCCTGCTTATATCCTGTACGCTGCGAAAGCGCAGCAATAAATTCCTTGTTATTCATAAAAACTATTATTTTCGAAGCACTATGCACTATGCACCAACTCTGCGTAGAGGTCAAACTCCTCTGCTCCGGTGATTCTGACGTTATAGAAGCACCCTGTCCTTAGCCTTTTCTCGCTAACCGGAACGAGCACCTCGGGGTCAACCTCCGGCGAAGAGAACTCCGAGCGGCAGACGTAGTAGTCGCCCTCGCGTCTGTCAACGACGACCTTCATCTCCCTGCCTACCATACCCTCCATCAGCTCTGCAGAGATGCGCTGCTGCACCCTCATCAGTTTGTCGAGGCGCTGTTGCTTTATGTCCTCTGGAACGTCGTCGGTGTATTTCTCCGCGCTGTACGTCCCTTCCTCCTCAGAGTACGCAAAAGCGCCCATTCTATCGAAGCGTGCCCACTTCACGAACTCCACGAGTTCATTGAACTCCTCGTCCGTCTCGCCTGGGAATCCCACCATCAGCGTTGTCCTCAGACAAATACGCGGCACCTCATTGCGGAGCCTCTCTATCAGCTCCATCGTCTCCTCCTTCGTCGTATTGCGGCGCATGCGTTCAAGCACGGATGTAGAGATGTGTTGCAGTGCTATGTCGAGATACTTACATACATTATCCTTCTCACGCATCACGCGAAGCAGCTCCATCGGGAATTGGTTAGGATAACCGTAGTGCAGGCGAATCCACTTCACGCCCTTGATGTCAGCCATCCTCTCCACCAGCTCCGCTATCATGCGCTTGCCGTAGAGGTCTATGCCGTAGTAGGTCAGTTCCTGAGCTATAATCTGGAACTCCTTGACGCCTGCCTCCACCAGCATCCTCACTTCGTCGAGG
>CAMADY010000011.1 GCA_945831805.1 uncultured Prevotellaceae bacterium
GCCCTCAATGCGGATGGAGTATGCCCAAAATGTGGTTATCGGAAAAAATAATCCAAGTAAAGCTGCATATAGAATTATTGCTGTCAGGTAAAACTCCAAGAGCATAAAATTCCTCCCCGAAGTACCGTAAAAGAGTACTTCGGGGTTTATTTTTTCAAAAGTAAGCCCCCCTAATCGAAAAGACTTGGTTCTGGCGGTGTTTTTTGCCTTTTTTGTCTATGTCCATTTTAGTAGATTCAATCGAGGAAGTGCGACTCCTCGATTGAAAGAAGTTTCATATTCCCTTACTTCACCGGGATAACCACCGTTGCCTCGATAGGCTGTGCGGCTGCTGTGGCCTTCTTGCCCTTCTTAGCAGGCTTTGCAGCAGGGAGGACCTGCTTTACCTTCA
Organism: uncultured Prevotellaceae bacterium; assembly: GCA_945831805.1. Taxonomy (GTDB): domain Bacteria; phylum Bacteroidota; class Bacteroidia; order Bacteroidales; family Bacteroidaceae; genus Prevotella. The sequence continues at coordinate 392 of CAMADY010000011.1, forward strand.
GTGTGAGGTTACCCTTGGCGGTGGAGCTCTGTACGGTAACGACGAGCTGTCCGTTGAAGAGCTTCATCGTTGGCTCTGTGAAGGTCTCTATGGATGTGGCATCACCGTTGCATGCGCACTTGTACTGTCCGGCACCTTCCACCTCAAAGGCGAGCTGGTCCTGTGCGAGAGGACATGGGTTGCCGTCCTTATCGGTCATCGTTACGGTGACATAGCAGAGGTCTGTGCCGTCGGCAGTGAGCTGCTTGCGGTCTGCTGAGAGCTGAAGCTTAGCCGGAGTGCCAGCGGTGCGTATTGTCTCTGTCATGGCAGCCTTGCCGTCCTTATCGTATGCAACGACCTTCACCTCACCTGGCTCATAGACGGTGTTCATCCAGCGGAGACGGTAGCGGTCGAGGTTTGGAGCATGTGAGGTATCGCGTGTAGGGTCCCACTTGCTGCCGTTAGGATTCTGTGACTCATCGCCAGCCTTAGGGTTAGGCGTCTGCTGTTTCTTGATGCGTCCCTGGCTCTTGCCGTTGATGAAGAGCTCTGCCTCGTCGTAGTCGGAATAGACCTGAACGGGAACATTCTTGCCTATCATCTCCTTGCCCCATGTCCAGTGTGGCGCGATGTGCAGCGTATGCTCCTTCTTGTTCCACTGAGAGCGGTAGAGATAGTAGCGGTCCTTTGGAAGACCTGCAAGGTCGCAGATGCCGAAGTATGACGAACGGCTTGGCCAGTACTCATCGTATGGCGTTGGCTCACCGAGATAGTCGATGCCGGTCCATACGAACTGTCCTATTGTCCATGGCAGGTCGTCCATGTTCTCGAAGTCAACGTCAGGGAGGTTGCTCCATGCGCACCACTCGTTGTCGTAGCCGGAGCACTGTCCGTCGCTATATACGCCATGGTTGGTGGTCTTGTAAGGCAGCTTATAGACACCGCGTGAGCTTACCGTAGAGGCAGTCTCTGAGCCTAGAATAAAGCCCTTGGTGGTCTTCTGCAGCGCCTTCTGGTACTTATGTGTGCGGTAGTTGAGTCCAACGACATCCATTGCCTCAGCGAAACCGCTTGCGAGAGCGTTGTCAACGCGGTCTATGCCCTGCGTAACAGGACGTGTAGGGTCGAGCTGATGGCAGAGGTCCTGCAGCTTCTTAGCCCACTGCACGCCAACCTTAGAGTCGCCCTGCTCTGGTATCTCGTTGCCGATGGACCACATGACGATAGACGGGTGGTTGCGATGGTTGAGAACGAGGTTGGTGATGTCCTTCTCTGCCCACTCCTTGAAGAAGCGTGCGTAGCCGTTCTTGCACTTAGGATAGATCCACATGTCGAAGCTCTCTGCCATCACCATCATGCCGAGGGAGTCGCAGACGTCCATCTGCATCGTGGAAGGCATGTTGTGGGAGGTGCGTATAGCGTCGCAGCCCATGTCCTTCATGAGCTTCACCTGACGTATGAGAGCCGCCTTGTTGACAGCAGCACCGAGCGGACCGAGGTCGTGGTGGAGGCATACGCCCTGCAGCTTTCGCGATTCGCCGTTGAGCTGGAAACCGCCATCCTTTGATACGCTGACGGTGCGCACGCCGACCTTCGTCACTACCTCATCGACAATCTGATGGTTGCGGAAGAGTCGGGTACGTACCTTATATATATAAGGGTTCTCAGGCGACCAGAGATTTGGCTTGCTGAGATTGAGGGTTGTCTTGATGATGCCGTCGGCAGGCACGTCGAAGTGTGAGCCCGTCTCGAACCATCCCTGTGCATTGAGTATCTCAACGACGCATGCAAGGTCCTTTGCGCTCTCGGCAGTGACGCCCTGGATGGCTGTCTCGTATGCTATGTTGGCACGCTTCTCCGCGCGTCCGTGGTTGTCAACACCCTCCTTGAGCTCTACGGTGCGTATGCTCGTAGCCCATGGGTCGATGTACTCCTTGCCGGTAACGATGAGGGAGACAGGGCGGTAGAGTCCTGCGCCAGGGTACCAGCGTGAGCTCTCCTCTACGTTCTTGAGGTCAACATCGATGGTGTTCTCGCCTTCATGGACAAGCGATGTGATGTCGAGACGGAAGGCGTTGTAGCCGTATGCCCAGTAGCCCGCCTTCTTGCCGTTGACGAAGACGGTAGGCTCCGCCATCGCGCCGTCGAAGTTCAGGATGTAGGTGGCATCGGGAAAGACGGAAACGCCGTCTTTAGCAAGGCTCGCGGATTGTGCAGAGCCGCTGTTAGCCGAGTTTGTATTAACTGGGGTTGCGGACTTATTACTTATTCCTTTTTCCTTATTAATTATGAACGTAGTGCGGTAGTGTCCTTCGCCGATCCATGGGAGGGCACCGGAGCGTCCGGACTTCTCTGTAGCCTGCTTCTCGCCGTTCTGGACGATGGCAACCTTCTGGAGGTCCCATTTCTTATCGAAAGGACCGGAGATAGCCCAGTCATGAGGCACTTGCACAGTCTGCCACTGCGCCTTATCCTTGGAGAACTGCCACTGCTGGAGGTTTATCTCCTGGCGGTCCGCCATCGCTGTTGCGGCAAGCATCGCCGCCGCTGCAATCATTAAGTGTCGTAGATGTTTCATTGTTTATTTAGTTAGCTGGTTATTTTTTTAGGGAGGCATAGGATAGCCTAGGAAAGCCTGGGGAGTCCTATGAAGACCTCGGGAAACCAAGGGGACTATAGGAAACCTTTACTGTTGCTTTTAGGTCCATGTAGCCTTGCGTTGCATCGCAGATGTTGGCAGCGAGGGTGTAGGCAGTGGCGTCGGCGTTAGGAGTTGCCGATACCTTCAGCGTCACCTCCGGGCATACCGTTGGTGTTGCGATGGCAGTGAGGCGACAGAGCTTGATGGTGTCGTAACGCAAGGTCTTGCCGAGGAGTTCCTCTGCACACTCCTTGATGGTGACGATGTTGCAAACGCCCGGGCTAACAGGATTGCCAGGGAAGTGACCGCGATAGCAGTCGCACTCAGGGAGGAGCTTCAAGGTGAATGACGCTTCGTTGTCGGTCAGCTGTTCCATGCTGACGATAGAGTAGAATTTATCTTTGAGTAACATGGTGTTGGGGGTTGGGTGATAGGTGTTTTTGGGGGAGTGGATACGGGGGGAATGGTGGATACAGGGAGAAGATAATATGGTCGGAATTATTCCTGTGTGACGAATATCTTCATCTTTGTGTCGGCGATAAGCTCGCCGTTGCACTTTGTGGAACCACTCATGATGGTAATGCCGTTAACCTCTGCACCGAAGTTTATCTCCGTCTCAAGGATGGAGCCTGCGGAAGGGCGCGCATAGCAGTGGAAGTTCTTTACCTCACCGATATAGCCGACAGGTGCTGGCTCGTTCTTTATGGCGCAACGGTAGCCGGCGAAGGCAGAAGCGGACTGTGCGATGTGCTCTATTAGTCCTGCCTCGGACATCCTGCCGTCGTCTTCCATGAAGAAGTTGTCGGGTTCTACACTGAGGGTGGTGTGACATATGTCACCCTCCGCATCAACAAGGTCGTGAACCATGATGATAGGGTTGCGCTGAGGTATCAGCTGGAGTATTGTTTCTTTGTTGTATAGCATAGTCTTTATTTTGGGTTAGGTCTGCGGAAGCACCGCAGGCAACATGGTCGGTTTGAGGGGCTTAGGGGATACTAGGGGGGAACTGGGGGGGGCTAGTTGTTTATGAGGTGGTAGGTGTTGCCGGATAGGGACTTTACCACACCTTTCATCTCCAGGGAGAATAGCGTCGCGGTGACTACTGAGATGGGCAGCGAGGTGTTCATAGCGATGACGTTGAGCTGGAGGTCTCCGTTCTTCAATGCATCGACAAGCTGCTGTTCAGTCGGCGACAGGTCCACGAACATCTGTCGCTCAATGCCTGCTGAGCGTGCCTTGGCAAGCTTCGAGGCATCCTTCCATCCCATGCAACAGATGAGGTCTGATGCTGACGTGATGAGCTGCGCCTTGTTGTCGCGGATGAGGCTGTTGCAGCCTTCGCTCATAGGCGACGTTATATTGCCCGGGAGTGCGAAGACATCACGACCGTAATCCTGCGCTATGCGTGCCGTGACGAGCCCTCCACCGTGTCCGGCACTCTCCACAACGATGGTGGCATCGGACAATCCTGCAATGATACGGTTGCGCTGCAGGAAGTTGCGAGCCTCCGGTCTTGTGCCACGGAAATACTCCGTCAGCACCGCACCGTTGCCCAGCACCATACGGTTTGCCTCGTTGCGGTGCAGCTGCGGATAGAGCGTGTCCTGCCCATGCGCCACGACTCCGATGGTCGGGATATTATTCTGCAACGCCGCACGATGGGCAGTGATGTCAATGCCGTATGCCAGTCCACTGACAATCATGATGTCGGGACAAAGTGCCGTGAGGTCTTTCACCATCGTTGCGATGAAGTCCTGACCGTAGGGCGTACACTTACGCGTGCCTACGATGTCGATGATATGCGGCGCGTTGAGGTCTGCCTTGCCACGAGAGAAGAGGACGAGGGGTGCATCATGGCAGCTGCGCAGTCGCTCCGGATAGTCTGCATCGGCGATTGTCAGTATGCGTACGTTGTTCTTCTCACACCACTGCTGCTCTTCCTCAACACGCTTCTCGTAAGCGGAGAGGTCACGCTGCATCACCTCTACGAGCTTGTCGGAAGCCTCAGGAACGATCTGCCGTATGTCGCTGCGCTGCTCCAAGACAGCACATGCAGAGCCCGCGGACTCATAGAGTCGCGCAGCATCCTGCAAGGACAACGGTCCTGTAGCGAGGAGGGAGAGTATGAGAGATGCGGTCTGTTCCATTTTACTTCTTCTTAGGGCGGCGGCGTGCCCATCCTTCTTCTTTCTGTCCGAGCATCTCGAAGAGAGCCTTGCGCTCGTTCATCTGCCGGGATCGATGCTTTGGCATCGGGCGTGCCTTCTTCTCTGAGTCCTCACGGCACGTCACCTTCTTGTTGTGGTAGTGGCAACCGTTGAGGGACTTGATGACCTTGCGGACATCCTCTGACGGAACCTCTATGAGGCAGAACGCCGGCATGATGTCTATGTGGCCTACCTCCTGACGACCCGGTACGTTGCGGTTGATGAACTGCATCACCTCGCCAGGGAAGAAGCGATCGTTACGGCCGAGGTTGATGAAGAGCTTGGTATAACCCTCCTGCACACCCTCGCGTGGTTTCTTCGTCTTCCAGTTCGTTCCGCCGTCGTCCTTCTTCTTCTTGCCGCCCTTCTCTATCTTCACCTCTTCTATCTCCGGTGCGTTGGCGTAGTATTTCAGGAAGTGTCCGAACTCACGGCTGACGACCTTTTTGAGGATTTCCTCCTTATCGACATACTCGAAGTGTCGGCGTATCTCAAGCATGAACGGCTCTATCTGCTCGTCGATGACGTCGGTCTTCTCTATCTCATCGATGGCACGGAAGAGCTGCTTGGTGCATATATCCTGCGGCGTAGGCAGCTTGCCAGCAACGAACTCCTTGCCGATGGTCTTCTCCACATCGCGTACCTTATGGCGTTCACGAGAGTGTATGATGGCTATCGACGTGCCCTTCTTTCCTGCACGGCCGGTACGTCCTGAGCGATGGGTGTATGACTCGGTGTCGTCAGGCATGGAGTAGTTGATGACGTGCGTGAGGTCATCGACGTCGAGACCGCGCGCTGCCACGTCGGTAGCAACGAGAAGCTGCGTCAGGTGCTGGCGGAACTTCTGCATGGTGAGGTCACGCTGCTGCTGGGAGAGGTCTCCATGCAGCGACTCTGCATTGTAACCATCGCGTATCAGTTTGTCTGCTATCTCCTGTGTCTCCACCTTCGTGCGGCAGAAGACGATGCCGTAGATGCGTGGGTAATAGTCAACGATACGCTTTAGGGCGAGGTATTTGTCCTTGGCGTTGACCATATAGTAGATATGGTTGACGTGTTCCGCACCTTCGTTGCGCGAGCCTACCACTACTTCCTTGTAGTCATGGAGGTAGCTCTTGGCAATCTTCTCTATCTCCTTGCTCATCGTAGCCGAGAAGAGAAGCGTCTGACGCTCTTCCGGCAGCTGGTCGAAGATAGCGTTGATGCTATCGGTGAAGCCCATGTTGAGCATCTCGTCAGCCTCGTCGAGTACGACGTACTCTACGTTTGAGAGGTCTGCCTTGCCTCGTTCTATGAGGTCAATGAGGCGTCCCGGTGTTGCTACTATGACCTGTGCGCCGTGCCTCAGCTGGCGTATCTGGTCTATGATGCTCGTTCCGCCATATACCGCCACGATGTTGATGTGGTTGAGGTACTTCGAGAAGTCGCGGAGGTCGTCGGCAATCTGCAGGCACAACTCTCGTGTAGGAGAGAGGATAACTGCGAGAGTAGCCTTGCTGTTGTTGATTTCCTCGCGTCGCTGTGCTACGCGCTGTATCAGTGGGAGACCGAAGGCAGCAGTCTTTCCGGTGCCTGTCTGCGCGAGCGCTATGAGGTCTTTCTCTCCTTCTGCATCACTGCTGAGGAGTATTGGTGTCACCGCTTCCTGTATAGGCATTGGGTGTTCGAAGCCTAATTCTTCTATTGCGGTGCGTATTTCTTGGCATACGCCTAATTCTTCAAATGTCATATATTCTTTTTGGGAGCCTGCGGAAGCACCGCAGGCAACGTGGCTGGTTGGGTTTGGAGGCCTGCGGAAGCACCGCAGGCAGCATGGCTGTTGTTATTCTTTTGCTCTGTTCCAGAACTCGTCATGATGTCCATGAGGATATTCCTTCGGGTTTGTCCAGTAGTGGCGCTGATGTTCCTCCGTCTCGCGGAACTCCTCTTCCGGTGATATCTGTTTGTCCTCTGCCCTTTCAACGTCTCCCTTGTGGCGCTCCTCGTAGTCAGGACTGCCTAAGGCCGGCGGTATAACGTCGAGGTCGAAGGATATCGTAGCGATGCCCTCCGGGTAGATGTTACCGAAGAGGCGTATGCTGTGCTTCACGAAGCCGCTGTATTTGTCGCTCTGGAACTTGAACTTCATGAGTATCTCCTTGCCAGGAGGTATGATATTGTTGGTCTGCGGATCCTCAACAATGCATCCGCACGATGGCTGCACGTCGGTGAGCACGAGCGGTTCGTCACCGATGTTGGCAATGCGATAGCGCATGATGAGGTCCGTTCCCTGCACGAGAGGGTGATAATGGCGTATGGAGTCCTGTATTATCATCGTGGTAAGGTCCATCTCCTTCGTACAAGAAGGCAGCAGGAGCGACGACAACAGTGCGCAAACCAGTGTATATAAGCTTATTCTTTTCATTCTTTTCTTGTTTTCATGCACGGGGAATCATGATGCCCTACGTGCAATCCTTGTTTATTTCTTTATCAATTCTTCGAGGAAGCCGCCGGTCTCCTTGTAGCGTTCGAGGCGCGGAACGCTCTTGTAGTCCTTCAGTATCAGCAGCATCTCCGCCCTGTCATCCGGCGTCGGCTTGAGCATAAGCCGCGTATAGGCGAATGCCGTCAGCATTTGGTTGACACGCTGTCGCTCAGGTCCCTCGATGCTCTTGCTCTTCTTGTCGAGCGCAATCCAGAAGTCCGTGAACTCCTGTTTGTTGAGATACGCCTCCTGTTCCTCCTCTATCGTTCCGTAATACGGCAGCACGCGGTTGGTATCACGCACACGCTTCTCCAGAGAGAGGTAGTAGTCGCCTATCATCTTGCCTGCCACAGGGAAATACTTCTCGTAGAACTGCCTTACGAGAGCATCCACATTGGCATCGGGATTCATCATAAGCTTCGAGAGGACATACGACTGCACATCGTCGAAAGAGGAGTAGTCGTCGCCGCTACCGTTGATGAAGATGCCCTTTATCCCTGCGTTGCGATAGTAGCGGAAGCGCTCCTGCAGTATGCTGAGACACGGATAGGGCGAGAGGTAGTCGTCGAAGTTGCGGTCGTACTCCCACACATAGATCCTCGGCGTCATCTTCTTCCACGCCTTCATCGTAGCGTCGAACTTCCTGTAGCCGCCACTTTCGTTGAAGATATAACGGAAGGGTATGGTCATTGTGGTGAGGAACACGCCCGTATTCTTCGGCAGCGGCTTCGTCGGAGGCTCCATGGTGGAGTGGTATGCCGCCATATAGAACACGTGTCCGGGAAATCTCTTCGCCAGCTTCGTCACGAACTCCGCCACCGCCGGTGTGGCATTCGTGGCGGTATTACCCCTTACCCTGCAGGCCTGACACTGGCATGACTTCTTGTTGTCCTGCGGAAGGATAGAGAATCGCGCACCCTTCGGTCCCCACTGGTCCATAATCCACTCCACCACCTTATTATATAATATAGGGGCGGAGAAGCAGTACTGCGACTCGTCGCGCTGTCCGTTGATGACGGCGCACATGCTGTACGGCGTCTTCTTGCCTACGATGCGCCACAGATTATGTCCCCAGAGTCCCCAGTCGTTATCCACGTTGTGCGTATTCTCTATGGAATAATCCGCTGGAGTCTGGTTCGACGGAGTGCAGAGGGCACGGAACTCGAATGGTGACGACTGGGCATTCACCATCGTAGTGTATAGCAGTAGTATGAGAAGCAGTCTTACCATAGAAAGTGTTGTGACAGGGTTAATGACCTTATTATGCGGCTGCGATTGCCTTACCTATATATTTAGAAGCCGATATGCACCTTCGCACGGATGTTGAAGAGGTTGCTGTAGTCGGTTGCACCGTTGTCTCTCGTGAGGATATTCGAGCCCCACATTCCCGTGAAGACTCGCTGTGAGTTCTTCATCGTGTGCCATGTAGCATCAAGGGAAGCGGCGATATGCCTGTTGAAAATCCAGTATAGTCCTGCACCGACGAACGTGCTGAGCTTTCCGAAGCCGCCCGGCATAGCGTTGTCGAGAAGTTCCTGCTGCGGAGCATTGCCCACGCCGGCGAGGGCGAAGACATTTGTGCGGCTGTTCTCTATAGGATAGAACATTCCGCGGACACTGCCATTGACGTAGTATCTGTCCATGATGAGGAATCCGTCAACGCCTCCACGTACGTCGAAGTTATTGATCTTCTTGCTTACTGCCACTCCTACCTGTCCGAGGTTGCGGTATTTGTCCGCAAAGATACGGCGGTATGCGGCATGCAGCTCTGGTATCCATCCGCTCTTCAGCTCGTATGATGCACCAATGTTTGCCGTTGCCTCAGCGAAGAACTTGCTGCCCCATGCGGCTCCAGCAAATACGGTCCATGGCTTACCATCGAAGTGATGCGTCCAGTCAACGCCAAGCTTAACGCCCGTGCCGCCTGAGAGGCCGTCGCTATTGCAGGCGGAAGGACGACCTGGAACATTGCCTTCAGCGACAAGAGCACCGCCGGGGATGCTTATTCCGTCACGTCCGGCATAGCCTATATTGAACTTCAGGTCATCGTGCTTCAGCCTTCTGGTATATGTAGCGAGGACATCCGACTGCGAATTGCCTCCGTTGCTTAGCTTTGCAGTGAGATAAGCTATCGACAGCTCATTGTCGAACATCTTTCCGCGCAGCTCCTCCAGGTGCTTTGAGTGCTCACGATAGTCCATCAGCGATGGCTTATACTCCCTCTGATAGACGTATGCCGAGTCATACTGGTGCATCTGTTCATACACGAGACCCTTCGTATGCAGCAGCTCCGTATTCGAATTGCTATAGACAAGGGCATGGTCAAGCTGTGAAAGTGCCTCCTGATAGTTCTTCTCCTTCGCCAGCTGCATAGCATACTGCGAACTTGCCACGGCGTATGTAGCCACGAGCAGCGAGTCGCCCATGAAGTTCTCCAGCTCCGGCTGCAGCAGGTTTATAGCCCCGGCATTATCGCCAGACCTGCTGAACACGTTAGCCTCCTTTACGATGAAGAACGGATCCTCCGGGAAGCGTGCACGTCCTGCAATAACCATCTCCTCATAATCGTCATAGTTCTTCAGGATGTCCGATGTGGTAAGAGCCTGATGCAGCAGCTCGTTCGATGTAGAACACACCTTCAGCGCCGCCTTTGCTGCCTTGTCGGCCTGGTGTATCATGCCTCGTCTTATCATGCTGCGGATATACGGAATGGCATATTCCTCATACTGATAGGCTATCAGCTCTGCCTGATGACCGTCGGTACTCTCCTCGAACGCCTTTCCAAGACGCCTCAGCGCAGCATCCGTCCTGCCCTCAGCATTATACACCATGGCTTTCTTCTGCACAAAGCCCTCAAACTCAAACTGCTTCTTCATGAGCGACAGCTGTTCGTGAGCCTGGTCAAAGCGGCGCGTCTCATAGAAGCAGTTGAAGAGTCGCATCATGGCAGCCTTCTTCACATCCATCTCCTTCGTGGTCTCCTGAATGAACTCCAGGTCCTCCATCGCGTCGTGATACTGTCCGTAGTTCATGTTATCGATGGCGTTCTGGTACTTCATCTGGCAGAGATACTCCGTAGCATCGTAGTTCCTAGGATTGATCTTGTATATCTTTACGAGGGCATTATACGCCGCGCTGCGGTTGCCGAGGCGACGGTTCACGATGTACTCCTTATAGAGGATATCCTCCGTCTCGCCCCTCATATCCTTCGCCTCACGCACGTACATCAGAGCATCGTCGTAGTATCCGCGCGCTATGGACGTGTTGAGGAGATAGTTGAGGGCCTCGTTGTTATGCTGCTTCGCATAGACATTAGCCATAGAGGTGTACGGGTCGTTACGCTGGGCATTCTGCGCCGCCAGCAGTTCCGTGGCATCAATGGCAGAAGAGAGGTTGACGCCCTTGAACATACGCTCGCAGTCCTTGAGGTAGTTGACGGCCTCCGTATAGCGTCCTGCCTCCGAAAGGATGTCGGCACGCTTCTTCATCAGCGATACGTCCTTAGTCATCTTCGCACCGCGTCCGGCTGCTTCGATGGCATCATCCGTGCGACCGTACTGCAGGAGCATGTTGACGAGCTGTGCATAGTATTCCTTCTTCTCCGGATAGGTCTGCACGAGCTTCTCCATCGTCTCTATCTGATCTACCCCACTACCGCTGCGACGCATCTTCAGCAGGCGCTGCTCGTTGATGTAAGCCACGTCCTTCTTGACGACCTCGTCGTTAGGGTATATCTGCTGAAGGCGGGTCAGCAGGCGCTCTGCCTCCTCGTTGTTACCTTGCATACGGTAGAGGTGGATCTTCTTTCTCCACCACTTGCGGCTGTAAGGGTTGCGCTCCAGCAGTTCGTTGATGTAGCATATGGCACTGGAGTAGTTCTTCGTCTCCTCCTCCACGGCAATCATCAGCTCGCGAGCCGTTGAGTTACTCTGGTCCTCACGCAGCGACTTGACGAGATAGAAGCGCGCCTTGTCGTATTTCCTGTAGTGGAAATAGTAGCGGCCCATCAGCTCGTTCATGACGCTGCGGCTGCCGAACTCCGGCCAGCCCTCGTCAAGAATCTTCTTACCCTCCTCCCACTGCTGCTTGCCGAAAGCCTCGCGGGCGGTCTCCTCGTAATACTGCGGAGTATGTACCTTTGTAAACAGAGCACTGCTGTCCGTCGGCATGGCGAACAGCAGCAATACTGCGATGATGATATGTAGCGTTTTTTCTTTCATTGACATTCTATGTTTACTTTTTTTCTTCTGCGTCATCGTCCTCTACCTTGTAGCGAGTACGTGTCATGTTACCCCACGAAGCCTTGCGTTTGAAGAGGTAGTTGAAGTATCCGTTGAGTGAACAGAAGGTGATGAACGGGTGATATATGAACGGTTCGAACAGTGCAGCGAGGAGCAGGCGTCCGTAGGAACGTGTCCTGGTATATGAACTGCCGAGGATATAGTCGTAGAACACCACGAACTGCGACAGCAGTATGGCGAAGATATACACCATGACGAATACCGTCCAGAACGACATCCAGTTTACGCCGCCAACGATGATGAGATATACGAACATCACGAATCCGATGCCCTCGATGATAGGTGCAAGGAACTCGAAGAGCAGTGCGTACGGCATTGTCACCATGCCCAGTATCTTGTACTTCGGATTGAGCAGCATGTTGAAGTGCTGGTGCATCAGCTGTATCAGTCCTCTGCCCCAGCGTACGCGCTGTCTGTAGAGCACCTTGAACGTGGAAGGGCCCTCCGTCCAGCAGCAGGTGTGCGGTATCTGCACTACGCGGTACGGTCTGTTGAAGTCGCAGCAGTAGCGTACCATGCGGTATATCATGTCCATATCCTCCGCAAACGAGTCGAAGCCGTAGCCGCCAGCAGCGATGACGATGTTCGTGTTGAAGAGTCCGTAGCCGCCCGAAACGTTAGGCATGGCGTTGAAGTTGCTCCATCCCATCTTGCCGATGAGGAATGAGCGTTTGTACTCAAGGTCCTGGAAGACGGCAAGCGGATTGCTGGAGGCCTTGTACTCCACAATCTCGTTGTTCCTCAGCACGAAGCCGTTGCTCATGCTCATCGTGCCGCTGACGGCTATGATGTTATGGTTCAGCAGCACAGGGAAGATACACTGGTAGATGGCGTCCTTCGCAAGGATACAGTCACTATCGGTATTTATGAAGAACGGATACTGCACCACGTTGAGTCCGCCATTGACGGCATCTGCCTTCGTGCCGCCGTTCTCCTTATCCACAACGACGAGGTTGCGGTAGTGATAGTCCGTAGAACGGAAGAGGCGTCTGAACCTCTGGCAGTGTATGTGATAGACGTAGTCGTAAGGCACCTCAATGAGGCTGAAGTTGTTGATAAGCTTCTCAAGGGTATCGTCGGTAGAGCCATCGTTGACGATGACAACCTCGAACTTCGGATAGTTCTGACGCAGCAGCGAGCGAACGTTCTCAACGATGTTCACGCCCTCGTTGTAGGCTGGTGCCACGATAGACACGCCCGGAGTGAACGGGCTTGTCTCAACCATCTGCTGGACATAGTCGAGCGTCCACCTACGGTAGTGGGTAGAATAGCGGTAGGCAAGGATCAGCAGCGCAACATAGCTGATGATCAGTGCCAGCGAATAGAAGAATACAAAGAATCCGTATGATGTAAACAGTATCTGCCACATATTGGGTGTTGGGGGTTAGGTGGTGGGTGTTAGGTGATGGGTGGTGGGCGAAAAACTTATTCCTTATTCCTTTTTCCTTATTCCTTGTTACTTGTTACTTGACATCACAGTCTCTGCAGCTGTGATAGCAGCACCTGAGAGTCAATCTGGTCGATGAGCGTTCGCGTATCACTATCAGCCTCGCTTCTGACGATCTCGAAGAGTCGGCGACCCTCATTGCCGTAGTTGTAGAGACAGAGCAGCGCCGTAGCACGCGTCTCACGTGATGAGCTCGCCTCGTACGCCTTCTTGATGAACTCCGTCCGCTTGCCAGACATTATGGAGGTCAGGGCGCGGAGTATCTCGCGGCGGATGCGCTCTGGCTGATGGAAGTAGGTGGCTATCATCTCGTCCTCTGCGCTGATGTCGCGGAGCGTTGCCACTACCTGAATGGCAGCAGAGCGAACCAGCGGCCTGTCAGAGAGGAAGTATTTCTTTACGTCAAGCTTCTCGTTGTCAGTACCCCAGTAAGCCACCTCGCTGACAAGGTATGCTGCCGACTCCTCGTTCTTCACGCGCTCAGAGAGGTTCAGGAAGTTTGGCATCCTGCGCTCACGGAACATCATCCAGCCGAAGATGTAGTTCAGCAGCATCGGGCGAAACAAGGACTGCGGCTCGTCGAGGTCCTCAAGGAGGTAGCGGTACGGCTCGTTCACGGAACATGTGATATAGTTCATACGCGCCATCATGCGGATCTCCGGATTACTATGGTTCACGAAACTGGCAAGGCGGCCCTCGTTAACCGTAATCTGGAGCATCACCATCTTCTGAAGCGTCTTGAACACGTCCTTCTTGTGTAGAAGCTGCTGCTCGAAGAGGCGTATCACGCCAAGAACGGTAGCGAGCATCTGCATGTTAGGCAGATAGACAATCTCGTACATCTCCATACGCACCTTCTCAAGCATCTTTGAGTAGTAGTAAGGGTTGTTGCGCAGTATCTGGCGCTCTGTCCTCTCAAGCATATCCACAATCTGGTTGCGGTCGAGTTCCTCCGCACTACCGAGGATCATGCGGAACTTATCGAGATAGTAGTCCTCCAGCTTTGCCTCGACAGCCTTGCTGCGGCGCTGCTTCATCACCTTGTACCAGAACATCATGAAGAGGAATATCAGCATGATGCAGCTTACAAGGGTAAGGTTATACGACGTCACCATCTGCCAGCTGTAGCCGGAATAGAAACGCTCAACGAGATAATAGTAATACTTGATTATTTCAAGACCCGAAAACTCCACCGGTTCAAATACTGAATCAGCGGCGTATGGCAATACTGACGATACAAGCGCGTCAGTAAGAGTATGCAGGTATGTATAAACTTCGCTCATATTTTGAAATATGACTGCAAAGGTAATAATAAATTATTACATATCGAAGATATAGTTGTTAAAAGTAACAAAAAAAGCAATAAATTATGGATTTACGAAACTTTTTTTGTACTTTTGCACTCAAATCATATTATTTCAATAGTAAAAACATCATTTTTCATCATGAGAACAAGACTATACAACGCCCGAATTCTGACAATGAACGAAGGCGAGGAAATCTTCCCGGGAGAACTCATCATCGAAGACTCCCGAATCACAGAAGTAATTAAATATGATACTAGCAGTGTTGTCAGCGGCAATGTATCCGATAGCGGCAGTGTTGTCAGCGGTGCTTCCGCTGACAGGGCGATAGACTGCGGCGGCAACCTCCTCATGCCGGGCTTCAAGAACGCCCACACCCACAGCGGCATGAGCGTACTCCGCTCCCTTGCCGACGACAAGCCCCTCTGGGACTGGCTCACGCAGGACATCTTCCCCGTGGAGGCAAAGATGACGGGCGAGGACATTTACTGGATGTCGCAGCTCTCTGTCCTCGAATACCTCACCTCCGGCATCACCGCATGCTTCGACATGTACATGAAGCAGGAGGACATAGCACGCTCCATGGACGACATCGGTTTCCGTTGCGTGCAGGTAGGTGCCGTCAACGATTTCGGCACTGCCATCGACTGGATCGACTACATGTACCAGAACTACAACAAGCCGGGGGCGTTAAACTCCTATATCCTTGGTTTTCACGCAGAATACACCACCAACCTTGAGCATCTCAAGCAGATTGCAGCCATCGTCCAGAAGCACAAGGCACCGCTATATGTGCATGCCTGCGAGACAAAGTCGGAGGTGGAGGGCTGCGTTGAGCGCTACGGCAAGACTCCGGTCTGCTTCCTCGCATCCCTCGGAATGTTCGACTACGGCGGCGGCATCTACCACGGCGTACACATGTCGGAGGAAGATCTCTGCGTGATGCAGGAGAAGCATCTATGCGTAGTCACCAACCCAGGTTCGAACACGAAACTCGCTTCCGGCATAGCACCGATTTCCGAATACCTCAAGCGCAACATCCCTGTTGCCATAGGCACCGACGGACCGGCATCCAACAACTGCCTCGACTTCTTCCGTGAGATGTTCCTCGTCACCGGACTTGCAAAACTCCGCGAGGACAACGCTGCTGCGATAGATGCCAAGGAGGTGCTCCGAATGGCTACCGTCAATAGTGCCCGCGCCATGAATCTCACCGACTGCGAAACCCTCTCCGTTGGTCAGAAGGCAGACATCATAATGCTCGACCTCATGCAGCCTAACATGCAGCCTATCAACAACATCGAGAAGAACATCGTCTATAGCGGTTCGAAGCAGAACGTGAAGATGACGATGGTCAACGGAGTCATCCTCTACATGGACAACACCTTCTATACAGCCATCAAACCGGAGAATATTTACAAGAAGGTAGAAGAAATAAAGGGAAGGCTGATTTGAGCCTTCCCTTTATTCACTTTATAACGATTATTTTTTTATTCGAGGTACGTGTAGCCGTAGAGGCCGGAGCGATAGTTGGAGAGGAACTCCTTGCCTTCTTCAAGGCTGAGCTTGCCTTGCTTGACGCTCTTCGTAACCCATATCTCCAGCTGACGGACGAGCTTCTTTGGGTTGTACTGCACGTAGTCGAGAACCTCCTCTACGGTCTCGCCGTCGAAGATCTGGTCGATGTGGTACTTGCCGTCCTTCATCGAGATATGCACCGCATTGGTGTCGCCGAAGAGGTTGTGCATGTCACCCAGAATCTCCTGGTATGCACCCACGAGGAATACGCCGAGATAATATGGCTCGCCGTCTTTTAGCTTATGGACAGGAAGGGTCTGCGAGATATGGTTGCCGGTAACGAAATGCGCTATCTTACCGTCGCTGTCGCAGGTGACATCCTGCAGCGTCGCCTGACGTGTAGGACGCTCGTTAAGACGCTGTATCGGAACGATAGGGAAGAGCTGGTCAATAGCCCATGTGTCAGGCAGGCTCTGGAAGATAGAGAAGTTACAGAAATACTTATCTGCCAGCAACTTATTGATGCCACGCAACTCCTCCGGCACATGCTTCATAGCCTTCGTCAGCGCAAGTACTTCGCGGCATACGCTCCAGTACATCGACTCTATCTCCGCACGTGTCTTGAGGTCGAGCATTCCCATGGAGAAAAGGCTCAGCGCCTCCTCGCGGATCTGCTCGGCATCATGCCAGTCCTCAAGCATCGAGCGGCTGTCTATCTTACACCATATATCATACAGTTCGCGCACGAGCTGATGGTCCGTTTCCTTTGCCTCGAACTCCTCCGTCATCTCCGGCAGCGATGTTGTCTCCAGCACGTCGATGACGAGCACGCTATGGTGCGCCGACAGCGAGCGGCCGGACTCCGTAATAAGGTTCGGATGCGGTATCTCGTTCTTGTCTGCAGCATCGACGAAGGTATAGATACAGTCGTTGACATACTCCTGGATGCTGTAGTTGACGGACGATTCAGAGTTGCTGGAGCGCGTTCCGTCGTAATCGACGCCCAGTCCGCCACCGCAATCGACGTACTGTATGTTGTAGCCCATCTTGTGGAGATTTACGTAGAACTGCGCAGCCTCGCGCAGGGCTGTCTGTATGCGGCGTATCTTCGTTATCTGCGAACCGATATGGAAGTGTATGAGCTTCACGCAGTCGTGCATGCCGAGGCTGTCGAGCTTCTCAAGCGCACCGAGCAGCTCCGACGCCGTCAGTCCGAACTTAGAGGCATCGCCGCCGCTCTCCTCCCACTTTCCGCTGCCTGACGATGCAAGTTTTATGCGCATTCCGATGTTAGGCATCACGTTAAGCTTCTTCGCAGCCTTGGCTATTATATCTATCTCGTTGAGCTTCTCTACAACAATAAAAATCCTCTTGCCCATCTTCTGCGCAAGGAGGGCTAACTCTATGTAAGCCTGATCCTTATAGCCGTTACAGATAATGAGCGAGTCACTCTGGCACGCCACCGCAATGACGGCATGCAGCTCTGGCTTCGAGCCAGCCTCAAGACCGAGGTTGAACTTACGGCCGTGGGAGATAATCTCCTCTACCACCGGCTGCATCTGGTTCACCTTGATAGGATAGATGACGAAGTTCTCTCCCTTGTAGTCATACTCTTCCGATGCCTTCCTGAAGCAGGAGGCAGTCTTCTCGATACGGTTGTCAAGGATGTCAGGGAATCGCAGCAGCACAGGCGTAGAGATATCCCTCAGCTGCAGCTCGTCTATTATATCCTTGAGGTCTGCCTTGGAACCGTCCTTCAACGGAGACACACACATGTTGCCCTCGTCGTTAATACTGAAATAGGATGTTCCCCATCCACCGATGTTATAAAGCTCCTTGGAGTCTTCTATCGTCCATTTCTTCATCTATAATTATATTAAGGTGTTGGTTCGTTGTTTTCAACATTACTGACTTTGCTGATAGTGCACTGGCCGTGCAGACAGACACGCGGTGCTCTGTCTGTGAGTTCGCTTTAAGCGTTTTCTATTTTCTCAAGTACCTTCTTCACCGTAAGGTCTATCTTGTCGAAGTCTTCCATGCATGGTATCTCCACTATGGTATTAGCCTTCAGATAGAACTCCTCACGCTTCTGCAGCTGTTCGGTGATGAACTGCAGCAGTTCCTCGTCGTTCTTGCCTTGCAGGAGAGGCCGCACGCCCTTGCCCATCTTGAGATGTTTGAAGAGCACCTCGGGCGTTCCCTTGAGGTAAACGACCGTCGCCTGCCCGTTCATGTAGTCCATATTATCGAAGAAGCAAGGGGTACCGCCGCCACAGCTGATGACGACGTCTTCAAACTCCGCCACCTCATGGAGCATGTTCTTCTCTATGATACGGAAGCCCTCCTCACCACGTTCGGTGAAAATCTCCGGCACCTTCTTGCGCATACGGGTCTCTATGTACCAGTCGAGGTCATAGAAAGGGAGCCCGAGCTGCTTCGCCAGCTGCTTGCCGACGGTAGTCTTGCCGGCTCCCATGTAGCCTATAAGGATAATACGTTTCATCCGTTTTCTTAAGTTCTCTTGTTACTTTACACGGAAAAAGACAGCCTTATGCCTTCGCCTTGTTTATAACCTCCATACATTCCTCCAGCGAAAGCTCCGCAGCCTTCTCGTGCATTGCCTTTGGCAGGCGGTAGTTCTTGCCGTCATAGACGAGGTATGGACCGTAGCGACCGTTCATAATCTCGAGCTTTGGCTCCTCCTCGAAGGTCTTGAGGTGTCGCTGCTGCTCTGCCCTGCGGCTGTTCTCCACGAGGCATACAGCCTCCTCGAAGGTTATCTTCATAGGGTCTATATCCTTAGGGAGCGACACGTACTTGCGGTTATGCAGCACGTAAGGACCGAAACGTCCGGTGCCGATGGTCACTGCCGCACCCTCATAGTTGCCGAGAGTACGTGGCAGGCGGAACAGCTCCAGAGCCTCTTCGAGCGTGATGGTCTCTATGGAGAACTCCTTTGGCAGCTGTGCGAAGAGCGGCTTGTCCTTGTCGTCGGCACTGCCTATCTGCACTACAGGGCCGTAGCGTCCAATCTTCACGGACACCGGCTTGCCCGACTTAGGGTCATCACCGAGAACGCGCTCGCCGGCCTTATGCTCGCTGCGCGACTTTATGGTGCTCTCGACGGTAGGCGCGAACTTCTTGTAGAACTCCTTGAGCATGGTATGCCAGTTCTCCTTGCCCTCGGCGATGGCGTCGAACTGCTCCTCCACATTGGCTGTGAAGTTATAGTCCATGATGCCCGGGAAGAACTCCATGAGGAAGTCGTTGACCACAATACCGATGTCCGTCGGCAGCAGCTTGCCCTTCTCGTTGCCCGTAAGCTCACTCTTTGTCTTTGTCGTTATCTTGTCGCCGTCGAGGGTGTCTATGGTATAGCTGCGCTCCTCGCCCTTCTTGTCGCCCTTCAGCACGTACTCACGCTGCTGGATGGTCGAGATGGTAGGGGCGTATGTTGAAGGACGGCCGATGCCCAGCTCCTCCAGCTTGTGTACGAGCGATGCCTCAGTATATCGCAGCGGCCCCTGCGAGTATCGCTCCGTAGCCACTATCTCCTTACGTACCAGCGCCATGCCCTCCTTCATGTCAGATGGAAGCATTGCCTGACCGTATTCTGCATTCTGCGAGTTATCGTCGTCGCCGTCGCTCTCACGATACACCTTGAGGAAACCGTCGAACTTCACCACCTCACCCGTTGCGATGAAGCAAACGCCCTCGCTGCTCATGCCGTTGAGAACTATCTCCACCGTCGTCTTCTCCAGCTCCGCATCAGCCATCTGCGTGGCTACCGTACGCTTCCAGATGAGGTCATAGAGGCGGCGCTCCTGCAGCGAGCCCTCTATCTCCTGCTTGTCCATATATGTCGGACGGATAGCCTCATGGGCTTCCTGTGCACCCTTCGAGTGGGTCGTATAGTTGCGGGAGTTGCTGTAGTCCTTGCCGTAGAGCTCCGTCACTACGCTCTTCGCCGTGCCGATGCAGAGCTTCGAGAGGTTCACGGAGTCGGTACGCATGTATGTGATATGTCCGCTTTCATAAAGTCGCTGTGCCACCATCATCGTCTGCGAAACGGTGAAGCCGAGCTTGCGGGCCGCCTCCTGCTGCAGTGTTGACGTAGTGAAAGGAGGTGCCGGCGTGCGCTTCAGAGGCTTCTTCTGGATGGAAGCGATGGTGTAGCTCGCGTCCTTACACTCCTCAAGGAAGGCGAGGGCCTCCTCATGCGTGGCAAAGCGCTTGCTCAGCTCCGCGCGAATCTCGCTGTCGCCGAGGGCGAAGACAGCCGCAATTCTGAAGTACGGCTCCGACTTGTAAGCCTGGATCTCACGCTCGCGCTCCACTATCAGGCGCACTGCAACAGACTGCACACGACCAGCAGAGAGCGATGGCTTTACCTTGCGCCACAACACCGGCGAGAGGTTGAAGCCCACCAGGCGGTCGAGCATACGGCGGGCCTGCTGCGCATTAGCGAGGTTCATGTCAAGATGGCGAGGGTTCTCTATCGCTTCGAGGATGGCATTCTTGGTGATTTCGTGGAACACGATGCGGTTCGTGTTCGCCTCATCCAGACCAAGTACTTCGCAAAGGTGCCATGATATTGCTTCTCCTTCGCGGTCCTCATCCGATGCCAGCCATACCTTCTTGGCCTTCTGTGCATTGATCTTAAGGTCCGAAACGAGTTTGCGTTTCTCTTCCGGTATCTCGTACTCTGGCTCTAGAGTGTCCATGTCGATACTGATCTCTTTCTTCTTCAGGTCTCTGATATGTCCGTAACTGGACATCACCTTGTAGTCCTTGCCGAGGAATTTCTCAATTGTCTTAGCCTTGGCAGGGCTCTCCACAATTACTAAATTGTCTTGCATATCTTGTTTAAATATTTTCAAAATTGGGTGCAAAGGTAATATTTTATTCTGCACGAACCTTATCTAATGCCCATATTTTAGCATTTTTTAAGTTTTTCCCGTCTTCGTTTTCGTCTTCGTTTTCGTAGCGCAGCGTTTCGTTTTCGTCTTCGTTTACTTCAACAGCTTGTCGAGCACGGCATAGAATCGCGGATCCTCGCCCACGAACTTCTTTACCACGTTGCCCTCGGGGTCTATCATAACCTTCGTAGGGAAGCCGCTGACGTGGTACAGACGGCTGACACTGTTGTCGCGACCCACCTGGACGTTCTTCCAAGGCAGCTTCAGGATGTCGCACACCTGCTTCCACCTCTCAGGAGAATCACCGCACGAGACGCCGATGAACATCACCTTGCCCAGGCACTTCGCGTAGTATTCCTTCATCTTTGGGATTGACTTGATGCAGACGGCGCACCACGTACCCCAGAAATCAAGCACCACATACTGTCCGCGGGTAGAGGAGAGGGTGAACTCGCCGCCATCCTTGTCCGGCAATGTGAAGTCGGGAGCTTTCTCAAGGTCGTCGGAGTCTGAGTCTCCCTGAGGCGGACTGGCTGAGGGATCACCTGCCGCTGAAGCATCACCGACCGGCGATCCTCCACCTACAGGACTCTTTGCACTGACAAAAAGCGAAATCAGTGCGCAAAGTAGTAATATGATGCCCTTTTTGACCAATTATGTGATTTTTTTTGTTGAAAAACGAAAATTTTGCTACAAAGTTACAACTTTATTCGAAATAAATTAGTATTTTTGCAAAAAATATCGAGAAAATATGAAGAAAAATCTGTTTTTAATACTTTTTGGAGTTATTCTATGCGCCTCCGCACATGCACAAGCCTCTTTTAAATACGCTATAACGAAAAAAAGCGCAAAGTTCATAACCATAACCTTCACGGGCAACGTGGAGAAGAACTGGCATGCCGACGTGGCGGTATCCTTCGAGGAGTGTACAGGCGTCAAGCCGGAGGGCGAACTGAAGAAGGTCGGTACCAACACATACGTACAGACCCTGCGCATACAGAGCAAGCACTTCCTCACCAGGGGCTACCTGCGCTACATCTGCTGCAACGACAAGGAGTGCCTCGCACCGAAGTACCTCGACTTCAGCTATTCCAGCGCAAAGAAGATATCCAAGACGTCAAAGAAATCTGCCGCCAAGAAATAACCCGACGCCTCGTGACACTGGTTTCCGTTTTTTTCATTGGACTACTAGGGGGCATCCTGACGCTGCTGACACCATGCGTATGGCCGTCGATACCCCTTACCGTCTCGTTCTTTCTAAAGAGAGGACGAGGATGGCGTGATGCGCTACTCTACGGAGCAGCCATCTTCATGCTCTTCGTAGGGTTCTCGCTCATCGTCACCCTGCTCTTCGGTGCCAACACCATGAACAACCTATCCACCAATGCCGTCTTCAACATACTATGCTGTATAGTGCTGACGGTCTTAGGACTATCGCTCTGCGGACTCTTCGAGCTCACCCTTCCCGACTCCTGGGCACAGCGCCTCGACGACAAGGCAGTGAAGACGACGGGATTCCTCAGCATCTTCCTCATGGCACTGACACTCGTCGTCGTCAGCTTCTCATGCACGGCACCCATCGTAGGCATGCTACTCGCAGAGATAGCGACGAAAGGCAGAATCCTCGCTCCCGTAATAGGAATGTCGGGATTCGCCTTAGCACTGGCACTACCATTCACACTCTTCGCACTGTTCCCGAAATACCTATCCACGCTCCCACGCTCCGGAGAGTGGATGCAGCACCTGCGCTTCACACTCGGCATACTGGAGATAGCCTTCGCCCTAAAGTTCTTCAGCATTTCAGACCAGGCGTACGGATGGAACATGCTGTCCCCTACCCTCTTCCTCACCATCTGGGCATTGCTCGCCATCATCCTCACAGCACGACTCATCAGAAAGCCGTTAATAGCAATCCTCCCACTCCTCTTCGCCATCTACCTCATACAGGGCATCTTCACCAAGGAAACGGCTCTTGTCTCAGCATTCCTGCCTACCGACTCACAGAGTGCACCGGCGCTCTTCCACGACTACGACGAAGGCCTTGCCTACGCCAGGAAGACCAACAGGCGCATCTTCCTCAACTTCACGGGCTACGGATGCGTCAACTGCCGAAAGATGGAAGCCACCGTACTCAAGGAACCCGACGTGCAGGCACTACTCCGCGACTACGTCATCATAGAACTCTATGTTGACGACCGCAGTCCAGTACCTGCCACCACCGCTTCTGACGCTTCTCCGTCAGGTTCCCGTCGCTACCATGAGCTCGGCGAGAAGTGGGCAGACCTCGAAGCAACGCGCTTCCACTCCATATCGCAGCCACTCTACGTCATACTCTCACCGGAGGGCGAGCAGCTGAAGGAACCTGTAGGCTACACGCCCGACGTCGAAGAGTTCATCGACTTCCTGAAATAATCATCCCACACGACATCATAAGTCCCATTGACTTAAAAAACAAAACGATGAAAAAGCTTTTCCTGATAATACTATCCATCACGACAGCCCTCGCAGCACACGCCGACGAGGGCATGTGGACTCTCCACAACCTTCCCGACGCCGTCTATCAGCAGATGAAGGGCTACGGATTCACCATGCCCAAGACAGCAATATGCGGCAGCCCCACAGCCATCAGCAACAGCATCGTCATCTTCGGAGGATTCTGCACAGGAGAGGTGGTGTCGCCACGGGGGCTCATCATGACAAACCACCACTGCGGATTCGAGGCCATACGCTCACACTCCACCGTAGAGCACGACTACATGCTGAACGGGTTTATTGCCGATTCCATCGGGGCGGAACTGCCTAACGACGGACTCTACGTCGCCTTCACAAAGGAGCAGAGAGACATAACGCCAATACTCGACTCGCTGAACATTCACGCGCTCTCCAACTTCGACCAGGAGCAGGTCATTGACTCACTCACGGAGGTTCTAACGCAGGAGGCACGCAAGAAGGACTCCACGCTATACGTCGAGATCGATGCCTTCTATGAGGGCAACGCATACTACGCCACCACCTACCAGCGCTACGACGACGTGCGACTCGTCTTCGCACTGCCCAAGTCCATGGGAAAGTTCGGAGGAGAGACAGACAACTGGATGTGGCCGCGACAGACCTGCGACTTCTCCGTCTTCAGGGTCTATGTCGATCCGAAGACCGGAGGACCGGCACCGTACTCCAAGAACAACGTACCTATGGGCACCGTGCCCGACAGTATTGCGCCACGCAAGAACACATGGCTGACTATCAGCACCGAGGGCTATAAGGACGGCGACTTCGCCATGGTGCTCGGATACCCCGGATCGACAGAGCGATACCTCTCAAGCTACGGCATACAGCAGCTCCGCGACTGCGTCTTCGACCCCATGCAGCAGGTGCGAGGCGTCAAGCAGGAGGTCATGAAGCGACACATGAACGCCTCGGAGGCCGTGCGCATCAAGTACGACTCCAAGTTCGTGCAGTCCGCCAACTACTGGAAAAACTCCATCGGAATGAACAAATGCATCGATTCCATCGGCATCGTCGGCATGAAGGAGCAGTACGAAAAGCGCATCGAGGCATGGATGGACAGCACAGGATACCTCAAGGACTCCCTCGACTTCAAGAAGCTCAAGCAGCTCTACGACCACCGACGCAGCACCATGCGCGCCTTCACCTTCTTCGCTGAGACTTTCACACGCCGCAGCAACAACGAGCTATGCGTACGCATGACGAACTACTACAACGGTATGCCCGTGAAGGGACCTGCCAAGAAACCACGGAAGCAGTACGTGGAGTTCGACGACAACAGCGACTCGTGGGACAGGGCACTCGATGCCGAGGCACTCGCCGTACTGCTGAAGAACTACCGCGAGCAGTCGGAGAAGAGATTCCTCCCGGACTTCTACAACACCATCGACACCAAGTTCGGCGGCGACTACCAGAAATACGTTGACTACCTGTGGGATAACTCCGTCATCATGAAGCCGTCGGCACGCATCCCGCTGCGACTGTCAAGGAAGCTGGAGAAGGACCTCGGCATACAGATGAGCATGGACCTCGTCAGCACACTCGCTGACATAAAGCTCGTCAACGACTCACTGCGCGACAGCATCGACACGCAGGAGCGATACCTCTGCGCCGCAAAGCTGCGCATGGAGCAGGACCTGCCGCACTACTCCGACGCCAACCTCACCATGCGCATGACGTACGGACAGGTCGGAGGATACAGACTCAACGGCTACGACTCCGGATACTACACCACCGCAAGGTCCATAGTCGATAAGATGGAGCGTGCCGACACTATCGACGACTACTCCGCAGAGCCTATCATGAAAGAGCTTCTCAGCACCGATGGATTCGGCGTTTTTCGCGATTCAGTGTCCAACACCCTCAACCTATGCTTCCTTACCAACAACGACATCACGGGAGGCAATAGCGGCTCGCCAGTAATCGACAGCAAAGGCAGACTCATAGGACTCGCCTTCGACGGAACATGGGACTCCCTCTCTGCCGACATCTACTTTGACCGCACACTCGCACGCTGCATCAACGTCGATATCCGTTACGTACTCTACATGATGAAGGCATGGGGCAAAGCCCACAACCTGCTACGAGAGCTCGGACTCTAAACACGAGAGTCCCGGATTGACATAAAGCAAGTCTTCTATATAATATAAGGAAAAATAGCACAAACACTTGGATTTGTGAGAAATATGTTGTAACTTTGCAAGCGGTTGTCACAATGTTGTGTCACACAAAGTTGTGACACCAAGTAAATACAGGCGATTTGAATAGATAAAAAAACAATAGAAAGATGTGTATAAACAAGGCTTTCGTATATGGCAAGGCAGTAGGCGGTGAGAACTTCACTGACCGCACTGCAGAGACTCGCCGCCTGAAGATGAATTTCGAGGCGGGAATGAACAGTATTATCATCTCTCCGCGCCGAATGGGCAAGACCTCACTCGTGAAGCATGTCATGGAGCTGGTTGACGACAGTGTGAAGGTTGTCTTCATGGATATTTACAAATGTCGCACGGAGTATGACTTTCTGGAGATGTTCGCATCCACGCTTATTGCCTCCTGCGCCACAAAGACGGAGCAGGCTGTGGAACTGGCAAAGGAGATGATAGTGAGTATCAATCCGCAGATATCCTTTGGATGGGGCAATGCAACGGTGAAGTTCTCACTCGGCATCAACAGGAAGAGCAACACACCGGAGGAGATACTGTCTCTGCCGCAGCGTCTCTCTGAGAAGCTTGGCAAGCACATCGTGGTGTGCATCGACGAGTTCCAGCAGATAGGCGAGATGCCTGACAGCCTTGACATACAGAAGCGTCTGCGCAGCGTGTGGCAGCATCAGCAGGATGTGTCCTAT
This sequence comes from uncultured Prevotellaceae bacterium, assembly GCA_945831805.1. Taxonomy (GTDB): domain Bacteria; phylum Bacteroidota; class Bacteroidia; order Bacteroidales; family Bacteroidaceae; genus Prevotella. The sequence goes on from CAMADY010000011.1 coordinate 26,531, forward strand.
TGCCTCTTTGGCAGCAAGCGCCACCTCATGCTTAACCTCTTTCAGAGCAAGCGGATGCCGTTCTATCAGTTTGGTGACATGCTGTTCATCGAGAAGATTCCTACGGAGATGTGGGTGCCGTTCATCTGCGAGCGCTTTGAGGCTTCGGGAAAGAATATCTCGGAGACTTTTGCGCAGAGGATCTGTGAGACGGTGGAGAACTACTCCTCGTATGTTCAGCAGATGTCATGGAACGTGTTTACGAGTACGGAGAATGATGTTGATGAGGAGGCATACCGACAGGGCTTCGAGATAACGATGGAACAGACGACTCCGCTGTTTGTTGAGCAGACGCAGAGTCTTACTACATACCAGATGAACCTCCTGCGTGCCATCTGTTGCGACCATCATACTGACTTCATGCGCAGTGAGGTGACGGACCGTTTCCCGTTGGGCACGCGAAACAATCTTCCGCGAATACTCAACGCGCTGAAGGAGCGTGAGCTGATAGAGATGCGTAATGATGGTTCTTATGATATCTCCGACCCAATGTTCAAGCTATGGTTTGCCAGAACCATGATGTAAAGAAGACTCTGCCCCATTCCCTCGGGGAGGGTTGGGGTGGGGGTTGCCTTTGCGGAGCTTTTTTTGTGTGCTAATGAGTAAAAAAAGACATAACGGTACACAGTAATGTGAAATTTATGGTACAAAAAAGAAAGTCTGTTTCAAAAAAAAATAGTAACTTTGTGCCAGAAATAAAATCATATTTTATCTACAAATCATTTATTAAAACAAAAACAAACAAATTTATGAAAAAGATTTTTACTCTTATCGCTGCTGCATTCGCAATGACAGCATCTGCCGAGAGCTACATGGTAGATCCAGCACTTGAGGTTACAGCTACAGATCTCACAGATCAGATGGTTGTTGTAACAGACGCTGCTGGCGAGAAGACTTGGGGCGCTTACGCCAATCAGGACATCAATCATGCAGCAAACTTCGTAAGTGATTGGGCTAACGCTGAGTATGGCTACGTTAAGTTCTATGCAGCAAATGGTGGTTACTATGTAAAGTTAGTTAATGCTGCTGGTGAGTTCTATATCCCTAGCGGCGATTGGCACGACAAGACTGGTTGTATGAATGTAACTGGCAGTGGCACAGGCCTCTTCATCGGTGGCAAGAGCGCAAAGATTGATGGTCAGGACGTTGACGGTGGTGCTGTCTGGCAGGTAACAAAGGTTGATGGTGGCTACACTATCTACAATGCTGCAAAGAACGTTTATGCTGCTCCTGGCGTAGGCGTTACACCTACTGAGACAGTTGTTAAGCTTTACACTGCCCTCGCTGTAGCTGAGAAGCAGAACCTCCTTGTTAACTCTGGCGCAGAGAAGGGCAAAGCAGGTTGGATCTGCAACCGTGACGGTTCACAGGTTGATATCAATGTCATTCAGAATCTTGGTAATGCACACTCAGGCGTAAAGCTCTTCGAGCCAGCAGGATGGGGACCTAAGGCTTCTTATATGGCGCAGACAGTAAACCTCCCAGCTGGTATGTATGAGCTGACAGCTTACACTATGGCTTCTACAGGTCAGACCATCAGCATTTCTGCTGACGATGCTGTATCAGAGTCTATAAATGGCACAGGTGCTGAAGGTGCAGACCGTTGGAAGAAGCTTTCTCTCGTATTCACAGTTGACGAGCAGAAGGATGTTGTTATCAAGGGAAACTGCAACACTTCTGGTGATAAGGAGTGGGCTAACTTCGATGATTTCTGCCTTGTGCAGATTGCTGCTCCAGTAGAATACACTGTATATGCAAAGGTAACTGCTGACGAACAGTCAAAGACTTTCGTAGGTCAGACACTATCTGTTCTTGAGAAGGACGGTGTTGCTACCGTTACTCTCCCTGCTGCACAGGCTGGTCCTTACACAATGGCTTCACAGAAGGTAAAGGTAAACATCGACGCTGAGGGCAAGATCTCTATGGTTGCTGACCAGAAGCTTAACTTCACAGATGGCACCAACACTATCGTTGTTACAGTAACAGGCGTTGAAGGTGCTCTCGCTGAGGGTAAGGTTAACGTAACCGTTACTGCTTCTGGCGACAACGGCAAGGACGTAAAGGTTATCTACTCTACCGACGAGATCGTTCCAGATCCAGAAATCACTATCCTTACAAAGGAAATGTTCAAGACTTGGACAAGCGCAGGTGCTGATGCTCAGGTAGCTGCAAGCCAGTCTTCTACATGGTGTGACTATGTAATGAACGAGTCAACAGGTATGCCTTACGGTAACGGTAACGTTGACTGGATGCAGTATGCTGACCTCTCAGAGTATGATTACCTTACTGTAACTGCTTCTGCTGGTACTCCACGCTTCTTCCTCAACCGTAAGACTGCTGACGGTCAGGCTCCAAGCAATGCTATCGACACAAACAACGCTACTCACTTCGCTAACTACGTAACAAAGGTAGATAACGGCGACGGTACATTCGCATTCACTCTTAACGTAGCTAAGATTGTTGAGGAGCAGGGCTTCGCTCACCTCAATGTTATCAAGGGTGGCAACTGGGCTAACGTAACAGTTACCAAGATGGAGCTCGTTAAGAACCCAACAGCTGTTAAGGCTGCAAAGGCTGCTCCTGTAAAGGCTGCTAAGGTTGCTAAGTTCTTCAAGAACGGTAAGGTTGTTATCGTTAAGGACGGCAAGATGTTCAACGTTGCTGGTGCACAGATGTAAAAAAGACCCTCCCCCAGCCCCTCCCGTTAGTAGGGAGGGAGTTTCAAAATGGGGATGGTTTGGTAAATATATTAGCTCCGCAAGGTCGTTAAGGCTTTGCGGAGCTTTTTTTGTGGCTATATATATAAATAAGGTGTGAAAAGTTTGGTGGTTTGGGAAGAAAGATGTAATTTTGCACTTTGAAATATCACCCAGAATCAGAAACACTCTGATACATCACTCAGAATCAGAAACACGCAAAATATGGCATCAATGAAATCTCTTGCTAAGGACACCGCGATATACGGTCTTAGCAGCATCGTGGGCAGGTTCCTGAACTACCTGCTCGTTCCTCTCTATACACACGTCATACCGGCGTCAAGTGGTGGCTACGGCGTGGTGACGAACCTGTATGCCTACGTGGCGCTGCTGCTGGTGATCCTCACCTTCGGCATGGAGACGACCTTCTTCCGCTTTGCCAACAAGGAGGGGGAGAACCCGCACTGCGTCTTCTCTACGTCGATAGGCATGGTGGGTACGCTGACGGCGCTGTTCCTTGCTGCCGTAGTGCTCTTCATAGCCCCTATTGCCAACGGGCTGGGCTATGTAGATCATAAGGAGTACATACTGATGATGGCGTGCGTGGTGGCTCTCGATGCCATTCAGGCGATACCGTTCTCGTATCTGCGATATAAGAAGAAGGCGATGAAGTTCGCCGCGCTGAAGATGCTCTTCATAGTAATGAACATTGGTCTGAACCTCCTGTACTTCGTTGCGTTGCCAGCAATAGTTGGAGCGCAGGCAGACTTTTCGCTTTTCTCTTTCCACGTTTCACTTTCCACCGCCTCCGTCGGCGCCATATTCTTCCTGAACCTCGTCTGCACCGGCATCATAACATTCTTCTTCATACCGGAGTTTGCGCATGAGCATGTGGCAGCGAGAGAGTACTGCAAGGAGAACGGCGTACCTTTCAAGATTGTTGACTTCGCCCTTCTGGGCAGGATGTTCAGGTATTCGTGGCCTATCCTCGTGCTGGGCATTGCCGGAATACTGAACCAGACGGCAGACAAGATGCTCTTCCCGCTTGTCTATCCCAACAAGGCGGAGGCATCAGTACAGCTGGGCATCTATGGCGGCTGCGTGAAGATAGCTATGATAATGGCGATGATAACGCAGGCGTTCCGCTATGCCTACGAGCCTATAGTGTTCGCAAAGTCGAAGGATGGCGACAAGAAGGAGTATTACGCCGCCGCAATGAAGTATTTCCTCATCTTCACGCTCTTCGCCTTCCTAAGTGTTGTGGGCTACATGCCGATACTGGAGGGCATTCTCGGTGCTAGCTACCGCGACGGCATGAAGGTGGTGCCTATCGTGATGGTGGCAGAGATAATGATGGGAGTGTATTTCAACCTGTCGTTCTGGTATAAGCTGATAGACAAGACGATATGGGGTGCGTGGTTCTCATTGGCAGGCTGCGGCGTACTCATCGGCGTCAACATACTGTTCATTCCGGAGTACAGCTACATGGCATGTGCGTGGGGTGGCGTGGCAGGCTACGGCACGGCGATGGTGCTCTCTTACGTCATTGGTCAGATGAAGTATCCTATCCGCTATGACCTCCGCGGCATCCTCTTCTACGTCGTCATCACCGCAGGTCTCTATCTGCTGATGGATGCGCTGGAGGGTACGGTGCCGGTATGGCTGCAGCTGGTCCTCAACACCGTCCTCATCATCTTCTACCTCGCAATGGTAGTGATGAAAGACCTGCCGCTGAAGTCGCTGCCCGTTGTAGGCAAGCACTTTTCATAAGTAGGCAAGCGAATTTTATTCCACATTTTTTCAGCAGAGGGGTCAGACCCCTCTGCTGAATTTATTCCACATTTTTGTAACCCAAAGAAGTAACTTAAATTCTACACTATTCACTGTTCACTATTCACTATTCACCTAAGCTTCACTATTCACTTAAGCTTCACCATTCACTTAAGCTTCGAAAGCTTCATTCCTCCGAGAATGAAGAAGAGGATGATGCCGAAGAATAGTCCGGCAATAGCGTCGATGGCATAGTGTGCCATGATATACACTGTTGAAAGACACAGGAAAACATAGGGAATAGCGAGTACAAGCAGGTTCTTCCATAGTCGCATGCGTAGCAGCATCACCATCACTAACGTCGCTATAGCCACGTGACTCGATGGGAAAGCAGCAGTAGGTCTCTCGCCCGTCTGATGCGCCAACTCACAGAGATGATAGAATATGCCGCCATTCCATCCTGGCATCGTTATAGCCTCGGTGTGCTCGCGGAAATAGTTGCCTACGTCGGGGAATGTGCCATGCGCTATCTCTTCCACTCCGGCAGCGAGGTAATAGTACTGCGGACCTACGACGGGGAGGAAGAGGAAGATGACGTAGCAGATGAAGAAGCCCGCCATGATGATGTATGCCACACGCTCCACCTGGTCGTAGTGCTTGAAGAACACATAGAAAATGGTGGCTACGAAGAAGAGGTAGTAAGACAGATATCCGAAGTACATCAGCTCGGAGACAACGGGCGAGGAGAATATTTCAGAGAAACGCAGCGCCGGCTGCATTCCGAACATGTCCTGCTCGTAGTTGACGAAGAGATGGTCCAGACATCCAAACTGATGGTTTATCTCGTAAGTGTCTGGATACCAGTAAGCCAGCGTGTATAGCAAATATAAAAAACGCAGCATCAAGACGAAACGGCATGGCCACAGCTTATATACCACCCATAGTGCAATGATGCCAGAAACGTATGTCAGTCGCTGCCACATCAGCTGCTGGGGGGCCTCAAGGTTTGTCCAGGTGAAGAAGATGACGATGGCGGTGAACAGGGCATAGGCCAGCTGCACGAGCTCTGGAGCCATGAATCCCATCCACCCCATACCGAGGGGTCCGCCGCTCTTGAGTTTTCTCTTTTCCGGCAGGAAAAAATGTCTGTAGATCTTATTCATATCTTATTGCTGTCTAATTTCTATGCTTTTACAGCGTAATCACTATCTTTTTACGCCCTAATCACTATGCTTTTACAGTGTAATCAGATAGCTATTTACAAACCACTGTATATCAGAAGGTTACAAAGGGTATTTTTCTTACTTTCCGTCGAACGGAAAAATTGTACCTATCAGCCGAACGTCTCTTTGACTCCGGCTGCGAGTTTCCATTGCGGATGATACCCGAAGTCGTCGATGGCAGGCTGTATCTCGCACCGCCAGTTGCGTTGGGCAAGGATGGCGTAATGGTCGTTATTGAGGGTAGAAGGCTTCTTAGTGAGGCGCATCCATACGTCGCTGACGGCGCATATCGCCTTCAGAATGCACAGAGGCATGCGCAGACGCAGCACCCAACCGATGTTCTGCACCTCCATCAGCAGGCGGCTGAACTCCGTGGAGTCATAGACCTCACCGTCGCTGAGGAAGTATGCCTTACCCACAGTTTTTGCCGATTTCATCGAAAGGAACACCGCCTGCACGACATCGCGGACATATACGAAGGTGATGTCCTGACGGCTCCATCCCGATGCTATGTCGAGATGCTGGCGGATGCTCTCCGCCATGAGGGCATAGTCCTTCTCGCGAGGACCATAGACACCCGTAGGACGGAGTATGGTAAACGGCACTTTGGCGTTCGTTTTCAGCCATTCCTCCGCCTTCAGCTTCGATTTTCCGTAGCAGGTGTTAGGCTGCGGAGTGTCAGAGAGGAGTATGTCGGTGAACGGCTGGCGGTCTCTTACGGGTCCGAAGATGCTCAGGCTGCTGATGAACACCAGCCTCTTTAGCTCTGGCGATGTAGCTTCCAGTGCCCGCACAAAGTTTATGGTGCCGTCGGTGTTTACCTTGTAGAAGGTCTGCAGCGACAGCGCCTTTGTTGCCCCGGCAGCATGAACGGCATAGTCGAACTGCTTTCCACGCAGCATCTCCGTCATCTGCTCCTCAGAAGAGAAGTCGAGTTCCAGGAGGTTGATGCGCTTATCCTGAAGATACTGAAGGCTGCTGCCACGGCGAACCACAGCCCACACCTCCATATCCAGCCTCAGCGCCTCCTCCACTATGAAGGAGCCTATGAAGCCCGAAGCGCCTGTTATGAGTATCTTTTCTTGCATAAATTCAGAAATATGCGTGCAAAGATACTCAAAAACTAAGAAATACACAAATAAGAACGCTGAATTTTGCGGTTTTGTTTGGCACTTAAGACTTTTTTGTGTAACTTTGCGTCTAAAATATACACATTATTATATTGATGGCAGAAGATTTCAACATACATACAGAGCGGACGGGTTCCTCGGAGAAGGAGTTCGAGAAGGCACTGCGCCCGCTGCAGTTCGGCGACTTCAGTGGTCAGCAGAAGATAGTGGAGAACCTGCAGGTGTTCGTCGATGCGGCGAAATACCGTGGCGAACCGCTTGACCACACGCTGCTGCATGGTCCTCCGGGACTGGGCAAGACGACGCTGTCGAACATCATAGCGAACGAGCTGGGCGTGGGATTCAAGATAACGTCCGGCCCTATCCTCGACAAGCCGGGCGACCTTGCGGGACTCCTTACGTCGCTGGAAACCAACGACGTGCTGTTCATCGACGAGATACACCGCCTCTCGCCAGTGGTGGAGGAGTATCTGTACAGCGCGATGGAGGACTACCGCATCGACATAATGATCGACAAGGGTCCGTCGGCGCGCAGCATACAGATAGACCTTAACCCCTTCACACTCATCGGTGCAACGACAAGAAGTGGTCTGCTGACGGCTCCGCTGCGTGCGCGTTTCGGCATCAATATGCACCTGGAGTACTATGATCCGCAGACGCTGGCGAAGATTATACGTCGCTCGGCAAGCCTGCTGAAGGTGCCTATCAGCGATGCGGCATGTGATGAGATATCACGTCGCTCACGTGGTACGCCACGTATTGCCAACGGACTGCTTCGCCGTGTGCGTGACTTCGCACAGGTGAGGGGTGATGGAAGCATCGACATGAAGATAGCGAAGATAGCGCTGGAATCGCTGAATATAGACTCTTACGGCCTCGATGAAATCGACAATAAGATACTTCTGACGATCATCGACAAGTTTCAGGGCGGACCGGTGGGCATCGGCACCATAGCGACAGCCATCGGCGAGGATGCCGGTACGGTGGAGGATGTCTATGAGCCATATCTCATCATGGAGGGTTTCCTCAAGCGCACCCCTCGCGGACGCATGGTGACGGAGCTTGCCTACAAGCACCTCAACCGCAACCCATACACCTCCAACAGCAACATCCTTTCACCATCATTGTTTGACTAATGAGAACAGCATTATTTACTGGCAGCTTCAATCCGTTCACCATAGGACATGCGGACATCGTGGAGAGGGCGCTGAACGTCTTCGACAGGATTGTCATCGGCGTGGGGTATAACCCCGAGAAGCCAGTGGCAGACGTGGAGGATAGGGTAAAAGCGATAGAGAAGGTGTATGAGAAAGAGCCGCGCGTGGTGGTGGAGGCATACAGCGACCTCACCGCAGACCTTGCGAAGAGGCATGGCGCACATGCCATAGTGAAGGGTGCGCGCTCGGTGAAGGACTTCGAATATGAGCGTGAGCAGGCTGAGTTCAACAAGCTACTTGGCGACGGACTCGACACCGTGCTGTTCTTCTCGAAGCCGGAGCTGACGGCAATCTCAAGCACTACGATAAGGCAATTACAGTATTTCGGAAAAGACATAACACCGTTTCTTCCATAGAGTTCAACGTTAATCGCCATAAAAAAAAGACATATCCATGATTACTTACAGTTCAGAAAACGTCAGGATGCCGAAGATCCGCAAGCGCGATACGTCGGCATGGATAAAGAAAGTCGCTGCCGCCCATGGCAGGAAGGTGGGAGAGATAGGCTATCTCTTCTGCGACGACGAAAAGATTCTCGAGGTAAACCGCGAGTTCCTGCAGCACGACTACTATACGGACATCATAACCTTCGACTATGATGAGGGCGACGTCATCAACGGTGACCTCGTGATATCACTAGACACCATACGCACCAATGCGGAACTCTTCAACAAATCGTATGAGGAGGAACTCAACCGCGTCATCATACACGGCATTCTGCACCTCTGCGGCATCAACGACAAAGGTCCGGGCGAGCGCGAGATAATGGAAGCGGAAGAGAATAAGGCCCTGGCGATGCTTGGTTAGTGGTTTGGTGGTTAACAACTAAACAACAAAATAATAGCAAAGTGTTACTTTTTTTTTCATTTTTGTAAAATAATACTCGTTTTTGTTGCGTAATTCCGCAAAAAGTAGTACTTTTGCTTGCAAATTGTAAATACTAACACAACAGAAATGGAAAAAGTAGATAAATTGGACAGAAAGATAATGTCCATTCTCGCAGCCAACGCACGTATCGCTTTCAAGGATGTTGCGGAGGTTTGCGGCGTATCACGCGCTGCCGTTCATCAGCGTGTGGAGCGAATGAAGGAGGACGGTGTCATCACAGGCAGCGGATTCTCCGTAAACCCTAAGGCAGTAGGCTATGGCACATGCACATACGTGGGCATACGCCTTGAGCGCGGCTCTATGTATAAGAATGTGGTGAAGAAGCTGGAGAAGATTCCAGAGATCGTGGAGTGCCACTTCACGACAGGTCCCTACACAATGCTCGTGAAGCTCTATGTTCGCGACAACGAGCAGCTGATGATTCTCCTAAACGATACCCTGCAGTCCATCGACGGCGTGGTGTCAACAGAGACCCTCATCTCTCTCGACCAGAGCATCAAGCGCGACGTGCCTATTCATATTGAGGATTAACGGTTGAAAGCGGTTAAGCGGTTATACGGTTAAGCGGTTATACGGTTAAGCGGCTATACGGTTATTCGGTTTATTCGGTTATACGGTTATACGGTTATACGGTTATACGGTTATTCGGTTTATTCGGTTTATTCGGTTATACGGTTTATGAAACAATACTCCATAGACGGACTGACAGCAGAGGCTTACTCTTCGTTCCCAGAAGCGAAGCGTAAGCCTTTGATTGGTCTTACAGGAAACCATAGTGACATCGACGTCAACATCCGCGATGCATACCACAAGCAGGTTGTTGCTGCTGGTGGCGTGCCTGTCATCATTCCACCGGTCACCGATGCCAGCGTTGTCATCAACACGCTGGAGCATCTTGACGGATTGATTCTCACCGGTGGCGGCGACTATAACCCTCTGTGGTGCGGCGAGGAGCCTTCGCCAAAGCTCCACGGTATCAATGCGGTGCGCGACAGTGCGGAACTGCTCATCACACGTCTCGCCTTCAACCGACAGATTCCGATGCTCGGCATCTGCCGTGGCATGCAGACGCTCGCCATGGCTCTCGAAGGACATGTGCAGCAGGATATAAGCCCCACCCCGACCCTCCCCAGTAGGGAGGGAGAAGGTAGCCCCAAAAGGGAGGGGGAAGCTGACGCCAGAACGGGTGAAGTGTGTTCTCTTGTGAAACACAGCCAGGATGCAGACCGTTCGGAGGCAACGCATACGATAGACATCGTAGAGGGCTCCACCTTATATAATATATATAGGAAAGCGTCATCAGAAACATGTGCGGAATCAGATGCATATTCTTCCTCCCTCCCTTCTGGGGAGGGCCGGGGTGGGGCTTCTTCCTCCCTCCCTACTGGGGAGGGCCGGGGTGGGGCTTCTGTCAACTCCTTCCACCATCAGGCTGTTGATGACCCGGGCAAACACTTCAAGGCTGTGGCATACGCAAAGGACGGTGTCATAGAAGCGATGGAGAGCAGCGAGGAGAAGAGCATCCTCGGTGTGCAGTGGCATCCCGAATGGCTCGGTGAGGACGGACTGCCGCTATTCCAGTGGCTCGTGGAGAGAGCTGCCGAGTTCAATGATGCAAAGAGACTGCACCAGCGCATAGTAACCCTCGACACCCACTGCGACACTCCGATGTTCTTCCATCAGGGCGTTGACTTCACAAAGAGGGATGAACGCATAAAGGTTGACCTACACAAGATGACGGAGGGTCATCAGGACGCTACCTTCATGGTGTGTTACCTGCCTCAGCCAACGACAGAGACTAACGGAGGACCGGTATCATACAAGGGTAAATCGTTCGCAGAGCTGGTGCATCTCGACAGCTTCAAGGGTAGGAACGGAGACGAAGACAGGAAGTTTGATATTACTCCTACTGCCTACTGCGACTTTATCTTCGATGAAATCGGCAAAATTGTAGAGAAGAAGTCGGACTACGTTGCTTTCGCACGTACTGAGCAGGACCTCCTGCGCAACAAGCTCGCAGGGAAGAAGAGCATAGTGCTGGCAATAGAGAACGGTCTCGCCATCGGTTCCGACATACGTAACCTTCAGCACTTCGCTGAGAGAGGCATAACATACATGACATTGTGCCACAATGGTGACAACGCCATCTGTGACTCTGCCAAGGGTGCAGCGACACATGGCGGCGTATCTGACTTCGGCGAACAGGTCATCAACGAGATGAACCGCCTCGGCATCATGGTGGATCTGAGCCATGCGGCAGAGAGCAGCTTCTACGATGCGCTGGAGATAAGCAAGACGCCTATCGTCTGTTCGCACTCCAACTGCCGTGCACTGTGTGACCATCCGCGTAACCTCACCGATGATCAGCTGCGGGCCCTGGCAAAGGCTGGTGGCGTAGCGCACACTACGTTCTATCCGGGATTCCTGAGAGCTACCGACGAAGCCACAATCCTCGATGGAATCGCGCATTTAGAGCATGCGATAGACATTATGGGCATAGACCACGTAGGCATCGGAACGGACTTTGACGGTGACGGTGGCGTGCCTGGAATGAACGACTCGTCAGAGCTCATCAACTTCACGATACAGCTCCTGCGCCGCCGTTATTCCGAAGAGGACATACGCAAGATATGGGGCGGCAACTGGCTCAGAACGCTTGCGCTTGTGCAAGCGCAAGCTAAGTAAGAAGGAATAAGGAATAAGGAAAATGAAGAAGATAATTACGTTTTTAGTATTGCTGTCGGTTCTGCTGACATCATGCAAGCAGCAGAATAATGTTGCAGAAGCAACAGCAGACGAGGTACAGCTCGTCGGTCCGGTGTTCAACGCAGACAGCGCACTGGCTTATTGTGCCGCGCAATGCGACTTCGGGCCTCGCACGATGAACAGCAAGGCACACGACGACTGTGCCGAATGGATAATAAAGAAGTTCAAGGAGTTCGGCTGTGAGGTGCAGACACAGAAGGCGGACCTCAAGGGTTGGGACGGCACGATGCTTCGTTCCACCAATATCATCGCTTCCATAGACATTCCAGGAAGCACCACTGACAGCGTTTCTTCTGCTTCGAAGCCGCATATCGTAATCTGCGCCCACTGGGACAGCCGTCCGTGGGCCGACAACGATCCCGACACTGCCAACTGGCGTAAGCCTGTCATGGCAGCCAACGATGGCGCGTCGGGTGTCGGCGTGATGCTCGAACTCGCACGTATAATCAACGAATATGGTAATAACCTCACATCTTCTGTCGCCAACGACTCCCTCCCTCGGGAGGGCTGGGGAGGGGCTTCTATCTCCTTCGTATGCTTCGATGCGGAAGACTATGGCGCTCCTGACTGGTCAGGCATAGCAGACACAGAGGACACATGGGCTCTCGGTGCGCAGCACTATGCCAAGAACCTTTCGTCGCTCTATCCTGAAGGCAAGCAGCCCGTCGCTGCAATACTGCTGGACATGGTAGGCGGACAGGGTGCGCACTTCTACCATGAGGGGCTGTCGATGCACTATGCGGAGTCTCTTGTGAGGGATGTGTGGGCTGCAGCAGCGGAGGCAGGCTTCGGTAGTTACTTCATCAACCAGCAGGGCTTCACCGTTACCGATGACCATAAGCCACTCAACGAGGCCGGTCTGCCAACGATAGACATCATATCCTACTATCCCGACTGCGAACAGAGCAGCTTCGGTCCTACGTGGCACACCATCAACGACGACATGAACCACCTCGACAAGGATGTGCTCAAAGCCGTAGGTCAGTCCTTAATACAGTATCTCTACAGGTAACACAAACAACAGTATCTCTACAGGTAACACAAACAACCTTGACACCCCTACCCTACACTGTCTCTATAATAAAAAAGGTAACACCTCAACATATAAAAAAAGCTCCGCAAGCCTTAATGACTTTGCGGAGCATTTTTGTTTTATCCACTTGATTTCCCAAAAGGGAAAGCTCGATTACTCTTAATTGTACGGAGAGCGTTTACTCTTCATTCTACGGAGAGCGTTTACTCTTCATTCTACGGAGAGCGTTTACTCTTCGTTGTACGGAGAGCGTTTACTCTTCGTTGCGTGGACGACGCTCTGGACGTGGACGACGCTCTGGACGTGGACGGCGCTCACGCTCTACGTAACCCTCTGGCTTCTCTATGAGCACACGATGGGAGAGCTTGTACTTGCCGGTCTTCTGGTCGATGTCAACGAGCTTCACCTGAAGCTTGTCGCCCTCCTTGATGCCTGCCTCTTCAACAGTCTCAAGGCGCTTCCAGTCGATCTCTGAGATATGGAGCAGACCGTCCTTGCCCGGGAGAATCTCCACGAAGCAGCCGTAAGGCATTACGGAACGTACTGTTCCCTCATATACCTCGCCTACCTCTGGTATGGCAACGATAGCCTTGATCTTACCGAGAGCAGCGTCGATAGAGTCCTTGTTTGGTGCAGAAACCTGTACCTTGCCAACGCCGTCAACCTCGTCGATGGTGATGGTAGCACCAGTCTCCTCCTGCATCTGCTGGATGATCTTACCGCCAGGGCCGATGACAGCACCGATGAACTCCTTAGGAATCTCGATCTGTACGATACGTGGTACCTGTGGCTTCAGCTCTGCGCGTGGCTCAGCGATAGTGTCGGTGATGCATCCGAGGATGTGCTCACGACCTGCCTTTGCCTGTGCGAGAGCCTTCTCAAGAATCTCGTATGAGAGACCGTCACACTTGATATCCATCTGTGTAGCAGTAAGACCGTTCTTCGTACCGGTAGTCTTGAAGTCCATGTCGCCGAGGTGGTCCTCATCGCCGAGGATATCAGAGAGCACTGCGTACTTGTCCTCACCTGGGTTCTTGATAAGACCCATGGCGATACCTGATACAGGGTTCTTCATTGGAACGCCAGCGTCCATGAGTGCGAGTGTACCGGCACATACGGTAGCCATAGAAGAAGAGCCGTTAGACTCAAGAATCTGCGAAACGACACGTACTGTGTAAGGGAAGTCAGCAGGAATCTGTCCCTTGAGACCACGCCATGCAAGGTGACCGTGACCAATCTCACGACGACCTACGCCACGCTGTGCCTTTGCCTCACCAGTACAGAATGGAGGGAAGTTATAGTGGAGAAGGAACTTCATGTAGTACTTCTCGAGTGCGCCGTCAACCATCTTCTCGTCCATCTTCGTACCGAGGGTACATGTAGTGAGCGACTGTGTCTCGCCACGTGTGAAGATAGATGATCCGTGAGGCATTGGCAGTGGAGATGTCTCGCACCAGATAGGGCGGATCTCGTCTGTCTTACGTCCGTCGAGACGTACCCCCTCGTCGAGGATGCAGCGACGCATAGCGTCCTTCTCTACGTCGTGGTAGTATTTGTCAACGAGAGCATACTTCTCCTCCATCTCGTCCTCGGTGAGGTCTGTGTGAGCAGCAGCATACGCTACCTTGAACTCTTCCTTGATAGCCTCGAAAGCCTCAGCGCGAGCATGCTTCTCAAGAGCCTGCTTGACAACGTCGTAGGCCTTCTGGTAGCACTCCTTCTTAACCTGCTCCTTGAGGTCGTCGTCGTTGACCTCGTGGCAGTACTCACGCTTAACGTCAGTGCCGAGCTCCTTCATCAGATCCTTCTGCATCTCACACATTGGCTTGATAGCCTCGTGAGCTGCCTTGAGGGCATTGAGAAGATCAACCTCCTGCACTTCCTTCATCTCGCCCTCAACCATCATGATGTTCTCAGCAGTAGCACCGACCATGAGGTCCATGTCTGCCTCCTCCATCTGAGCGAAGGTAGGGTTGATGACGTATTCACCATTGACGCGAGCTACGCGAACCTCAGAGATAGGACACTCGAAAGGAATATCTGAACATGCCAGTGCGCATGATGCAGCGAAGCCTGCGAGGGCATCTGGCTGATCAACGCCGTCGGCACTGAAAAGAATCACGTTAACATAGACTTCGGCATGATAGTCACTTGGGAAAAGAGGACGGAGGGCACGGTCAACAAGGCGGCATGTGAGGATTTCCTCATCGCTTGCCTTACCCTCACGCTTTGTGAAACCACCAGGGAAACGTCCTGCAGCAGCATACTGCTCACGATATTCTACCTGGAGTGGCATAAAGTCTGTGCCAGGAACGGCGTCCTTTGCTGCACAAACGGTGGCGAGCAGTACGGTGTTACCCATCTTCAGGGTACAAGAACCATCAGCCTGCTTTGCCAGCTTTCCTGTTTCAACGGTGATGGTACGTCCATCAGGCAGTGAAACGGTTTTTGTAATTACGTTCATTTAATTTTTATTGTTTTAACTGTTCATCTTAGACAGCCTGGCACCTTGCCCGACTGCATTCTTAAATATAAATCGCACAAAATTAGTGATATTTAGCGACATACGCAAAATATCACCAATTATTTAACAATGTTTAAGAGTTTCGCACACTTCGCAATTTCGCTTTAATCTTCCGCAAGAACGAAGTCCAGCTGCTTCTTGTCGAGGTTTGCCTTGGCAACCTTGATGCGGAGGGCATCGCCGAGGGAGTATCTGTTGTGGCGACGGCGGCCAACGAGGCAGAAGTTGCGCTCATCGAACTCGTAGTAGTCATCGTTGAGGTCGCGGATGGCTATCATGCCCTCGCAGTGGTTCTCGTCAATCTCGGCGTAGATGCCGTAGCTCGTGATGCCGGAGACATGCGCATCAAACTCCTGTCCGATGAACTGACTCATGAACTCCACCATCTTGTACTTGATGGAGTCGCGCTCTGCATTCGCAGCTATCTGTTCCATCTCGCTGGAATGCTCGCAGAGCTCCTCGTACTTATCCTGGTTGGCACTCTTGCCGCCTTCGGCATAATGCGTCAGCAGGCGGTGCACCATAGTGTCGGGATAGCGGCGGATAGGCGACGTGAAGTGCGTGTAGTAGTCGAAGGCGAGTCCGAAGTGCCCGATGTTGTGGGTGGAGTACTTTGCCTTCATCATGGCACGCAGCGCCACGAGCTGTATGGCGTTCTGCTCGTTCTTGCCTTCGCACTCGTCCATCAACGCATTAAGGGCACGTGCCGTAGCGCCCTTCGTGCTCGTCGATTTCAGCTTATAGCCGAACTTCACGACGAAGGAGCGCAGCGTCTCAAGCTTCTGAGGGTCAGGATTGTCGTGAACACGATATGGCAGCGTCTTAGCCTTCTTGTCCTTCTTCACCTTACCGATGCTTTCCGCCACGGTCTTGTTGGCAAGGAGCATGAACTCCTCGATGAGCTTGTTGGCATCGAGGGAGCGCTTGAAGTAACAGCGCACAGGCTTACCCGTCTCGTCGATGTCGAAGCGCATCTCCTCACGGTCAAAGCGTACACTGCCATTCTTGAACCTCCTCTCGCGAAGCTTCTTGGCGAGACGGTCGAGGGTTTTAAGCTGCTCTGCATAAGGATCAGAGGCATCTTTATCCCCCTCCCTACTGGGGATGGTCGGGGTGGGGCTTATTATCTTCTGCACCTCCTCATACGCATACCTTCTGTTACTCTTTATGACGGTATGCACGATGCGGTAGTCCTTTATCTCAGCCTCTTCGTCGAGGGTGAAGATTACGGAGTATGCGAGCTTCTCCTCGTCAGGGCGCAATGAGCAGATGTAGTTGCAGAGACGCTCCGGAAGCATCGGTATGGTTCTATCTACAAGGTATATTGACGTAGCACGGGCACGAGCCTCCTTGTCTATTATAGAGCCCTCCTTGACATAGTGGCTCACGTCGGCAATATGTACGCCGACCTCGTACTTTCCGTCGTCGAGCATACGGAGCGACAGTGCGTCGTCGAAATCCTTCGCGTCATGCGGGTCGATGGTGCAGGTCCATACGTCACGGAAATCCTCACGCTTCGCAATCTCTTCCTCGGAGATGACGTCGCTGATCTCGTTGGCAGCATCCTCCACCTCCTTAGGGTATTTGTATGGCAGGCCGTACTGCACGAGGATGGTGTTCATCTCAACGTCGTTGTTACCCTTCTCGCCAAGCACGTCGATGACCTCCGCAAGGATGTTGCGGTGCGACGCGTCAGGCCATGCCACCACCTTCACGACGGCACGGTCGTCGGTCTTGCCCTTCATGAGCTTTGTCTTCGGAATGATGATGCTGGCGGACAGCGGCTCCTGCGGAATGAGGAAAGCGAGGTCTTCGTCAACCTGCAGGCGACCAACGAACTGGTCCTTCTTCCTCTGTATCACCTCCGTCACCATCGCCTCGCGTATATGGTTCCTGCGGCGTGCCATGAGGCTGAACCTCACGCGGTCGCCGTTCATGGCGAAGAGCGAATTGCGCTCTGCCACGAAGATAGGCTTGTCGGTGCCGTCAGGGATAACGCTGTTCTTGCCGTTGGCCTTAGCCACGAACGTACCCTCCATCACCTGCGTATTGTCCGCCAGACGATATGAGGAGTCCGTGACACGTACGAGGAAATCGTCCCATGCCATCTCTTCCATCACGTCGATGGCGAGCATCTTCAGCGGATGGGTGTCAAACTTGAGCTGCTTGAATATCTGCTTGAAAGAGAACGTCTGTCCGGGTTGCGAACGGAAGAACGCCTCCAGTTTCTCTATGACTTGCGCACGATTCATGCGCTTGCCACCTTTCTTTCCCTTACTCATAAATCCTCTCCCCCTGCCCTCCCCCTAATGGGAGGGAGCCGGTTTGCTCATTGGGGGTTGTCGCCGGAATGTTATGTTACTAAAAAATATCAAAATATGATAATCAGAAAACTTCTTACCAAAATATGATAATCAGAAAACTTCTTACCAAAATATAATAATCGAAAAAACTATTCTCCTATTACCTTTTACCTATTACCTTGCAAGACCCTACGGTATTCCTCTTCGTTGAGCAGCAGCTTCTTCGCTGCCTGCACCTGCGTGTCGGAGCTCAGCGTTGACGAGATGCCACCTTTCTGATAATAATACGCGCGTATGATGTCGTTCTCTATCATGCGGCAGATTATCTCGCGGTTGTTGTCCAGCTCACGACCGAGGTTATGCTGCAGCTTTGCCTTCAGTGCCTCAAACTCCGCCTTGGAGTCCTCGTAGTATCCCTCGAACTTCGCCATCTCAACGAGGCGGTCGTACTGCCTGCTCGTCTCGCGGTCGTACTTGAAACCACTGCTGAGCACCTTCTCCTTGAACTCTGCAAAATCCTTGTCGGTAAGGTGGAAGTCATTGGCAGGCGCTATCTGCGGATGCTTGCGGATGTAGTCCATCACGTAGTATTGCGCCACCTCCGTGGAGTCAACGCCATTGCCGTTGAGGTACAGCACGATGTTCGGCAGCGAGTCCGCCTTCACCTCCACATCCGGCTTTATGCCACCGCCATCACGCACCGTCCTGCCGCCGCGGGTCTTGAACTCATGCGTCAGGGAATCGGGGATGTGCTCTATGTATCCGCCGCCCGTGTGCTTGTAGTTGATGGCCTGTATGCAGCGGCCGGAAGGAATGAAGTATTTAGAGATGGTGACCTTCAGCGAACCGTTATGCGGCAGATCCACCGGCTGCTGCACAAGTCCCTTGCCGTAGGTTCGCGTACCCATCACCACAGCCCTGTCGAGGTCCTGCAGTGAGCCACTCGTTATCTCGCTTGCCGATGCGGTATTGCCGTTGACGAGCATCACCATCGGCATCACGCTGTCGAGAGGCTCTGCCTCCGTCCGGAACTCACCGTTCGAGCGTTTCAGCTTACCCTTCGTCGTAACTATCGTCAAACCCTTTGGCACGAAGAGGTTTACTATCTTTATTGCCTCCTGAAGAGAGCCGCCACCGTTGTCGCGGAGGTCGAAGACGAGACCCTTCAGTCCCTGCTGGCGCATGTTTATAAGAGCTCGGCGCACATCGCGTGCACAGTCGTCAGTAAACTGCGTGAGCATGAGGTAGCCGATGCCGTCGCCTATCATACCATAATAAGGTACGCACGGGAGTTGTATCGCCTTACGCGTAATCTTGAAGCTGAGGAACCTGCCCTTCTTGCTCGTTATCTCGTCAGAAGCCGCGGACTTGATGTTTGCCGCAGTGGCCTTACCGTTTGCCTTTTTAGCCTTACCGTCCTTCGCCGCGGACTTATTACTTGTTAACTCTTCCTTACTACCTATTTCTTCCGAAGGTCTCCAGACCTTAAGAAGAAAGGTCGTTCCCGGGTCTCCGCGCAGGTGTTCGCTGACATACGCCACCGGCTTGCCGACCATCGAGGAGTCGTCGATGGAGAGTATTATGTCGCCCTTCTTCAGACCTGCCACGTCCGCCGGCATTCCCTCGTAAGGCTCATCGATGATGACACGGTCGAGGCGCAGGTCGTGCTTTATCAGCGCACCGATGCCCGCATACTTACCCGTTATCATCTGCTTCAGCTTCTGAACCTCGTCGGCAGCATAGTACTCCGTATATGGATCCAGCGAACGAAGCATCGCCCTGATGCCGGCACCCACCGTAACGTCAGCGTCCAGCGTATCCACGTACATCATGTCGAGCTGCTTGTAGATGGCAGAGAAAGTCTCAAGGTTGCGAGCCACGCTGAAAGCACGGTTCCTGCCCTTCTGCTCTGCAAAGCAGGTTACGGAAAGGAGCATCAGTACAAGTATTATGATATTTCTTTTCATAGTTTTAAAAATTATGCGTAACAATATACAACTGCAAAATTACATATTTTATTCGGAAAGACAAGCGTTTTCAATGTTTTTTTTTCATTATTTCATACTTTTTTTACATAAAACAAAAAAAAGTTGCAAAAAAGTTTGGTAGTTTCAAAAAAACATAGTACCTTTGCACTCGCAATTCAGAAATGAGGCTTCCACTCAGGTCTGTTATTGCAAAACTGCTTCCTTAGCTCAGTTGGTTAGAGCATCTGACTGTTAATCAGGGGGTCCTTGGTTCAAGCCCAAGAGGGAGCGCGCAGAAGAACGACACAGCGATGTGTCGTTTCTTTTGTTTTATAAGGTTCTTAGCCGTAGCAAGTGTTATAAAAGCATCATCTATCATCATTTTTAGGTATTTTGGTTTTGCATGGGTAAAAAATGTCCGTTTGCAACACGTTTGCAAAAATTAATGTATAACTTTGCGTCGGGAAAAGATAAAAACATAATATGATGACACTTAATGACATAGAGAAAGGTCAGGCGGTCGTGGTGAGAGCCATAGGCGGCGACGGTGCGCTGCGACAGCATTTCCTTGATATGGGAATAGTTCCCGGTGTGGTGGTAAATGTGAAGAAGTTCGCACCTACCGGCGACCCTATGCAGATAGAGCTGCGTGGTTATACGCTGACGCTGAGGAAAGCGGAGGCTGGCGAGATAGAGGTGGAGAAGTCTGATGTTGACAAACCTGCCTACAATCCTGTGACAAGAGAGGGAGAGGATATGGCTCACCCTGGTCTTGGTGAGGGCGGACGTTATCATGACGCAGAGCATGAGAACCCTGTGGCAGAGGGTACGAAGCTGACCTTCGCGCTTGCCGGTAACCAGAACTGCGGCAAGACAACGTTGTTTAACCAGCTTACTGGTGCCAACCAGCATGTAGGTAACTTCCCCGGTGTCACGGTGGACCGTAAGAGCGGTGTGATACGCGGACATAAGAATACAGAGATTACA